>NZ_JBDPMH010000027.1:0-99360 GCF_039871735.1 Plantactinospora sp. B24E8
CGGCTACGGCGCCCGGCGCTGGCAGGGGGGACTGATCGCGGCCGAGCTCGCGGGGGCGCTGGTCGGCCCGCCGGCCTGCCCAGGGTGGGACGGCCGGTCGGCCGACAGCGGATCCGCGGACGGCGGAACGGTTCGGTCCCCGTCCGGCACGCCTCGTAGTCTCGGCACATCAATGAGCTGCGGCCACAGCTGTACCGGCTGCGGCCGGGCAGATACCAGGCCTACGCCTGGCGGGACGACGAGTCCGTCACGCTCGTCGACACCGGCGAGGCGGGTTCCGGGCCGGCGATCGCCGCCGGGCTCGCCGAACTCGGCCTGGTGCCTCGGCACGGCTGCGGGAAGCGGCTGACCGCGCCGTGCGGTGACGCCGATCCGACCGGGTGGGACGTACCCGCACCTACGCGGTCGGGTCCGGGCCGAGGACCTCGGTGCGCTTGCGGGCCCAGGCCAGCGAGTGCCGGATGCCGTCGGCGACGGAGAACTCCGGCTTCCAGTCGAGCAGGGCGCGGGCCCGGGTGCTGCGGGTGAACGAGCCGGCTCCGTCGCCCGGACGTGGCGGCGCCTCGCCGGTCCGCAGCGGGCCGGCCGCCTCGGTGAAGGCCGCGACGAGCTCCCGGACCGTGGTCCCCTCACCGGTGCCGAGGTTGATCACCTCGACCGGGCGGTCGCCGTCGGCGGGCAGGATCTCGTCGAACTTCAGCAGCGCCTGGACGTGCGCCCGGGCCAGGTCCCAGACGTGTACGTAGTCCCGGATGCCGGAGCCGTCCCGGGTGGGCCAGTCCGTTCCGGTGATCAGGAACTCCGCACCGTTCTCGTAGGCGCCGATCATCTTGCCGAGGGCGTGGGTCGGTCGGGCGGTCTGCAGCCCGGTCCGCAGCTTCGGGTCGGCGCCGATCGGGTTGAAGTAGCGCAGCGACAGCGCGCGCAGCGGGGTGGCCGTCGCGGCGTCGGCGAGGATCATCTCCATCACCGCCTTGGTACGCGCGTACGGGCTGGTCGGCGCGAGCGGCGAGTCCTCGTCGACGGAGAAGTCGTCGTTGGTCTGGTAGATCGAGGCCGACGAGCTGAAGACGTAGCGGTGCACCCCGTTGCGGAGCAGGTGCTCGATGAAGTCGATCGACTTGGCGACGTTCTCCCGGTAGTAACGCAGTGGCTCGGCCACCGACTCCGGTACGACGATCAGCGCCGCCGCGTGCACCACGGCACCGATCTCCGGGTGCTCGGCGAAGATCCGGTCCAGCAGTGGTCCGTCGGCGATGTCGCCCTGGTAGAAGATCCGTCCCCGGGTGAACTCGACCCGCCCGGTGACCAGGTTGTCCAGGATCACCGGCTCGATGCCGGCGTCCAGACAGGCCGACGCCACCGTGCTGCCGATGAAGCCGGCGCCTCCCGCGACCAGTACCTTCACGCCTGTTCCTCTCCGCCACGTCCTCGCGGTCCGTCCACGTTTCGCGGTCAACCTACCGGACCGTCCCGGCGGGCCGACCGGAGACGGTGTGGCCCGGACCACAGTGGCGGCGCGCCGCACGCTAGTTACCGGCTAGTAGCATCCGGGGTACACGCCCGTGCCGGCGACCGTGCTCCGGTCCGTGGTGCCGCCCGTCGGCGTCGAGGGTCGGCTCATGGTCGAGAAGGAGGCTCCAGTGCCCCGTGAAGTCCGGGACGTCGTCTTCGTCGACGGCGTCCGCACCCCGTTCGGCAAGGCGGGTGGCATGTACGCGCACACCCGCGCCGACGACCTGGTGATCCGCTGCATCCGCGAACTGCTGCGGCGCAACCCGCAGCTGCCGCCGGAGCGCGTTGACGAGGTGGCGATCGCCGCCACCACCCAGATCGGCGACCAGGGCCTCACCATCGGCCGGACCGCCGCCCTGCTCGCCGGGCTGCCGAAGACGGTCCCGGGCTACGCCATCGACCGGATGTGCGCCGGCGCGATGACCGCGGTCACCACCGTCGCCGGCGGCATCGCGATGGGCGCGTACGACGTGGCGATCGCCGGCGGCGTCGAGCACATGGGCCGGCACCCGATGGGTGAGGGCGTCGACCCCAACCCCCGGATCCTGGCCGAGAAGCTGGTCGACCCGTCCGCCCTGGTGATGGGCTCGACCGCGGAGAACCTGCACGACCGGGTCCCGCACATCACCCGGGAGCGGGCCGACGCGTACGCGCTCGCCTCGCAGGTCAAGACCGCCAAGGCGTACGCCAACGGCAAGCTGCAGCCCGACCTGGTGTCGGTCGCCACCCGGGACCCGGAGGCCGGCTGGGGACTGGCCACCGCCGACGAGGCGCCCCGGGACACCTCGATGGAGAAGCTGGCCACCCTGAAGACCCCGTTCCGCCCGCACGGCCGGGTCACCGCCGGCAACGCGGCCGGGCTCAACGACGGCGCCACCGCCAGCCTGCTCGCCGCCGAGGACGTGGCCCGGGAACTCGGGCTACCGGTCGCGATGCGGCTGGTCTCGTACGGCTTCGTCGGGGTGGAGCCGGAGGTGATGGGCGTCGGCCCGATCCCGTCCACCGAGAAGGCGCTGCGGATCGCCGGGCTGAGCATCGACGACATCGGCCTGTTCGAGCTGAACGAGGCGTTCGCGGTGCAGGTGCTCGCCTTCCTCGACCACTTCGGCATCAACGACGACGACCCCCGGGTCAACCCGTGGGGAGGGGCGATCGCCATCGGCCACCCGCTCGCCTCCTCCGGCGTACGGCTGATGACCCAGCTCGCCCGGCAGTTCGCCGAGCACCCCGAGGTGCGGTACGGGCTCACCGCGATGTGTATCGGCATCGGCATGGGCGGCACGGTCATCTGGGAAAACCCCAACTGGGAGGGTGAAGACAAATGAGTGCGCTCACCGCGCCGAACGAGGTCGTCACCAGGGCGCTGCTGCGGCTGGTGGCCGTACCCGGGCTGGACCGGCCGGCCGCGCTGATCACCCTCGACAACGGCTTCGACCACAAGAAGCCGAACACCTTCGGCCCGGCCGGGTTGGCCAGCCTGGACGCCGCGATCACCGAGGCGCTCGCCGCCGGGCCGGCGTTCGTGGCGGTGACCGGCAAGCCGTACATCTTCAGTGTCGGCGCCGACCTGACCGGCCTGCCGCTGATCGCGGACCGCGACCAGGCATTGGAGATCGGCCGGCTCGGACACCGGGTCTTCGCCCGACTGCGGGACAGCAGCGTGCCGACGTTCGCGTTCGTCAACGGCGCGGCGATGGGTGGCGGTCTGGAACTGGCCCTGCACTGCCACTACCGGACCCTCTCCTCCGGGGCGGCGGCACTGGCCCTGCCCGAGGTGTTCCTCGGGCTGGTCCCGGGCTGGGGCGGCACCCAGTTGCTGCCGAACCTGATCGGCATCGCCGGCGCCGCCCAGGTGGTGATCCAGAACCCGCTGACCCAGAACCGGATGCTCAAGCCGAAGCAGGCCGCCGAGCTGGGTATCGCCGACGTACTCCTCGAGCCGGCGGACTTCCTGGAGCGTTCGCTGGAGTGGGCGGCCGGGGTGGTCCGGGGTGAGGTTCAGGTGGCCCGGCCCGAGGTCGACCGGGAGATGTGGGACGGGGTGCTCTACTTCGCCCGCAAGCTGCTCGACGAGAAACTGCACGGGGCGGTCCCGTCCGCGTACCGGGCGTTGGACCTGCTGGCCCTGGCGAAGGACGCCGACTTCAACATTGGCACGGCCGCCGAGGACGAGGCGCTGGCCGATCTGATCTTCAGCCCGGAGCTGCGCAGCGGGCTCTACTCGTTCGACCTGGTGCAGCGGCGGGCCAAGCGGCCGGCCGGCGCCCCGGACAGGGCGTTGGCCCGGCCGGTGACCAAGGTCGGCGTGGTCGGTGCCGGCCTGATGGCCTCGCAGTTGGCGCTGCTCTTCGTCCGCCGGCTTCAGGTGCCGGTGGTGTTGACCGATCTGGACCAGACCCGGGTGGACAAGGGCGTGGCGTACGTGCACGCCGAGATCGACAAGCTGGTCGGCAAGGGCCGGCTGCCCGAGGGGACCGCCGCCAAGCTGCGCGGCCTGGTCAGCGGTTCGGTCGACAAGGGTGTCTTCGCCGACGCCGACTTCGTCATCGAGGCGGTCTTCGAGGACCTGGCGGTGAAGAAGCAGGTCTGGGCGGAGCTGGAGAAGATCGTCTCGCCGGAGACGGTACTCGCCACCAACACCTCGTCGCTGTCGGTCAGCGCGATGGCCGCCGACCTGGCACATCCGGAGCGGGTGGTCGGTTTCCACTTCTTCAACCCGGTCGCGGTGCTGCCGCTGCTGGAGATCGTCCGGGGCGAGCGGACCGACGAGGCCACCCTCGCGACCGCGTTCGCGGTCGGCCGGGAGCTGCGCAAGTCCTGCGTCCTGGTCGCCGACGCGCCGGCGTTCGTGGTGAACCGGCTGCTCACCCGCTTCCTCGGGGAGATCTTCGCGGCCGTGGACGCCGGCACCCCGCCGGAGGTCGCGGACAGCGCGCTGGACCCGCTCGGCCTGCCGATGCGCCCGTTGGCGTTGCTGCAGCTCGTCGGGCCGGCGGTGGCGTACCACGTCGGCGGCACCCTGCACGCGGCCTTCCCCGAGCGGTTCGGGGTCAGCGAGAACCTGCGCCGGATCGCCGAGTCCGGCCAGCCGCTGCTGGTCGACGACCAGCTCAACCCCGAGGTGGCCACGCTGCTGTCGATCGGCGACGCGCCGCTGACCGCCGAGCAGGTTCGGCAACGCGCGCTGGACGCGCTCGCCGAGGAGGTGCGGCTGATGCTCGACGAGGGTGTGGTCGCCGAACCGCAGGACATCGACCTCTGCATGATCCTCGGGGCCGGCTGGCCGTTCCACCTCGGCGGGATCACCCCGTACCTGGACCGGACCGGCACCTCGGAGCGGGTCACCGGGCGCCGCTTCCTGCCGCCGGGGGTCGCCACCCTGCCCGCCTGACGTTCCACCTTCCCCCACCCGGTCGCGGTCTTTGTGGGGCACCGCGCTGGAGCACTGCCGTCGATCACTTCCGTGGATCACTGCAAACAATCTGCAAACGTTAACTGTTGCATTCTAGGAAACCGCTTTCCTACGATTGCGTCTCATTGATGTTTCGCTTTGGGGTCAGGCGGTCGCATATCGAGCGACGCCACTGCCGGTGTGCCGGCATCACGGCAGCACCCCTTCAAGGACGAAGGTGAGCGAGATGAGACACGCAGTCGCACTACGACTCCAGGTGGCGCTGGCCACGGCGGCCCTCGGGGCCGCGGTCGGCGTGGTGGCGCTGCCGACCCCGCAGGCGTCGGCCGCGGTCGGCGGCGTCACCGGCTACGCGACCCAGAACGGCGGGACCACCGGCGGCGCGGGCGGACAGACGGTACGGGCCAGCACCGGAACCGCGATCCACCAGGCCCTGTGCGGCCGGGCCAGCAGCAGCACCCCGATCATCATCGAGGTCTCGGGGACCATCAACCACGGCAACACCACCAAGGTGTCGGGCGACAGCTGCAACACCGCCGCCGACAGGATCGAACTCAAGGAGATCAGCAACGTCACGATCATCGGCGTCGGTGGCGGGGCGGTCTTCGACCAACTGGGCATCCACGTCCGCGACTCCAGCAACATCATCATCCAGAACGTGGCCGTCCGGAACGTCAAGAAGTCGGGTTCACCGACGTCCAACGGCGGTGACGCCATCGGCATGGAGAGCACCGTCCGCAACGTCTGGGTCGACCACGTCACCCTGGAGGCGTCGGGCGGGGAGTCGGAGGGATTCGACGGCCTCTTCGACCTGAAGGACAACGTCCAGTACGTCACCCTCTCCTACAGCATCCTGCGCAACTCCGGCCGGGGCGGCCTGGTCGGGTCCAGCGAGAGCGACCGCTCCAACGGCTTCATCACGTACCACCACAACCTGTACGAGAACATCGACTCCCGCACACCCCTGCTGCGCGGCGGCATCGCGCACATCTACAACAACCACTACGTGAGCCTGCACGAGTCCGGGATCAACTCGCGGGCCGGCGCCCGGGCCAGGGTGGACAACAACTACTTCCGGAACTCGAAGGACGTGCTGGGCACCTTCTACACCGACGAGGCCGGCTACTGGCAGGTCAACGGCAACATCTTCGACAACGTGACCTGGTCCTCCCCCGGCGACGACACCAACCCCGCCGGCCCGAACCCGCAGTCCAACACCACGGTCAGCATCCCGTACGCGTACAGCCTGGACGGGGCGAGCTGCGTGCCGAGCGTCGTCAGCCAGACCGCCGGCGCCAACAAGGGCCTGCAGGTCTCGAACGGCAACTGCGTACCGCAGACCCCGACCACGGGTCCGACCAACCCCACGCCCCGGCCCACCACGCCGGGACCGACCAACCCGACCACCCCGCCGCCGGCCGGCGGCACCAACCTCAGCCTCGGGGCCGGCGCCGACGGCTCCAGCAAGGCCAGCGGAACGAGCTACGGCAACGTGAAGGACGGCAACCTGGGCAGCTACTGGTCGCCGGCCGGTGCCACCGGTTACGTCTCGATCAAGTGGGGTTCCGCCACCACGGTCTCCAGGATCATCATCCGGGAGGCGTCCGGCGCCGCCGGTGCGATCGGCTCCTGGCGGGTCCTGAACGCGGACACCGGTGCGGTGCTGGCCTCCGGCAGCGGGGCGGGGGTCATCACCTTCCCGTCGACCTCGCTACGCAAGATCACCTTTGACATCACCGGTTCCAGCGGTACGCCGAGAGTCGCCGAGTTCGAGACGTACGCGGCATGACCACTCCCCTCGGGGCGGGCCGGCCCGCCCCGAGGGACGTGGCCCACCACCCGACGCGGCCGGCACGCGGTCACCGGCTCAGGCGCGCAGCTTGGCGGCCCGCCGTCGGGGCTTCGGCCGCCCGGCGGTGGCCGCCTGAGGAGCAACGGCCCCGCCCGCCTGGTACTGACGGGCCAGATCGGACTCCAGCGCGTCCAGCGCGGCACGCAACTCGCGCAGCCGTACCGTGAGATCGGCCGGTGGAATCGGGGCCGACGCCGCGCCGGCCGGTGGCACCGGGTCGGGCGTCGGCGGCCCGACCGGTACGGCGGGCGCCTCGGACGTGGGCCGCTCCGCCTGGTGGGCCTCCTCCAACGCCTTGATCACGATGCCGACCAGCAGGTTCGTCAGCAGGTACGACGCCACCACGACGTACGACGCGTAGTAGAGGATGCTCCACTCGGAGACCAGCCGGCCGGCCTCCAGGGTGTCGGTGATGCCGTCCAGCGAGAGCAGCAGGAACAGGGTGAGCATGGCCTGGCCGACGGTGCCGTACCGCTCCGGATAGGCCTCGCCGAAGGTTATCCAGCCCACCATCGCGTAGAGGTAGATGGTCAGCGTGGCGACCATCAGGAAGCCGCCCAGCCCGGGCAGGCTGCGCAGCACACCGCCGATGATGACCCGCAGCCCGGGGAAGAGCCGGACCGCCCGGACCACCCGGGCCAGGCGGAGCAGCCGCAGCAGGGTGACGTTCTCCCGGGCGCCGGGGACCAGCGACGCGGCGACGATCACCAGGTCGAAGACGTTCCAGCCGTCACGGAAGAACCGGCCCGGGGTGGTGAGCCGGGCACCGAACCGCAGCAGCAGTTCCACCGCGAACGCGGCGAAGCAGGCGTACTCGACGGCCAGCAGCGCGCCGCCGGCCCGGTCGACCACCCGGTCGTACGTCTCCAGCCCCAGCACCACCGCGTTGACGATGATCAGGCCGAAGGAGGCGGTGTGGAACCAGTCCGCCTCGACGATCCGCGTGCACCAGCCCGCCACCCGTGTCCCGACGCCAGCCGGAAGCTCCCTCACGCCGATCTCTCCCCTGTGGACGACATCTGCCGGCGGTCAGCGTAGTTCGCGGCCTACGTCCCGGTGTCGGGGCGGGCACCGGGCCGGAGGCACCGGGATCCGCACTCGGATCGGATGCCGAAGATCCGCACCCTGGATCAGACGCCGAACCAGGCGCGGCAGCCGTCCAGGCCCTCGACGGTCACGGCCGGCCGGGTGAGCTGGTGCCATCGCCGCAGAGTCAGCCGCAGCCGGTCGGAGACGACCGCCTCACCGTCACGCGCGTCGACCGAGATCCCGTCGTGTTCGTAGCCGAGCTTGCGTGACACGCCCTGCGAGGCATGGTTGTCCTGGAACACCTCGGTCAGGGCGGCGGTGGCGCCGAGATGCGCGAAGGCGAGGGTGAGCAGTCCCGCCCTCGCCTCCGTACCGTAGCCCCGGCCCTGATGCTCCACGCCGAGCCAGGCCGAGGTCGTCACCTGCCGCACCACCGGAAAGTCCCGGGCGCGCAACGTGACCACGCCGATCGGCTCGCCGGCCCGAAAGACGCCCAGCCCGAGCTGCCACGCCGCCACCTCCCACGAGGCGAGCCGGTCCCAGTGGGCCCGCAGGACGGACCGGGCCCGGTCGGCATACGTGCCGTCGGTCCACGGGGTCAGGAACGGCCGCTCGCCGGGCGCGTGCACACCCCGGCCCGCGAGGTCGGCCAGCTCGGCGAGTTCCTCCTCGCGGGGCAGACGTAGCCGCAGGTGCGGTGTGACGATGGTGAGGCCGTACAGGGGCCACAGGTCGGCGAGCATGTCCCGCATCCTGTCGGCGCAAGATCGGTCCGGGCAAGCGGAATACGTTCCCGTACCGACCACCGCGACAAAACGCGGCTCCGACGACCGCGGTCGAATACGCGGTCGGGCGAGGATGACCGCATGGAGATTCGTTTCGACCACGGCGACGAGCACGGGCGGGTGACGGTGGAAGTCGTCCCGAACACCGACCCGGTGACCATCGGCAAGGACGAACGGGATCACGGCATGCCGGTGTGTACCGCGTCTGTCGAGTTCAGTGCCCGTGGTTACCGGTCACTGCTGGGCTGGGTGCAACTGGTCCGCGAGCCCGGTACGACGGACCGGTTCGAGGTCGACCCGTTCGACCTGTTCGCCGACTCCAGCGCACCGTTCGCCTGGTACGGCTTCCGACCGGTGCTGTTCGACGCCCCCTCCCGCTGGCGATCCGGTGTGGTGCGGTGGCGGGCGCACACCTTCCTGACCATCGGCCCGTGGGACATCGACCGGCGGCTCGTCGTGCCGCTCGTCGGGTTCTCCTGGGGCTACCGTCAGGATCCGGAGGAGCCGCCGCGGCTGTCACCGCTACGGTTGCTCGGCCCGACGGACTGGGACAGCCATCGGGCCTACCTGGCCGAGAGGTACCCGACGTGGACATTCGGCGAGGGGAGCCCGCTCGCCGGGCAGCACTGACGGCTCCGATCCGGAGCGGACCGGCGCGGCGGACCCGCGACAACGTCAGCGGAGGTCACCACGACCGCTCCGGACGATCCGGCGCCGGATCCGCTCGACCCGCGCCTCGACAGCCTCTTGGCCGCCATCCCCGGCCCCGCCCGCCGGTTCGGCAGCGGGACAAAACGGTTGATCATGTCGTGGGTCGCTGGCAGGCTGGAGCGGTCCCCGGGGCTACGCCTCCCTGAAACGAGTCGCCCCGGTCGACAGGCCGACCATTGGCCGGACACACTGGACATCGGAGGTGATCGCGGTGCGCCGCTGCTCATGACAGCCCCACCCCGGGGCGTCACGGAGCCGAAAGGTGCCCGTATGAGCAGGACCGACAAGACCCGGCCCTGGTGGGTGAAGATCGCCGACCGCCCGATGGTGACCTGCCGACCCCGGCATGACCACCGGTTCGGGCCGTGCACGCTGCCTGGACGGGTCGACGCCGACAGTACAGCGACGGCCGGCCGGCCCACCAGCGGCTGTCACTGGACGGTGTCCGATCACCACGCCGACCTGCTGCACGACGGCTGCCGGAGTTGCACCGGCTACCACCTGCGGCGGGAGCAGCGCCGCCGCAGTCGCCACCAGATACGCCGTGAGCTGCGTACCCACCACGACGACTGACCGGCACGGTGGGGCCGGCCGGGCACCGGCCCCACCGTCTCCCGAGATCGGCCCACGACAAGGGGTCATTCGACGGACCAACCGGCCGACGGAGCCAGGCTGGACGACGCGGGCTGGTTCTCCGTACGGTGCGTCTACCGCGTCGGGTCCGCCCCCGGTACCCGGCCGTACGAGGAGCGGCTGTGCCTGTGGCGGGCCGAGGACTTCGACCAAGCGATCGAACTGGCGGAGGGTCATGAATCCCGGCCGACACCGCGTCAGCGACAGGTGGGGGCGACCGTGACCGCCCGCCCGTCACCGGCAAGGACCCGCCCGAGGTGCTCGCGCAGGCGTATGCGGACAAGCGGGACGAGCCCGGCGCTCCTGCTGTTTGATCGACTGGCTGACCCGCGCCTAGGGCACCGGGAGACCTTCGGCCGTACGCCCGAGATAGACCTCTTCGCCAGGGTCAGGGAGATCTCAACCGCACGAAGGCAGTCGCCGGCACTGAGCCGGTAAAGTGGCTGGCACAGCCAGGAATCTCGCGAACGGAAGACGGGTGGAACTACGCGACATCGAGATTTTCCTGGTGCTCGCTGAAGAGCTGCATTTCGGCCGAACCGCGCAGCGACTGCATGTCACCACGGCCCGGGTCAGCCAAGCGATCAAGCAACAGGAACGCCACCTCGGCGGACTGCTCTTCGACCGCTCCAGCCGTTCAGTCCGGCTCACCTCGCTCGGTGAACTGCTGCGCGACGACCTTCGGCCCGTTCACGCCGGCCTGCAGCACAGCATGGAACGGGCCCGGCGGTTCGCCCAGGGCATCATCGGTACGCTCCGCGTGGGCATGATCCCGTTCAACACGTACGATCTGCGTCCGTTCTGGGACACGTTCCGCCGCCGGCACCCGCAGTGGTCGTTGCAGATCCGCCGCACTTCGTTCGTCGACCCGTTCGCCGCACTGCGCGCCGGAGAGCATGACATCCTCGTCGCGTGGCTGCCCGTCGACGAAACCGACCTCACGGTGGGGCCGGTCCTGTTCAGCGACCAACGAATCCTCGCCGTGTCAGCCGACCACGAGCTCGCTCAACGATCGTCCGTGTCGGTGGAGATGCTCGCTGATTTCCCGAACGGGATGGGTGAGGGCTTACCGGATTACTGGGAAGATTCGTATCTGCCGTTCCAGAGCCCGCGCGGCCGTACGATCGCGCGGAGCGCGTTCGTGACCAGCAGCGATGACCTCATCCACCATGTCGCCCTCGGCGACATGGTCCAGGTCTTCCCCGTCCACGTGACCGACCACTGGGCCATGCCGGACGTGCGGTGGCTGCCCATCACCGACCTGACCCGCCTGCACTACGCCTTGGTGTGGCGCACCGAGACCGAAAACGAAATCATCCGGGCAATGGCCCGAATCGTCAACGATCTTGGTCCGCTGCTGCGTTAGAGCACCATGCAGAACGGCTTGTCCCCATGTGCGGTAGATCTCCGGTCCACTAACCGTGCGTCGTACTTCGGGAATTCGGTGAGGCGTCCGCGCCATCGCTCGCCGGCCAGCTCGGCGACGTGATCGCCGCGCAGTCCGGTTACAGCCTGGCGACGCGGCGGCGCCCCGCAACGGTCTCTGCGGTCCACACAGCCCAGGTGATCCGACATCATCGGAGCCGTTCGAGCACCTCGTCGGTGGTGACGACCTCGCCGAACCGGGGCAGGACCACCGTCAGTGCGTGCTCATGCTCGCCGGCTGTCATGCCGCTCATCGCATCGGATGCGAAGATGACCTCGAACCCGTGATCGGATGCGGCGCGCGCGGTCGACTCGACGCCCATCGTCGTGGCAAGACCGGTCATGACCACCGTGTCCACACCGCGCTCCCGCAGCCGGTCGGCCAGGTCCGTGCCATGGAACGCGCCGATGGTGTGCTTCACAACGGCGATGTCGCCAGGCTGCGGCTGCATCTCCGGGACGAACCCGCTGCCGGGTGGCTGCTCGGCGACGCCCGGCCGATCCACCCGGACCAGTACCACGGTGCCGCCAGCCCGGCGGAACGCTGTCACCAGACGGCTTGCCCGGGCCACCACGTCGGCGCCCTTGTGGGGACCCATGTCCTGCTCGACGATACGCGGCATCAGGTCCACAACGATCAGCGCGGTACGTCCGGCGGCGAGCGGCTTGGTAAGGGGTGAAGGCACTCTGTGACCCTAACAGCCCGGCAGACCCAGGAGCACCACCACCCACGCCGCGGCCGAACGGTGAAGCAACCTCGCCAGCCAAAATGACCTCCACCCGGCCGGCACGGATGCCTCACCGAATCTTCCGAGTCCACATAGCGTTACGACCCGCGGTTTCGGCGCAGACGGCCGGTGGTGCGGCCGAGGCAGGTTCTCGGCCAGCGCCAGGAGATTCCGATGTCCCGCGACTCCATGTCCGATCGTCAACCCATGGCTTAACGGAGCGTTGCTGAGGTCCTCGTTGATCCGGGGCTTGCCGTGACGGAGGCTCTTGCAGGCCAGCAACATCCACCGATGGGCCGGGAGAACCGGCTGTGGGCACCGTGGTTCGCCAACGTGCGTGGGCGCACCGGGTCAGCCGGATGGCCTCGCTGCACCCGGGACGGTCGTCCTGTGACGAAAGGAATCAGATGGACATGTCAGGCAGCGCCGCGTCGCGGGTGTGGTTCATCACCGGGGCCAGCCGTGGCCTCGGCCGCGCCTTCACCGAGGCGGCTCTCGCCACCGGTGACCGGGTGGTCGGCGCGGCCCGCGATGTCTCGCCGCTGGACGAGCTCGCCGCCCAGCACCCGGGCCGCCTGCTGGCGTTGCGATTGGATGTCACGGACCGTGCCGCGGTTGTCGAGGTGGTCGCCCACGCGGTTCGGCACTTTGGCCGGCTCGACGTCGTCGTGAACAACGCCGGCGCGTTGTTCGCCGGGATGGTCGAGGAGTTCACCGAAGCCGAGGCACGCGCACAACTGAACCTCAACTTCTTCGGCGCGATGTGGGTCAGCCAGGCCGTGCTGCCGTACCTGCGTGCCCAGGGCAGTGGACACATCGTCCAGATCTCCAGCATCGGCGCGCTCGGCGGCTTCCCCAGCACCGGGCTCTACAGCGCGAGCAAGTTCGCGTTGGAAGGCATGAGCGAAGCGCTGGCCGCCGAGGCTGCCGGGTTCGGCGTGAAGGTCACGATCGTCCAGCCGGGAGGCTACTGGACGGACCTGTACACCAGCAGCAGGGCGACCACCCCGGATCCCGCGTACGATTCGCTGCGCGAGGAGTTGGCGAAACAGTGGGCGGAAGGGTCGATCGACAGCGAGCCACGGCTGGCCGCCGAGGCGCTGATGACCCTGGTCGCCAGTGACGACCCGCCGCTGCGGCTGCTGCTGGGCAGCATGGTCTACGACCTCGCGATCGACATCTCCCGGCGGCGGATGGACACCTGGGCCGGCTGGGAACAGGTCAGTCGCGCCGCCGAGAAGGCGGTCCCGGCGCCGGCCACCGAGCAGGCCTGACGATTGACCTTGGAGGGGAGGTCATGTCTCGTCAATCCACGATCATTGTGGCCGACAGCGTGTTGGACGCCGATGACAGTGGGGGGGCTCGGCCGTGCCGTCGTCTACCTGAACGGCGCTCATGCCGACCAGCGGCCCGTGATCGCCGAGCTGGGTACCGGCTTCCGGCACATCACCTACGACCAGCGGGCCCGAGGCGAGTCAGGACGATCGGCGGACTTCTCCTTCGTGGCAATGCTGCACGACCTCGACGCCGTCCCGGAGGCAACCGAGGTGCGGCGACCGCTGCTGGTCGGCTGATCCTACGGTGCGGCGCTCGCGGCTCACCGGGCCCGGCGAAGCCCGGACCGTGTCGCCGGGTCGGTGTACGTCGACGGCGCGATGCCGTACGGCTTGACCGGCGAGGAGGGTCGCGAGCGGATCTGAGAACCGCTCCGCAGGATGCGGTGGTTGATGCCGCGGTCGCGCCCGCTGGGCCTGGCCGCAGGATGACCGTCGACGAGCACGCCGACGTCAAATCGAGCTCAACGAGCTCAGCGCCGCGATGGCTCCGGTCCTCGACCGCATCACGTGCCCGGCCCGGTACGTCCCGGCCACCACCGGCAACCTCGGCGCGGGCGACTCAGCCCTTTCCGGGCGCGCACGTCAGCAAAGGGCTGGTGAGCAGTGCGCCGGCAATTCAGCGACACCCCGAAGGGCCCATCGATATGAAGCATCACGATCCCACCACCGCCGCAAGAGCCATGCCCGGCCGGGTCGCGGGCGGACGCGACGAAGACCGGCAAGCGAGAGGGCCGACACCGGACGCCCACGTGGTCATTGTGGGGGCCGGCCCGACCGGCCTCATGCTGGCCAACGAACTACGTCTGGCCGGTGTGCGCCCACTGGTGTTGGAGCGGCAGCCGAGCCGCCGGGACACCCCCAAGGCCGGTGGTCTCGGCGGGCAGATCCTGCAGTTGCTGCGTTACCGAGGCTTGCTGGAACGATTCGAAGCAGCCTGTACCGGCCCTGTTCCGGCGCCCCGGTTCCCGTTCGGCGGTGTGCATCTGGACCTCACCCAGCTTGCCGATCCCCCGATGCACGCCCTGCCACTGCCGCAGCAGCAGCTTGAGCAGCTGCTCGACGAACGCGCCGCCGAACTCGGGGTCGACCTCCGCCGCGGACACGAGGTAACCGCGGTGAGCCAGGACCACGCCGCGGTATCCGTTGACGTGCGGGGACCGGACGGGCCGTACCGGGTGTCCACCCGCTACCTCGTCGGATGCGACGGCGCGCGCAGCCGGGTCCGTGACTGGGCCGGCATCCCGTTCCCCGGCACCACCTATCCCGAGGTCAACCGGCTGGCCCAGGTCACCCTGCCCGAAACCGTGAACGTGCTCGACAACGGCGATCTCGATGTCCCCGGTTTCGGCACGATCCACGCGGGCTTCACCCGAACCGGTCACGGTCTGCTCGGCGTCGGCTCATCGCCGACCTCCACAGTCGTCTCCCTCTACACCGTCGAAGACGAGACCGTCGAATACGACGACGACACACCGATGACCGTCACCGAGCTGCAGGACAGCGTCCGCCGGGTCCTCGGTGTGGATCTGCCAGTGGCAGATCCGATCCGGCTCTCGCGGTTCACATTCAAGGCCCGGCAGGCCGAACGGTACCGTGACGGGCGGATCATGCTCGCCGGCGATGCCGCACACCTGTTCCCCGCCACCGGCGTGGCCCTCAACGCCGGCATGCTCGACGCGGTCAACCTGGCCTGGAAACTGGCCGCCGACATCCACGGCTGGGCCCCGGCCGGCCTGCTGGACACCTACCACAGCGAACGCCACCTCGCCGGCGCCCGCACCATGCTGCACACCCGAGCCCAGGTGGCACTGCGGCGCGGGCACGACCCAGCCGCCGAAGCGCTCCGGCAAGTCTTCCAGGAGCTACTCACCGACGAGCAGCCGTTGCGCCGGATGGGAGCGCTCGTCGCCGGCACCGACATCCGCTACCCGATGTCCGGCCCCCACCACCACTCGTCAGCCGGCACCTTCACACCCGACCTCACCCTGCACACCAACCGGGGCATCACCAGCGTCGGAGAACTCATGCACCCCGCACGGCCCGTCCTGCTCGACCTCGCCGACCGTCCAGACCTGCGCCAGATCGCCCACGTCTGGCACCAGCGCGTCGACATCCACACCGGCACAACCGACCAGCGGCCGGCCGACGCACTGCTGATCCGCCCGGACGCCCACATCGCCTGGGCCGCAGCCATCGACGAACCCGCCGACACCGCCGCGCCCGCACTGCAAGCAGCGCTCACCGCCTGGTTCGGCCCCTGAGACGACCCCGCCGACGCGTCCGCAGTGGAGAGACAGGGTCAGCTGCACGGCCCTGTCGTCCGTCGCGCTGCTCTTTCCCATCCGCAACCTACGTCACCTACCGAGGACCATCGACGAGAGGACCCGACTGTGCTGACGATCCGCCCAGCCCGGCCCGAAGAGCTGCCCGCCCTGACGGCATACCCGAACGACGACGAACGCAACGCCGCGACCGCGGCGTATCTGGCCGGGTTGCTCGACAGCGGCTGCACCCAGCCGGGCTGGTGTCTGGTGGCCGAGCGGGACGGTGCTCTCGTCGGCAACGTCGTGCTGTGGACGGTCCCCGGCAGCCCGACGCCGATGGATCTCGTGCTGTGGGAGCCCGGTGACGATCAGACCGGCGCGGCCCTGTTGGCTCGTGCCGCCGAGCTGGCCCGCTCGCTGGACGCCCGGACCCAGGGACACGTGCTGGACACGCCGAGCCAGGCCCCCCAGTTCCAGCGCGACCCGCAACGGCGTGAGCAGCTGCTCGCCGGCCACGGGTTCTCGGTCGTCCGCGACGGCTGCCGGTTCCTCTGGCAGACCGGCGCTCCACTGCCCGCCCAGGACGAGCGGCTGCACTGGCGATCGCTGGCCGAGCTGGATGAGGAGCCGTTCGTCGCCCTGCTCGCCGACGCGTTCTCCGACACCAGGGACTCGATCTTTCTCGCCGAGATCGCCTCGCACGGCCTGCGCGGAGCGGCCGAGCGCAATCTCGCCGACATGCTGGAGATGGACCACAAGCCCGAATGGTTCGAGATCGGCTACGACCGGGAGGATCGGCCCGTAGCGGTCAGCCTGCCCGCCCGCACCCCCAGCTCCGCCGTGATCGGCCTGGTCGCGGTCGCGACGGCCGGCCGCGGTCACGGCTACGCCACCGCGGTGGTCGCCCGCGGGACCCGAATCCTGATCGCCGACGGAGCCACCGAGATCCGCGGTGACTGCGACGCGGGCAATATCGCCATGTTCAAGGCGTTCCAGCGGGCGGGATACCGCAACTTCGCCAGCCGCAGGATGTTCAGCCGTCCGTTGTAGACCCGGGAGCGGATTCGCCGTCCGCGTGCCGGTTCCAGAGCGCCGGCACGCGCGGCGGGCAGCGTGATCCGCACCGCCTGGTCAGCGGTCGCCTCGTCGACCTGCTCAGCGGTGCTGAGCAGGCGGAGACAGACCGGCTCGGTGCACCACGCCAGGCGACGGTCAGCACTCGGGCGGGCGAGGCGCGGAGCAGGAGAGGATAACCCTCGACCGCGCTGCCCCCGTACTCGGAGACTGACGGTGATTGCCGAATCAGGCCAACCGCCGGATCAGGTCGACGGCCAGCGTCGCGACCGCCAGGGTCAGGAACACACCCAGGATGCCGAACTCGTGGTACCGCGCCCGCAGGTGCACCACGACCGCGCCGACGAAGAACAGCACCAGTGCCCCGGCCGAGACCGTGCCGACGACCGGGAACGCAAAGCCGACGAGCAGCCCGAGGGCGCCGGCCGCCTTGAGGACGCCCAACGGCACCATCCACGACAGCGGCACCAGTCCGCGTCGCATCGCGGCAACGACCCGCTCGTGCCGGGCGAAGTCCAGGCAGGCCGAGAAAAGGTTGGCGACCGCGGTCATCACGGTCACGGCGACATAGGCAGTGTCCACAACTCCTCCATCCAGGCACGACAGCTTGGTGGGATCGGAGACCGGAGAGCTGCCCCTGATTTCCCACCCCGACATCCCGACCGTTCCGGACCGCCGGATGTGACATCGCGGGAGAAGGGCTGTGGTGGTGAAGATCGTCCTACCGGCCGATCGGCCGGACCCGTAAGCTCCCCCAGAGCCGGCCGTACGGATGACCGGCGGTGGGCCGGGATCGAGAGGACGTACGACAGGCAAGGAGCGACGAGTGCCCCTCCCACAGCTTCGCCGGGTCCGCTGGGCCGTCCGCGCCACCCTGACCCTCGGGGTGGCCGCCTCGGTGGTCGCCAACGTCCTGCACGCACAGGACAACCCGATCAGTCAGGCGATCGCCGCGTGGCCGCCGCTGGCCCTGCTGCTCACCGTGGAACTGATCTCCCGGGTGCCGGTGCACCGCCGGTCACTGGCCGTCGCCCGCTGGGTGGCCACCGCCACCATCGCCGGGATCGCCGCCTGGGTGTCGTACTGGCACATGGTCGGCGTCGCCGCCCGGTACGGCGAGACCGGCGCCTCGCCGTACCTGCTGCCGCTCTCGGTCGACGGCCTGATCGTCGTGGCCAGCATTTGCCTGGTCGAATTGGGTGGCCGGATCTCCGCCGCCCAGGCCGAGCAGGCCGCCCGGACCCAGTTGGCCGCCCCGGCCGAACAGCCTCAGCAGGCTGCGGGCGCGACCGGGTCGACGCCGGCCCGGAGGACCACCCGGGCGACGCCCACCACACCCGTCGCCACGTCAACCACGACCGCCGAGCCGACACCACCCGTCGTACCGACGGGGGTGACCGCCGAAGCCGGCACCGCCCGCACGGGCCTGGTCACCGGTCCCACCCGCTCCGACCGGTCGGACGGCACAGCGGAGGCCGCTCCCGCCTCGACGAGGAAACGGGCCCCGGCGAGCGGCCGGTCCACGAAGTCCGCGCCCCGCCCCCGGCGGCCGATCACCGAGACGGCCGCGCTGGCCGCCGAGATCCAGGCGAACCGTCCCGAGGCGAGCGACGCCGACGTGGCACAGGAGCTGGGCATCACCACCGCCCGGCTCCGGGCGATCCGACGGGAGGTCCGCGAACTGGAGCCGGCCGCCTGAGGGTGTACGCAGGACCGGGCCGGCCCCGGCTGGGCGACGGGACGGCGGGCGCGGGCGGGACGGCGGGCGAGAGCCGGTCGGCAACGCCCGTGGTCCGGGGCGCCCGCCGCGTCCAGCAGGAACCCCAACACGTCCCAATACCTGTCCAGGTCGGCCTGTGTCTCATGCTCGCTGAGCACGTCATAGGGCCGCGCCGCAGGAGATCGCAGCTCTTCCACAAGGCCCGGGGACACCCGGGCAAGCGAACCGAGAATGCTCATGGGACCTTTCCTCGGGCCGGGCGGCCCTGAGCGTACCGGGTGGTCAATACCGCATCACTCGTTCATGCCTGGGGCGTCGCGGTGGGCGCACCCGCGGCCGGGGCCGTCGGTACGGTCGGGGTCACCGGCACGGTCGTCGCCGCCGGCCCGGTGGTGACCACCGCCGAGGCGGCGACCACCGGGGTGGCCTCGGCCGCCGGCAACGTCACCGTCACCTCCAGCCCACCCCCGTCCTGGGCGGTCGCGCTGACCGTGCCGCCGTGCGCGTCGCAGACCGCCCGGACGATCGACAGCCCCAGACCGGATCCCCGGGCGCCGGTCCGCTCCCGACCGCCGCGCCGGAACGCCTCGAAGAGCCCCGGTACGTCCGCCTGCTCCACCTCGAAACCGGTGTTCCCGACCACCAGCCACGCCTGCTCGGCGTTCGAACCGGTCCGGACCCAGATCCGGCCGTTGAGATGGTTGTAGCGGACCGCGTTCTCGACGAGGTTGCCGGCCAGCCGTTCCAGCAGCCCCGGATCGCCGACGACCGGGGCCGGCGCCAACGCGGTGTCGATCGCCAACCGCAACCGGGTCGTCTCGGCCCGTACCGCCGACAACGCCGCACTGGCACCGGCCGCGAGATCGGTCGGGGCCTTGCGGGCCAGCCGACGCCCGGACTGTGCCTCGCTGCGGGCCAGTACGAGCAGCGCGTCGACCAGGTTGTTGGCCCGTTCGGAGGCGTCCCGGACCACGGTCGCCATCCGGCGGTACTCCGCCACGTCCGCCTCGTCGTCGGCCATCGTCACGTCGATCTCGGTCCGCATCACCGCCAGCGGGGTACGCAACTCGTGCGAGGCGTTCGCGACGAACCGTTTCTGCGCCTCGAAGGCGTCGCCGATCCGGTCCAGCATCGCGTCGAAGGTGGCCGCCAGCTCGGCCACCTCGTCGTCGGCGCCGGAGTAGCGGATCCGCTGGTCCAGAGTGGCCTCGCCGAGCCGGCGGGCGGTCGAGGTGACCTGGTGCAGCGGGCGCAACGCCCGACCGGCCACCGCGTACGCCCCGGCGACCCCGACGATGCTGATCGCCAGCAACGCCACCAGCCCCTTGGCCAGCAGTTCCCGGGACTGGGCTTCGAGCAGCTGCTCCTGCCACAGCCGGGCGTCCAGCGACCGCCCGTCGGTCAACTCCACGACGGTGCCCGGTTTCAGCTGGTCGGTCGGGCGCAGCGCGTCGCCGACCAGCAGCCAGGCGAGCAGCAGCAGGATCGCCCCGGCACCGATCAGCAGTACGCCGTTGAGCAGGGTCAGCCGCAGCCGCAGCGTCGGGCGGACCCGGGGGCGGCGACGAGTCAGATAGACGGTCACGCGTTCACCTGGCCGGGGAGGTACGGATCGGGCACCCGGTAGCCGGCACCGACCACCGTCTCGATCAGCGGCGGATCACCGAGCTTCTTCCGCAACGTCATCACGGTTACCCGGACCGTGGTGGTGAACGGGTCGGTGTTCGCGTCCCAGACCCGCTCCAGCAGTTCCTCGCTGGAGACCACCGCGCCCCGCGCCTTGAGCAGTTCCTCCAGCACCCCGAACTCCTTACGGGTCAGATCCACCACCGCACCCCGTCGGGTCGCGACCCGACGGGCCGGGTCGACCACCAGGTCGGCGACACTGAGCACCGGCGGCGCCGCCGGGGTGGCCCGGCGGCCGAGCGCCTGCACCCGGGCGACCAGTTCGTCGAAGGCGAACGGTTTCGGCAGGTAGTCGTCGGCGCCGAGCTGCAGGCCCTCCACCCGGTCCGCCACCGTGCCGCTGGCGGTCAGCATCAGCACCCGGGTCAGCGCCCCCGAGGTGACCAGGTCGGCACAGATCTGGTCACCGTGGATACCCGGCAGGTCCCGGTCCAGCACCACCACGTCGTACCGGGTGACGAACGCCATCTCGTGCCCGGCCGACCCGTCGTAGGCGACGTCCACCGCCATCCCCTTGCGGCGTAGCCCCCGCACGATCGCGTCCGCCAGGTTGCGCTCGTCCTCCACCACCAGCACCCGCACCATGACCTCCCCGGACCGCCTGTTCACCGACAACCTATCGGCGCGTGCCAAGCCCGCCCGGCAACCGCCAGAGGCCGACCGAGGCGTCGACCCGCCGGCAGTGCAGCCATCGTCGGATCAGCGCACAGTCATCGGAGACCCCGGACAGCACGCCCAGCGGCCGTACCCGCCGGGACGGCACGTCGATCTCCGCGACCCAGGCACGTCGGTCGGCGTCGACGCGGACCGCCACGAACCGCGACGACGCCTCCGTGGTGTCGAGGATCTGCCAGCTGCCCAGGTCGGCCAGGGAGCGGCCGGTGTCGGCGTCGAGCACGCTCAGCGGCGCCGGTCCGGCGGACTCCACCGGACCGATGCCGACCGGTTCGTCGCCGGCCCAGTGCAGACGGGCCCACCGGTCGGACGACCACCGGATCCCGCCGGTCGCGGCGTCCAGGACCCGTACCCCGCCGTCGCGCCCGTGAGTGCACAGATCGGGCCCACAGACGCCCGGGCCGTACTCGCGGTTGTCGTCGACCGTCACCGACCAGCGGCGGTCCAGCCCGGGCATCCCGTACGCGGTCACCCGCCCCCGCTCGCGGGCCAGGAACAACTCGCCGGCGATCGCCCCGTACCAGCGTGGTTCGTCGGGGTCGCCTAGTGACGGCAGCCGGGTGGCGCTGATCAGGGCACCGGTGCCGGTGTCCCGGCTCTCCACCCGACCGGACGGTTCGACCACCACCATGGTGGGCGGCGCGGCACCGCCGAGCCACGGATAGTGGCGCCGGACGCCGGCCGGGCCCGGCAGCGACCAGCGGACCTCCCCGGAGACCGGGTCCACCGCCCGCAACGGGGTGGCCGGGTCGACCGACGGATCGGCGGTGCCGGACAGCAGCAGCTGACCGGCCGGGTTGACCACCTCCAGGTACGCCTCCCGCGACCACCGGACCGCCCCGCTGGTCAGGTCCAGCGCCGTCACCCGGCCCGGTGCGGCGCGGTCGCGGTACGACCGGGTGCTGAACACGAGGGTGGCACCCACCATCGTCAGCGCGCCGACCTCGCCGGCGGGCAGCACGATCCGCCACCGGGGCGCCAGTTCGTCCCTCCCGCCCCAGCCGCCGGCGTCGTCCGGGATCCGGTAGGCGGCCAGTTCCTGCCGCTGGGTGCCGGCTTCGAGCGGGTCGGCGACGAACAGCCAGTCCCCGACCGCGTGGACGGTGGCGCCCAGTCGGGCCGGCACCGTCAGCTCCGGCAGCGGCCGGGGCACCGGTTCCCCGGCGGCGACGATCGCGAGCGAGCCGACCAGCACCGCCGCCGCCCCGGTCCGGCGTACGTCCCGCCGGCGCCGAACCGACCGGACCGCGGCCCCGCCCGACCGGCCGTCGGCGGCGCGGACCGCCTCGGACGCCGGCCCGGGACCGAGTTCACCCAGTTCGATGATGGGCACTCCGGCTCCCTTCCACGGCTTGCCCCAGCCCGGACCGGACCATGGCGGGTGGTGGCAAATCGGGCACCTCGCCACCTGTACGATGGCGCCTCGTGGCAGCTCCGGTGGTGAAGCACGCAACGGATGCCGAGGCCGGATCGACCGATGCCGGTCGATCCCGCCCCTGGCACAGGTTCCGGTCGCCCGCGCGGGCCGACGTACTGGTCATCGGAGCGTACGTCCTCCTCGGCGTTTTCGTCTGCGCCAACTACTGGGCGGACATCAACCACCGGGTGTCGTCGCACCTGCCCACCGACCACAGCTGGTTCGAGTGGCTGCTCTCGCACGGCGCCTACTCGGTACGGCACCTGGAGAACCCGCTCTTCTCCGCCCGGCAGAACGCGCCGGACGGGGTCAACATGATGGCCAACACCTCGGTGCTCGGCATCAGCATCCCGCTGGCCCCGCTCACCCTGCTGTTCGGCCCGCAGGTGACGTACGCGATCTATCTCGGCGGGGCGCTGGCCGCGACCGCCGCGACGTCCTACTGGGCGCTCTCCCGTCACCTGGTCAGCTCCCGGGCTGCGGCGTTCGTCGGCGGCGCCTTCCTCGGTTTCGCGCCCGGCATCATCCACCACGCCAACGGGCAGCCGAACTTCGTCTCGAACTTCCTGCTCCCGCTGATCGTGGTCCGGGTGCTGCGCCTCGGTGAGCCGGGCCGCTGGCTGCGCAACGGGATCGTGCTGGGCCTGCTGGTGGCGTACCAGATCTTCATCAACGAGGAGATGCTGCTACTCACCGCGCTGGCCTGTGCGGTGATCATGCTGCTGCTCGCGGTCTTCCGCTGGTCGCAGACCCGGGCCCGGCTGTGGACCCTCCTGCGCGCGCTCGGCGTCGGCGGCGGCCTGGCCCTGCTGCTCGCCGGCTACCCGATCTGGTACCAGTTCAACGGGCCGCAGTCCTACCGGGGACTGCAGGGCGGCGTCTTCCACAACTGGGGCGAGGACCTGAAGGCGTTCGTCACCTTCCCCCGGGACAGTCTCGGCGGCATTCCCGAGGTGGAGAAAACCATCGGGTTGACCGAGCAGAACACCTGGCTCGGCTGGCCGCTGGTCGGGTTGGCCGTGCTGGTCGCCGTCCTGCTCTGGCGGACGTCGCTGACCGCCCGGATCGCCAGCCTGGTCGGGGTCGGCTTCGCGGTCGCCTCGGTCGGCCGGCAGGTCCGCTACAACGGGGAACTGACCGAGTTCGAGGGCCCCTGGAAACTGCTGCCGGAAAACCTGCCGCTGGTCGAGATGATGATGCCGACCCGGCTCAGTCTGGTCACCGTCGGCGCGGTCGGTGTCCTCGTCGCGCTCGCCTGGGAAGAGATCGCCAAGATCGAGGTACGTCCGGTCCGGGTGAAGATCCTGGCGTACGCGGCGGTGGCCCTGGCCCTGCTGCCGATCTTCCCCCGTCCGCTGCCGGCCCAGCACGTCGACCCGCCGCCGCACTTCATCACCTCCGGCGCCTGGCGTCCGTACGTGCCGGCGGGGCGCACCCTCGTCCCGGTGCCGATCCCGAGCAACGTGCACGGGCTCTCCACGCTGCGCTGGAGCGCGCTGACCGGGCAGGAGTTCCCGATCCCGGCCGGCTACTTCATCGGCCCGGACGTGGACGGCTTCGGGGTTTTCGGTGCCCCGTCCCGGCCGACCAGCATGCTGATCTACGGCACCATGGACCGGGGCGCCGCACCGGCGATCACCGAAGAGAACCGGCGTCAGGCGATCGAGGACCTGAAGTTCTGGCGGGCCTCGGTGGTGGTGCTCGGTGACCACCCGTCCGCTCCCGCGCTGCACGTCCTGCTCGCCGGGCTGCTCGGCCCCGGGCAGCGGGTCGACGACGTCTGGCTCTGGGACGTCCGACCCCTGGTCGGCTGAGCTGTCGGGGCAGGGCGCCCTCCGCTACCGGAAACGTCGGGACGGGGCCCTGCCCCACCACTCGGCGCCCGACGCGCCGGGTCAGCCGCCGACGAGCGGGCGCACGTCCCAGACCCAGGCGCCGGAGATTTCCCGACCCGGGCCGAGGAGCCTGTCCAGGGTCTCCTTGACCGGCGCGCCCCGGTGCAGACCGCCCTGCACGACGATCGCCGCCCGCCAGTGTCGCAGGTCCTCGACCGCCTGTCGGCGTTCCGCGTCGCCGATCACCGGCACCTCGCCGGTGAAGGCGACCCGGTCCAGCAGCACGGCGGTGGGGCGGTCCGGTGAGCCCCAGCGGCCCTGCGGATCGTCCGGGCCGGCGGGGCCGATGAAGTAGCCGCCCGGGGCGGTGAACGCCAGGCCGGTCCGGGCCGACCAGTACATTCCGGCCGTCGCCTCACCACCGGTGGTCGGCGGCACCGGCACCAGGGTCCGCCCCGGTGGGACGTACGCCCGCCACTGGCCGCTCGCGACGAACTCCGGCACCGGCCAGACCGGCTTGGTCCGCAGCGGCGCCGGCACCAACGGCAGCAGTGCGGCGACCACCGCGCCGGTCCAGAGCAGCCGGACCGGCGTCCGTTCCCGGACCGGCCGGTCGGCCGCGTCCGCCGGCTCGGGCCGACCGACGTCGGCCGCCACGTCCGGCTGGTCGGTGCCGGCCGGCACCGCGTCGGTCGCCGGCACCGCCTCGGCCGCTGCCGGCACCGGCCGTCGGTGGACCTCCGCGATCGAGACCGCCAACAGGATGCCGATGACCGGTACGCAGATCAGCGGGAACCGTGCCGGGACCGCCAGGTCGAGCAGGGGCAGTTCGGCGACCAGCCGGTACGGACCGGGTACGTCGAGCAGCTGCCCGCCCAGCCGGACGTCCCGGCCGAGCGACAGGATGGCGAAGACCACCCCGCATAGCGCCAGGGCCCGGACCATCGACCGACGCCACTGCCAGATCACGATCACCACGCAGAGCACGATCAGCGGGAGCCCGAAGAAGGAGTTCTCCTCCGTCGGGTTCGGCGAGAGCAGGCCGGGGACCGAGTCGAAGCCGGTGATCGACTGTCGGGCGGAGGTGGTGAACGACTCCAGGTCCAGGGCGTAGCCGGCGGGGTCGAAGGGCAGCCCCCGGTAGTGCCCGGGTCCGAAGAACTGGAACCAGAGCGGGTACGCCAGCAGCACCGACCCGGTCAGCGCGCCGATCCCGAGCCGGCCGAGGAAGGCCGGCGCCAACCGGCGTACGTCCCGAGGGGCGGCGGCCACGTGGCCGAGGGTGAACAGTCCACAGGCGAGGACCAGGAAGACCAGCACCTCCTCGCCGAGGAAGACCTGGTACGTGACGAGGAGCCCGAGCAGGACGCCGCGCCGGAGCACCCGGTCGGTGCGGGGGTCGAAGACCACCGCGAGGATCGCCGGCACCAGGAACTGCGCGATCATGTGCAGGTGCCCGGTGGCCTGCGAGATCATCCCGGGGGCGAATCCGCAGAACAGCCCTCCGACGAGGGCGCCGACCCGGCCGGTGCGCAGCCGTCGGGACAGGAACAGGTACCAGGCGGTGGCGGTGCCGGCCAGGGAGAGCACCACGGCGAGCAGGTACGTCGTCTGCGAGCCGAACAGCAGCGTCACCGGGGCCAGCGGCAGGCCGAACCCCAGCACCGAGGTGTTCGCCATCAGGTTGACCCCGTCCGGCGCGTTCAAGGCGGTGCTGTAGAACGGGTTCTCCAGCTCGGTGACCGCACGCGCGGCCCGGGCGAGCATCCACTCGAAAAGCATCATGTCGTTGTCGGCGTACGTCATCCGGTCCCGGTGCCGCCACAACTCGGCGGTGACGTAGCCGGCGACGGCCAGGTGGAACAGGACGACCACGGTGTCCAGCAGCGGGCCGCGCCGCCGGCGG
Organism: Plantactinospora sp. B24E8; assembly: GCF_039871735.1. Classification (NCBI taxonomy): domain Bacteria; kingdom Bacillati; phylum Actinomycetota; class Actinomycetes; order Micromonosporales; family Micromonosporaceae; genus Plantactinospora; species Plantactinospora sp. B24E8. The sequence continues at coordinate 26,005 of NZ_JBDPMH010000027.1, forward strand.
AGCCGGTCGACCAGCGGAAGCCGGCAGAGTCGACCAACCAGCGGAAGCCGGCGGAGCCGGTCGGGACGATCGGAGTCGGACGGGTGGCCGGCCGTCGGCACGTCGGTGGCGACCGCGCTCCTCGACGCGGCCCCGTCAGGTCGTCCCGGCCCGCTCACCCGACGGTACGGCTGGTCAGGGGCCGGATGTCCCACACCCACACGTCGTCGACCCGTTGTGCGGGTCCGGCGAGCTGGTCGACGGTACGACGCAGCGCCTCGACGTTGGCCTGCCGGACCGGCAGGACCAGGATGGCGGCCCGCCACTGGCGCAGTTCGTCCAGGCTCCGACGACGCTGCCGGTCGGTCAGGGTCACCGGCCGGCCGGTGGTGGAGACCCGGTCCAGCATCGCGCTCAGGCCGCTGGGGCGACCGCCGAACCGGCCCGGGTCACCGGTGTTGCCGTTGCGCGGGGCCAGGAAGTAACCGCCCGGGATCTTGAAGTCCAGGTTGGTGTAGGCGGCCCAGCGCATGCCGTTGGTGTGTCCCATCGCCGGGATCGGCACCGGCACCAGCGTCTGGTCGGTGCCGACGTACGGCCGCCACTGCCCGGAGGTGATGAAGTCCGGTACGGGCGGCCGGCTGACCTCCCGCAACGGCAGCGGCAGGATCGGCAGCAGGGCGACGACCAGCGCGGTCACCACCACCGTCCGGACCGTACGCTGGTCGGCGGGCCGCATCGCCCAGGCCCGGTCGGTGGCGAGGGCGAGCAGGAGTCCGATCACGACAGAGGTGATCAGCCCGAACCGGGTCGGTACGACGGCGTCGAGCAGTGGCGCCTTGACCAGCACCTCCCACGGCCCCCAGAACGCTCCCCGGTTCCACCAGGAGATCCGCTCGCCGAGGGAGAGGATCGCGAAGATCAGGCCGGTGGCGGCGAGCGCCCGGATGACCACCTCACGGCGGAGCCAGACCACCACCGCGACGGCGAGCAGTGTCAGGCTCCAGCCGAAGAACGCGTTCTCCTCGGAGTAGTTCGGGGCGAGATCCAGGTTCGCCCGCTCGTTGCCGCCGAGGGTGGTGGACCCGGGCGCGAAGAACGCGGCGATGTCGTTGCCGTAGTCCCGGACCGCGTCGCTGAGCCCGTGGTACGCCTGCCTGCCGGCGAACTGCACGTACAGCGGGTACGCCAGCAGCGCCCCGGCGAGTACGGCGCAGACCGCCAGTCCGGCGAGGAGTGGCCGCCACGCCGCCCGCCACCGGCCCGGCTGCTGCACCAGTACGGCGGTCAGGAAGACGCCGCAGGCCAGCGCGGTGAAGAGCAGGATCTCCTCGTTGATGAACGCCTGGTACGTCACCAGCAGTGCGAGGATCACCCCGTCCCGGACCGGGCGGGTGGAGCGGGTCAGCACCATGACCCGCCAGACGATGAACGGCAGCAGGAACTGGGAGATGATGTTGGGGTGCCAGTTGGCGTGCGAGAGCATCGCCGGGGAGAACCCGCAGAACCAGCCGCCGACGATCGCCGCGACGGGCGCCCGGACCAGGTGTCGGGAGATGACGTAATACCAGGCGGAGGCGGTGCCGGCGAGGCCGAGCGTCACCAGCACCACGAACGAGACGGCCGGTCCGAAGAGCAGGGTCACCGGGATCATGGGGATGCCGAGCCCCAGGATCGCCGTGTTGGCCATCAGGTTGACGCCGTCAGGATAGTTCAGCCGGTCGGTGAAGAACGGGTATTCGCCGTGCAGCACCACCCGGACCGAGTGGGCGAGGAAGTACTGCACCTGGGCCGGGTCGCTGCTGTAGAGCGCGGCCACCCGGCCGGCCGGGTCGAGCCAGATCTGGCTGGTCACCCAGAGCGCGGCGAGCAGGAAGGCGCCGTACACCGCGAGGTCACGCCGCCAGGTGGGCCAGCGGGGCGGCCGGTCCGTACCGCTGCCGGTGTTCCGGTCCGGCGTGCCCGGCTCCTCGCCGGCGCGGGCCGGTCGCGGGTCGGCCGGGGCGTCGGCCGTCGGGCCCGCTCCGGGGCCGGCCGTCGCACCGTCGTCGGCGTCGTGGCCCGGTCCGGTCGACGCGGCGGCGCCGGGACCTGCCGCACCCGCGTCGGCTCCGGTCACCGTCCGCCCGCCGGACTCGGTGGCCCCCGGATCCGGTGTGGTTTCGAGACGTGGTGCGGCAAGCGTCACAGTCGGCGGAGTCTACAGGAGTATGTCCGGGGTCCCGGGCGCCTGGGCTGCTGGTTACCGTCAGGCGGGCGGGCCGGGCGTCGGGGTGGTACGGCGCGCCGACCCGATCGGTCCACGTTTCCCGGGTGTCGCCCGGCGGGCGTCCGAGATCTCGTAGGATGTGGCATCTGTAGTCAGCTGAGACGGATCGGGGGCACAGGGGTGGGCTCAGTCCCTCGTCTCGGAGTGACACGGCGCGCAACGACACTGCCCGGAGTGACCCGGCGCGGAGTCTGGCGTCCCGGAGCGACGCGGCCCGCGGTGACGCGGCGCGCGATGGCCGGTGTGGCGGTGGCTGCCGCGCTCCTCGTGGGCGGATGCGGCACGATCCCGACCGAGCCCGCGGTGGCGTTGCGGGTCGGCTACGACACGCTCGACGGCACCCTGCCGGTGTGGCCCGCCCGGGGCAACCTCGCCACGGATCCACAGGCGACCGCCGCGGTCGCGAAGGCGGTGGACGGGTGGCGTTCACCGGTGGACGACCGCGTGCACCTGCCGACCTCGGGCATCCTCTGGCTCGGCGAACTCGACGGGGCGCGGCGGGCGTTCGTCGCCGCGGACGTGCCGGGCGAGTCGGCGTCGTGGCTGCTGCAGCTGACCGGCGACGGCGACCGCTTCACCGTGGAGCGGGCGGTCGAGTACACCGAGCCGGGCTACCTGGTCTACTCCGACGTACTCCCTCTGCAACTGCCGTCCGGCCGGCGCTACCTCGTCTCGGCCCGGGTGGACCGGCTGCTCGACCCGAACCGGAACCCACTGCCCGTCACCGACGGGCTGACCGGCCCGGTGCCGGTACCGTCCTGCACCGCCGTCACGGTCACCGCCCGGCTGCGGCCCAGCGAGTCACTGCCGAACGGCAAGGCCGCCGAACGTCTCCTCGACCTCGGCACCAACACCCCGGGGCCCCGGTACCCGCTGGTCGGCGACGACACCGGATCGGGCGGCCGGGCGCTGGAAGGCCTGGACACCTGTGCACTCGGTGACCGGACCGGGCCGTTCGGCAGCATCGCCCACCGGGTCCACGACCGGCCGAGCCTGGAGTCCGTACCGGCGTCCTGGCCGATCGACCGGGTCGCGACCCGGACCCTCGGCGAGGTCGACCTGGACGGTGCCGGGCAACCGGCCCGGCTCGACGAACTCACCTGGCGCACCGACGAGGGGATGATGACCGCGGCCGTGATCCGCCCCGGCGGCGCTCCGCCGGCGGTGTCGGCCGCCGACCGGGTCGAGCCGCTGCAACTGTACGTCGTACCGCTGGCCCGCCCGGTCGTGGTGTTGACCTGGAAGAACACCGCGGACAGCAGCCTTGTGCCGCCACCGGACACGGTACGTCGGGTCGACCGACCCGGGCTGGCGGTGCTGGACAAGCCGGCCACCCAGGCGACCTTCAGGCTGATCGCCCCGGACAAGACCACCCAACGTTCGGTCAGCCCTGACTGACCGCGCCCGGCCGCGCGTCCCGGCGACGCCGCCGTCTCCGTGTGCCGAAGGGGCCCGGCCAGTGGCCGGGCCCCTTCGATCAGGTCGACAACGGTGGCCGGAGCCACCCTGGTTGGTTCAGCCGCGACCGTTGCGGCCACCCTGGTTGGTTCAGCCGCGACCGTTGCGGCCACCCTGGTTGGTTCAGCCGCGACCGTTGCGGCCCTTGGTCACCCGCTGACCGTTCTGGTCGCCGTTCGCGGCCGCCCGCCCGCCGGTCGCCTCGGGGTCCGCCGTCACCCGGACCGGGGCGATGGACTCGCCGTCGAGCTGGGAGACCCAGCCGGTGACGTTCCGGGCCACGTCCTGGGCGGTCAGCCCCAGGTCGGCGAGGATCTGCGCCCGGGTCCCGTGCGGCTGCCAGACCGACGGCACGCCCAGGTCCCGCAGTGGCACCCGCACGTCGGCGTCGCGCATCGCCTTGGCCAGCGCGTCACCAACACCACCGGCGCGTACCCCGTCCTCGACGGTGACCACCAGCCGGTGCGCCCCCGCCAGGGTGACCAGTTCGGCCGGAACCGGCCGGACCCAGCGCGGGTCGACCACGGTGACGCCGTAGCCCTGCTCCGCGACCCGGGCGGCCACCTCGACGCCGAGCTGCCCGAAGGCGCCCACCGCGACCAGCAGTACATCGGTGCGGGCCGACTCGGCCAGCACGTCCACCCCGCCGGAGACCGAGTCGGGGGCGGTGACCCGGCGGATCGCCGGCAGGTCGGCGGCGACCGTACCGGTCGGGAAGCGCAGCAGCGTCGGGCCGTCCTCGACCGCGACCGCCTCGCGCAGCTCGGCCCGGAGCGTGGCGGCGTCCCGGGGCGCGGCGATCCGCAGCCCGGGCACCACCCCGAAGACGGACATGTCCCAGATGCCGTAGTGGCTCGGCCCGTCCGGGCCGGTGATGCCGGCCCGGTCCAGCACGAACGTCACCGGCAGCTTGTGCATCGCGACGTCGAGCAGCACCTGGTCGAAGGCCCGGTTGAGGAAGGTGGCGTAGACCGCGACCACCGGGTGCAGGCCACCCATCGCCAGCCCGGCGGCCGAGGTGGCCGCGTGCTGCTCGGCGATGCCCACGTCGTAGACCCGCTCCGGGTACTTGCGGGCCAGCGAGGCGATCCCGGTCGGCTCGGCCATCGCGGCGGTGATGCCGACCACGTCCGGCCGCTCGTCGGCAACCTTGACCAGCTCGTCGGCGAAGACATGGGTCCACTTCACCGACGGGGCGGCCAGCAGCTTGCCGGTCTGCACGTCGAACGCGCTGCTCGGGCCGTGCAGGCAGTCGGCGTCGTCCTCCTCGGCCGGCCGGTAGCCCAGGCCCTTGCGGGTCACCGCGTGCACGATCACCGGCCCGCCGAAGCCCTTGGCCCGGCGCAGCGCCGACTCGACCGCGGCGACGTCGTGCCCGTCGACCGGGCCGAGGTACTTGATGCCGAGGTCCTCGAACATCGCCTGCGGGGCGACCGCGTCCTTGATGCCCTTCTTGACCGCGTGCAGCACCTCGTACATCGGCTTGCCGACCAGCGGGGTCGAGCCGAGCGCCTCCTTGACGGTGTCGAGGACCTTCTCGTAGCCGGGGTTGAGCCGCAGCGTCGACAGGTGGTCGGCGAGTCCGCCGATCGTCGGCGCGTACGACCGGCCGTTGTCGTTGACCACGATCACCAGCGGATTGCGGGCGGCGGCGATGTTGTTCAGCGCCTCCCAGCACATGCCGCCGGTGAGTGCCCCGTCGCCGACCACCGCGACCACGCTGCGCGACTCGCCGCGCAGCGCGTACGCCTTGGCGAGCCCGTCGGCGTAGGAGAGGGCGGTCGAGGCGTGCGAGTTCTCGACCAGGTCGTGCTCACTCTCGGCCTGGCTCGGGTAGCCGGAGAGCCCGCCGCGCTGACGCAGCTGGTCGAAGCCCTCCTGCCGACCGGTGAGGATCTTGTGGACGTACGCCTGGTGACCGGTGTCGAAGAGCAGCCGGTCCCGGGGCGAGTCGAAGACCCGGTGCAGGGCGAGGGTCAGCTCGACGACACCGAGGTTGGGGCCGAGGTGTCCGCCGGTGCGGGAGACCTTGGCGACCAGGAAGTCCCGGATCTCCGCGGCGAGCAGTGCCAGCTCCTCGGCGGTCATCCGCTTGACGTCCTGCGGGCTGCGGACCGCGCTCAGCATCCGTCCGGTGGGAATGGTCTCCTCCTCCACGCTCATGCCGTCACCTCGCCCCGTTCGGCAGGGGTATCGGGCCGCACGGCAGTGGGCTGGCTCAGTCGCTCCCTACGCAGGCTCATAGCCGCTGAGTCTATCGGGACCGGCCCGACCCGCAGCCGGGCAGCCGATACGGGGACGCCGGATCGGGGGATGGCCCCGGCCGGGCCCGTCGATCGGCAGAGTCCCGTTGACCGGACGGCGTACCGTCGCGATCAGTTGACACATCGGTACGGCGAGTGGCCGCCCGTACCTCCACCGAACGAACGAAAAATCGGGCAGAAGCCCCCAAGGGCCGTAGTATGGCCGGTATTCCGACCCTCCCCTAAGGTCTCGCCATGCCGCCTGCCGATCTTCCCCAGGATTCCCCGTCCCCCGCCTCCCCCGGCCGACGCTCTCGGGTCTCCGGCCGGTACGCCGCCGGACAGCTTCTCGCCGCGATCGTCGTCCTGGTCGTCGCCCTGCCCCTGCTGCCGCTAATTCTCCTGATCGTCGCCTGGATCCGGCTGCGGGACCGGGCGGCCGCCCGGGCAACCCGCCGCGATTCGGAGGCGGCCTCGACCCGCTCCGGGGTGCCCGCGCCCGTCGCGCCCTGATCGCCCACGAGGCTCTCAGGATATTTGTGTTGCCGGCGGCGGCCCGCGTCTCGTTAGGTAGACCTGACCGTCAACGGCAGGCGAACACGGGGGCCGAGATGTCCAGCTTCAACGTGCGCAACACGGATCTGCGGGCCGTCAACTCGATGACCAAGTACCCGTCGATCCCGACCTACCACACACTCGACCCGCGCAACGGTGGCCTGCTCGAGGAGACCGTGCGGTTCACTGGCCGGGTCAGCCTGACCGAGAAAGTCGACGGCACGAACGGCCGGATCGTCTCGCTGCCGGACGGCAGCTATCTGATCGGCAGCCGGGAGGAGTTGCTGCACGCCCGGGGCGACCTGATCGCCAACCCGGCCCTCGGCATCGTCGACGCGCTGCGCCCGATCGCCGAGCGGCTGCCGCCGGTCGACGGGGACCGGATCGTGGTCCGTTACCTGGAGGTCTACGGCGGAAAGGTGACCGGCGCCAGCAAGCACTACACCGCGAGCCGCACGGTCGGAGCCCGGCTGTTCGACGTGGCGGTCGTCGACGACTACGCCGAACTGCTGGACTGGCCGGCGCAGCAGCTCTCGTCCTGGCGGGAGAGCGGCGGCCAGCGGTTCCTGGACGAGTCGGCGCTGCTGAGCACCGCCGGGGTCGACGGCCTGGAGATCGTGCCACGGCTCGACGTACTCGAGGCGGCGGACCTGCCGACCGACCTCGACAAGACGTACCAGCTGCTCCGGGAGTACCTGCCGCAGACCCGGGTGGCGCTGGACGGCCCGCCGGGACGGGCGGAGGGCATCGTGCTGCGGTCGGCCACCCGCTCGGCGATCGCCAAGGCCCGGTTCCAGGACTACGAGCGGACGTTGAAGCGACGCGGCGCCCGGTAGCGTTCGCGGCCGTTCGTCCGCCGGGTCCGACACATCGGCACCGCACCAGAGGAGTGCACTGGCGATGGGATGTGACATCTGGTCGTACGCGGAGGTCCGCACCGGGGGCGGGTGGCGGTGGGCACGGAACCTGTTCCCGGACCGGGCGGACGAGAACGACCGCGATGAGGTGTTTCCGGACTTCGACTACCGCCTGTTCGGCTTCCTCGCCGACGTACGCAACCGCTCACGCTCGCCGGTGATTGCCAGCGCACGAGGGCTGCCGGGTGACGTGTCGCTGGAGGTGCGGACCGAGCACGACGCGTGGGGTTGCGACGTACACCACGCCTCGTGGCTGACCCTGGCCGAACTGCTCGGCTACGACTACGACCAGGTGACCCGGGATCGGCGCGTCACCCGGGACGGGGACGGCGCCGCCCTGGCCGTGGCGGGCGAGGGTGCCCATCCGACGCTGCGGGACCTCCTGGGGCGGCGGTACTTCGAACGGCTCGCCGCCCTGGTTAGCCTGGGTGACCCGGCGGACGTCCGGATCGTCTTCTGGTTCGACAACTGACCGGGGACGCGGTCCCCGCCGTTCACCCGGCCGGGACCAGCAGGGCCACCAGCTCGACGTGCTGGGTCATCGGGAACAGGTCGTAGCCGCGCAGCGCGGCGAGCCGCCAGCCGGCCGCCCGGAACGTACGGACGTCCCGGGCGAAGGCCGCCGGGTCGCAGGCGACGTAGGCGACGGCCCGCCGGGCGGCGGCCACGACGTCCCGGACGACGGCGGCGCCGGCCCCGGACCGGGGCGGATCCAGCACCACCAGGTCCACCGGGCCGATGATCCGCCGCCGGGCCAGTGCCGGGCCGACCGACGCCCGGACGATCTCGACCCGGGGCAGGTCGCGCAGGTTCTCCCGGGCGGCGTCGACCGCCGCCGGTGCCGACTCGACCACGGTGACCCGTCCGGTCGGCCCGAGCCGGTCGGCCAGGGCCGCCGCGAAGAGGCCGGCGCCGCCGTAGAGGTCCCAGGCCGACTCGCCCTCTCGCGGGTCCAGCAGGTCGAGCACCGCCGCCGTCAGGGTGTCGGCGGCGGCCGGGTGCACCTGCCAGAAGGCCTCCGGTGGCAACCACCAGGTCCGGCCGACCGCGTGCTCCCGTACCGGCTGCCCGGTCGACGCAGCGTCGCCCGGTGCCCCGCTGGGCGGTGCGGGGCCCGGCTCCGGGGACGCCAGGACGACGCGCGACGGTCCGGTCCGGACGTCGGGCTCGGCCAGGTCGCCACCGGCGACCAGGCCGCCGTCCCGCAGGCCGCGGACCATTACGTCGCCGCCGGTGGAGGCGATCACCTCCACCGCGTCGGCGTCCGGCCACCGCCGCCCGTCCGCCGACAGGACCGGCAGTTCCTGGATCGCCGGGTGGGCGATCAGGCAGCGGTCGATCGGCACCACCTCGTGCGAACGGTGTTTGAGCAGGCCGGCCCGGCCGGCGGCGTCGACGGCGTACCGGACCCGGGAGCGCCAACCCAGCGGCCCGCCGGGCAACGCGTGCACCCGGACGTCGAGTTCGTCGACCTCCGCCGGGCTCAGGCCGCCGAGTCGGAGCAACTGCTCGCGGACCACCCCCGTCTTCCAGGCCCGCTGCGCGTCCGGCGCCACGTGCTGCAGGTCGCAGCCGCCGCAGCGGCCGGGACGGGCGTACGGGCAGGGCGGCTCGACCCGCTCCGGCGCCGCTTCCAGTACCTCGACCGCGTCGGCCCGGAGGAAGTCCCGGCGTACCTCGGTGATCTCGGCGACGACCCGCTCGCCGGGCAGCGTGTGCCGGACGAAGACCACTCGGCCGTCGAGCCGGGCCACGCAGTGCCCGCCGTGCGCCACCGGGCCGATGGTGAGCTCGACCCGTTCCGCCTCGCCTGGCCCGGACGGGTCGGCGGGACGTGGCCGTCCACCGGAACCCGCCGGGTCGGCGGGACGTGACGGCCCGCCGGCACCCCCCGTCGGGTCCACGGTGGAACGTGGGCTCGCGCCGGTGCTCATCGGGGTCCGGCCGCGTCGTGGCCGGGAGCCGGCGGCGGATCGGTGATGTCCCGGTCGGGTCGGCGGGACGGCGCGACCAGGTCGCCGAGGGTGGCACCGCGTGGCCCCCGGGCCGGTCCACGGCTCAGGGTGGCGTCGAACCGGTCCAGGTTCTTGCGGGCGCTGGACTCCAGCTGCCAGGGCACGCTTGTCACCATCACCCCCGGTTCGAACAGCAGTCGGCCCTTGATCCGCAACGCGCTCTGGTTGTGCAGCAGGTTCTCCCACCAGTGGCCGACGACGTACTCCGGAATGAAGACCGTGACCACGTCGCGCGGTGACTCCCGACGGGCCGACGCGACGAAGTCGAGGATCGGGCGGGTGATCTCCCGGTACGGCGAGTCGATCACGGTCAGCGGCACCCTGATGCCGTGGCGCTCCCAGTCGGCCTGCACGGCCCGGGTGTCGTTCTCGTCGACGTTGACGGTCAACGCGGTCAGGGTGTCCGGCCGGGTCGCCTTGGCGTAGGCGACAGCCCGCAGGGTCGGCTGGTGCACCTTGCTGACCAGCACAATCGCGTGGTTGCGGGCGGGCAGCACCGGGCGGCCCTCGGGTGGGGTCAGCTCGGCGGCGACCCGGTCGTAGTGCCGCCGGATGGCGAGCATCACCACGTAGATCACCGCCATCGCGGCGATCGCGATCCAGGCACCGAGCAGGAACTTGGTGATCAGGACGATGACCAGGACGGTCCCGGTCAGCCCCGCCCCGAACGTGTTGATGCCCCGCGACCGGATCATGCGCCGCCGGGCCTGCGGATCCCGCTCGGTACGCAGCAGCCGGTTCCAGTGCCGGATCATGCCCGCCTGGGAGAGCGTGAAGGAGACGAAGACGCCGACGATGTAGAGCTGGATCAGCCGGGTCACCTCGGCCTGGAAGGCGACGATCAGCAGGCTCGCCGCCACCGCGAGGAAGATGATGCCGTTGGAGAACGCCAGCCGGTCGCCCCGGGTGTGCAGCTGCCGGGGCAGGTAGCGGTCCTGGGCCAGGATCGAGCCGAGCACCGGGAAACCGTTGAACGCCGTGTTGGCGGCCAGGAACAGGATCAGCGCGGTCGCGCCGGCAACCACGAAGAGCAGGACGTTGTCACCGAAGATGGTCTGGCCGAGCTGGACGGTGACGGTCTTCTGCACGTAGTCCGCCGGCCCCTGCGCGAGCTGGCGGGCCGGGTTCTCCATGAACTGCAGGCCGGTCAGCCGGGAGAGCCAGATGATGCCCAGGATCATCACGATCGCGACCGACCCGAGCAGCAGCAGGGTGGTGGCCGCGTTGCGGCTCTTCGGCGGCTTGAACGCGGGTACGCCGTTGGAGATGGCCTCGACACCGGTCAGCGCGGCGCAGCCGGAGGAGAAGGCGCGCAGCAGCAGGAAGATCATGGCGAACGCGGTCATGTCGGCGTGCTCGGCACTGACGACCAGGTCGGCGCTGGGTGCCTTCAGGTCGTGGCCGAGGACGAAGACCCGGACCAGGCCGGTGAGGATCATGCCGACGATGACGATCATGAAGCCGTACGTCGGAATGGCGAACGCGGTGCCGGACTCCCGCAGGCCGCGCAGGTTCACCGCGGTGAGCAGGATCACCGCGGTGACCGCGATGATCACCCGGTGTTCGGAGACGAACGGCAGCACCGAACCGAGGTTGGCCACCCCGGACGAGACCGAGACCGCGACGGTCAGCACGTAGTCGACGAGCAGCGCGCTGGCCACCCCGACGCCGAACTTCGGACCCAGGTTCACCGTGGCGACCTCGTAGTCGCCGCCACCCGAGGGGTAGGCGTGCACCGTCTGCCGGTAGCTCGCCACCACGGTCAGCATCACCACCACCACGGCCAGGGCGACCCACGGCGAGAACAGGTAGGCGGAGGTACCGGCGATGGAGAGCGTCAGCAGGATCTCGTCGGGGGCGTACGCGACGCTGGAGAGCGCGTCCGAGGCGAAGACCGGCAACGCGATGCGCTTGGACAGCAGCGTGTGCTGCAACTTGTCCGACCGGAAGGGTCGGCCCAGGAGCAGGCGCTTCAACAGCGAGGCGGGACTGGCCACAAGGGCTAAGGGTACGGCTGCCCCGCCGCGTCGACCGACCGGTGGGTCCGATCTTCTGGACTGAGCCGGGTGACACGGGATTCTCCGCACCAAACCGGGATGTCTCTCCCAGCCGGCGTGGCCTCCGCTCCCCCACCGGTCGACGGGGGAGTCGGGCGGCGGCGGAGCCGGGCCACATGGCACGCTCATGGTGAGCCCGTCAGACGGCGGCGGGCAGGTCGCGCGGTCACCCGGGAGGACGTACGTGCACGTCGTGATCATGGGCTGCGGACGGGTCGGCTCGTCGCTGGCCGACAGCCTGGAGTCGCGCGGCCACTCGGTGGCCGTCATCGACCAGGACGCCGACGCGTTCCGCCGACTCGGCTCGGACTTCGGCGGCATCACGGTCACCGGCGCCGGTTTCGACGGTGACGTGTTGCGCCAGGCCGGCATCGAACGGGCCGACGCCTTCGCCGCCGTCTCCAGCGGCGACAACTCGAACATCATCTCCGCCCGGCTGGCCCGGGAGACCTTCGGCGTCTCGCGGGTGGTGGCCCGGATCTACGACCCCAAGCGGGCCCAGGTCTACGAGCGGCTCGGCATCCCGACCGTCGCCACGGTCCGCTGGACCGCCGACCGGATCGTCCGGCACCTGGTGCCGGAGGGGCACGTGGAGATCTTCCGCGACCCGACCAGCACGGTATCGATCATCGACGTGCCGCTGCACGACGACTGGATCGGTCGACCGCTGCGCGGGCTGGAGGAGGCGACCGGCGCGCGGGTCGCGTACCTGACCCGGTTCGGCATCGCCGCCCTGCCGACCGGCTCGACCGTGCTGCAGGAGGGTGACCAGCTCGCCATGCTGGTCACCGACGACATCGCCGACCAGGTGACGAGGGTGGCCAGCCTGCCGCCGAAAGGAGGGCGCTGAGAATGCGGGTCGCCATCGCCGGCGCCGGCAACGTGGGCCGCTCGATCGCCCAGGAACTGATCGACAACGGCCACCAGGTGATGTTGATCGAGCGGAAGCCGAAGATGCTCCGCCCGGAACGGGTCCCGGCCGCCGAGTGGATCCTGGCCGACGCCTGCGAGCTGACCAGCCTCGAGGAGGCCGACATCGCCAGTTGCGACGTCGTCGTCGCCGCCACCGGCGACGACAAGGTCAACCTGGTGCTGTCGCTGCTGGCCAAGACCGAGTTCGCGGTGCCCCGGGTGGTCGCCCGGGTCAACCGGGCCGAGAACGAGTGGCTCTTCACCGACCAGTGGGGTGTCGACGTCGCGGTCAGCAAGCCGCGGGTGATGGCGGCGCTGGTCGAGGAGGCGGTCACCGTCGGCGACCTGGTCCGGCTGATGACGTTCCGGCAGGGTGAGGCGAACCTCGTCGAGATCACCCTCCCGCCGACCGCCCCGTACGTCGGCCACCCGATCCACGCCGTACCGCTGCCCCGCGACTCCGCGCTGGTCGCGATCCTGCGCGGCAAGCGGGTGCTGGTGCCCAGCCCGGACGATCCGCTGGAGGCCGGCGACGAGCTGATCTTCGTCTGCACCGCCGAGGTCGAGGACGAGGTGCGCGCGGTGATCCTCGGTGCGGACAGCGTCGAACGGACCCGTCGGACCCGCTGAACACGTCCCCACCGACCGGTGACGGTGCTGTCCCGTCCGCCGGTCAGTTGGCGACGGTCGCCGTCGGTACCGCCGGTTCCCGCCGGTTCACCCGGCGGACGACCCAGATGGTGATCACCAGCAGCAGGGCGTACGGCGGATAGCCCAGTGCCAGGCGCGCGGCGCCGAGCGCCGTGGTCATGTTCGCCACGTAGAGGGCGTGCTGGGCGCCGACCTTGAGGATCCAGACCACACCCCAGAGCACGGTGAGCCAGGTGAAGGTCCGGACCAGTCGGGGATTCTGCCGCCACTCCGACCGTCCACCGGCCGCGATGATCGACCAGATCCAGCCGACCAGGGGCTGCCGCAGCGCCGCGGAGCCGAGCAGCACCACGCCGTAGGCGTAGCCGTAGAGGATGCCGGGGAGGTAGAAGTCCCGCTCGTCACCGGTCCGCCAGGCGATCAGGGCGCCGATTCCGATGCCGAACAGCCCGTTGACCGCGTGTCGGATCGGCCGCCGCTGGGCCAGCCGCAGCCCCGCGATCGCCACCGCGACCGCCACCGCGGCGATCACCGCGGGCCGCAGTTCGCCGATGATGTTGACCACCACGAAGACGAGCACCGGGATGCTGGACTCGACCATCCCGCGCCAGCCGCCGAGCTGCTCGGCCATCTGCTCGGTCAGGCTGGGCAGCGGCTCGTCCGGCCCGGTCGGGCCGGCGGCCGGCGTACGTTCCGTCTTGTCGGTGCGGGGCTGTCCAGCTGTCATCTGGGCGTCTTCCGGTCGCGGCTGGCGGCGCCGGTCGACACCCTCATCGCGGCAGCTCCAGCTCGTAGTACGGGTTGTAGATGACTTTACGGTCATCCCGGACCGCCACGCGACCACGAGCCGTCAAATGCCGCCCCGGTTCGATGCCGGCGATGTGCCGGCGGCCCAGCCAGACCAGCGTCACGATGTCGCTGCCGTCGTAGAGGTCCGCCTCCAGCGTGGGCAGGTTGGTGCGCGGGGTGTAGACCACCGTGCGCAGCCGGCCCGACACGCACACCACCTGACCCCTGCTGCACTGCCGGGCCGGCATGCCGCCCACCTCGGCGCTCTCCCGCTGCAGCTCCTCCGCCTCGATCTCGGCCTCGCTCGCGGTCAGCCGCTGCAGGAAGCCTCGCAACGACGTCCGGCCCTGGTCGGTCGCCATGACCCGGTGTCACCCTCCCCGGCGCGCCCGGTCGGCGCGTCCACTCGACGCGGCTGGTCGACAGCCGCCCCGCAAGCGTACGCCGGATCCGGTCCGGCCGGTCGGCGCGGCCGGGCTGCCTCGGCCGACCCGGACCCCCGGACGGGATCCGGGTCGCGACGTGCCCTCAGCCGGCCCGGCCGGGCTCACCACGCCGTGGCGTCTGCTGGCCCGACACCGCTCCGTTGACCGCGCCGTCCGGCACCGGTCCGGCCGCCTCCGCCCCGTCGACGCCGGTCCCGGGATCCCTCGGCAGCCGCAGCGGCAACGGCTCCCGCACCGGCTTCGCCTCCTTGCCCCGGTCGACGACCAACCCGTCCAGGCAGGCGGCGAGGGGCGCGGCAGCCGCGGGGTCGCTCGCGGCCCGCCCCTGGAAGACCCCCTGGACCATCCAGCGCGGCCCGTCGACCCCGACGAACCGCAGGTCGGCGACACCACCGTCCGGGGTACGGACCCGTGCCCTCAACTCGGTGCCGTGGTCGCCCTCGTCCTCCTCGGCCAGCACACCGTCGGCGGCCAGCGAGGTCCGGATCTCCTCCCGCCACTCGTCCCAGATGCCCTCGGAGCGGGGCGCGGCGAAGACGCCCAGCTGCAGGGCGCTCTCGCCGTGCACCAGGACGACCTGCTGGATGACGCCGTCGGGATTGGCCTGGACCCGCACCTCGACCTCGGGTACGGCCGGGATCTGCAGACTGCCCAGGTCGAGCCGCGGTACGTCGGGAGCCGACTCGGCGCTGTCGTACGGGCCGCCCGACCGCCGGTCGGCCCCGACGCCGGTGGCCAGGTCCTGCGTGTCGGCCGTCGGCCGGTCCGACCGCTCGTCGCGGGCGTGGCGCCCACCGCCGCGTCCTCGGGAGAAGATCATCGTCCTTACCTGCTACCTTCCGTTCACGGCTGCGGGACGGGTCGGCGCTGACGCCGGGTGGGAACACCGCGGACGGTGGGAACCGCCGCGGAGGCGCGTACGCGCGGTCACCGGCCGACCGCCCCCTCAGTTTCCTCGCTCGGGTCGTACGCGGTGACCAGGTCGGCGTGCCCGCCGGTCGAGCCGTGCCCGCCCTCCCCACGAGCGGAGGCGGGCAGCTCGTCGACCAGTCGGAACTCGGCCCGCTCCACCCGCTGCACCACGAGCTGCGCGATCCGGTCACCCCGGGAGATCTTCGCCGGCCGGACCCGGTCGTGGTTGATCAGGTTGACCAGAATCTCGCCACGGTAACCGGCGTCGACCGTACCGGGCGCGTTGAGCACGGTCACACCGAGCCTGGCCGCGAGGCCCGACCGGGGATGGACCAGCCCGACGTACCCCTCCGGCAGGGCGATGGCGACCCCGGTCCGGACCAGTCGCCGGTCCCCCGGCCCGATCTCGACCTCCTCCGCGGAGACCAGGTCGGCTCCGGCGTCACCGGGATGTGCGTACGACGGCATCGGCAGGTCCGGGTCGAGCCGCCGGACCGGTACGGGCACCACGTGTGTCACGTTGTCACTCTCCTGGAGGTCCCACGGAGCCATCTGGCGGTGGTCCCCCCATCCTGCCGGGTCAACGGGTCGCGCCGCGCCGTACCCTCACAGCGTGGCCCCGACGAGTCCTGATCCCACCGTGGCGGATTCCGCCGTCGTACCCGCCCGCGCCGGGTACGCCGAACGGTTGAGTCTGCCGTGGTGGTGGTGGCTGGCCGGCATCGGGGTGGCCGCGCTGCTCGCCCTGGAGCTCTGGCTCGGCGGGACCGGGGTCCGGGCCTGGCTGCCGTTCGCGGTCCTGCTGCCGCTCGCCGTCGTCGGGCTCGGCTGGCTCGGTCGGATCCGGGTCGCGGTGCACGACGGCGAGTTCCTGGTCGACGACGCCCGACTGCCGCTGCGGTACGTCGCGGACGTGCTCGCCCTGGACGCCGAAGGCCGGCGTGAGGTGCTCGGGGTCGGTGCCGACCCGCTCGCGTTCGTGGTGCAGCGCCCCTGGGTCGCCGGCGCCGTCCAGGTGGTGCTGGACGATCCCGCCGACCCGACCCCGTACTGGGTGGTCAGCTCCCGTCACCCGGTCCGGCTCGCCGAGGCCGTCCTGGCCGCCCGCGACGCGTCGTCCGGGGAGACCGCGACCCGCTGACCGTCCGACGGTCGGCGCCGACCCCGGCCGTTGTGGGGTGTGGCCCGACCGTTCTGGGGTGTGCCCGACCGTCACCGTCCGATCGCCGGCGGGCGCTCACGCAGGTCCTCCCGGATCCGGTTGCCGAGCCCACGGGTGGCCCGGCCGTTCAGGAAGGCCGCCACCGCGGCGCCGGTCAGGAACGGTCCGAGCGTGGTCAGGTTGCGTCCGAAGCGCCGCAGCAGCCGGTCCCGCAGTTCGTTGCGGGCCGCGGTGCCGAGCACCGCACCGACACCCACCCCGGGCAGCAGCGGATTGACTCCCCGTTGCGCCGCCCAGGACCGGAGCAGCGCCGTGGCGCGCTGGCCGCCACCGCCGGGCAGCCTGACGCCGTACGCCTCGTGCAGCTCGCCGATCAGCTTCAGCTCGATGGCGACCACGGCGACGGTCTCGGCGGCCAGCAGGACGGGTGCCGAGAGCAACGTCGGAGTGGCCACCCACTCCACCGCCGCCACGCCTCCGCCGGCGGCGCCGACCCCGGCGGTCGCCCTGGTGGCGTTCCGGACCAGTCGTTCGGCGAGCACGTCGCCGTCCAGGCCGTCGAAGTGCCGCAGCAGCGTTTCCCGGTCCCGGATCGGCACGTGCGGGGCGATCTCGGCGACCACGTCGGTCAACCAGCGCAGCGCCGTCTTCGGCTTGAGTAGCCGCCTTCCGCCCCGCACCCGTACCTGGTCGACGAGCCGGCCGAAGATCCGTCGGCGGCCGGCCCGGTCGAGTTCGTCGTCGGCGAGCGCGCCGACGGTCCTGCCGAGTGTCGCGCCGTCCGCCGGAGGCGAGGTCGTCGCACGAGGCTCAGAGGTCGCACCAGGGTCAGACGTCGTACCGGGGTCGGCGGCGACGGGCGGGGCCGCCGCCGGCTCGTCCGGCCCGGACCACCCGGCCGGTGCCGGGCTCTCCGGTGCCGGGTCGGAACCGCTCATCGTGACCTCCCGCGCCTGCGCGGGGCCCGGTGGCACCGCGCGGATCGAGTCAAGCAGCTACCCGCCCGCGTCGCACCTCGAATCGTGCGCGGCGACCCCCGTCCGTGGAGGTCGCCGCCCCTCCCCCCGAGGAACTCAGGCGCACTCGCGGCAGATCAGCTCGCCGTTGCGCTCCACCGCGAGCTGGCTGCGGTGGTGTACGAGGAAACAGCGCGCGCAGCGGAACTCGTCCGACTGCATCGGCAGCACCTTGACGGTGAGCTCCTCGTCGGCCAGGTCGGCACCGGGCAGTTCGAAGCTCTCGGCGACCTCGGCCTCGTCGACGTCCACGGCAGCCGACTGTGAGTCGACCCGCCGAGCCTTGAGCTCTTCCAGGCTGTCCTCGCCGAGGTCGACCTCGTCGCGACGCGGGGCGTCGTAGTCGGTGGCCATCGGTTTCACTCTCCCATATCGATATAGTCGCTTCCGGTTGTAACGCCGGAAGACGCTGTTTCGGTTCCCGCTGGCCGGCCGTCACTTCCGGTTACCCGCCCCGGCACAGGTCCGGGTCGCGGGTCGCCGGGCGGAACTTCCCCCGCCGAGCGGGGTACCTTACCCCCCTTCGGGCGAGGCATGTATACCGTCCCTGCGGCATGCTTGTACGTCCGAGCGCCCGGAGTTGTTCCCAATGTGACTCAGGCGACACGAAGATAGGGTCAGTGGTCGGCCGATCGTCGTCGGCGCGCCGACGGATCCGCCGGTTTCCACACCCGGTCGGACAACGCCCGGCGCCCCCGGCATACTCGGTAGCCAACGGCGGCCGACCGGCGTCGGCCCGCCGGTTTCTGTCACAGACGAGCTTCGGGGAGCCAACTAGATGAGTTTCGCGCGCGTCCGGGCCCTCGTCGTCGTCGGCGTGCTCGCAGTGGTCGCCGTGGTCTTCGTCGCGGTCACGCTGGTCCGGGACACCCAGGCCGGCAAGGAGGCGGGCGAGGCCTGCCCGCCCGGTGCCAAGCTGGCCGACACCCGACTCCGGTTGCCGAAGGACATCAAGATCAACGTCTACAACGCGACCGACACCCAGGGGCTGGCGAACTCGGTGAAGACCGATTTCCAGAACCGGCAGTTCCAGGTGCTCAAGTCGGGCAACGAGCCGAAGAACAAGGGCGTCGACGACGTCGCCGTACTGCGGTTCGGCCCGAAGGGCCTCGGTTCCTACCACGTGCTGAAGGCGTACTTCCTGAACGAGGCGACGCCCGATTTCCAGATCGACCGCACCGACGACGTGGTGGACGTGGTGATCGGCAGCGACTTCAAGCAGCTCGCCACGATCACCGAGGTGAGCCAGGCGCTGGCCCAGGGCAGCGGCGGACCGCAGCTGCCGGACGGGACCTGCGCCGACCCGAACCTGACCTGAGCCGACCCACCTGCCGCCGCCCCGGTGCCGCACCGGGGCGGCGGTCCGCACGACCCGGGATCCGACGGTGGTCCCGGACGGACAACGGTGGTCCAGGGCAGCCGAACCGGGTCGCCGACGGTTACGGGCCGTCCGTGACACCGAGCCGGGCCAGCCGGTCGTGCAACGGCCCGAACAGCGCCGGCGGCGCGGCGATGAGTAGCTCTCGTCCCGCGGGCGCCCCGGCCAGTCCGGCGACCCGTAGGCCGGCCTCGGCGGCGATCAGCCCGCCGGCCGCGTGGTCCCAGAGGTTGAGGCCCCGCTCGTAGTACGCGTCGACCAGCCCTTCGGCCGCCATGCACAGGTCGATGGAGGCGGCCCCGAAGCGGCGGATGTCCCGGACGTACGTGATCAGCCCGCCGAGTACGGCGGCCTGGTGCGCCCGCCGGGCCGGGTCGTAGCCGAAGCCGGTGCCGACCAGCGCCTGGCCCAGATCACTCTCGGTCGAGCCGTGCAGCCGGCGGCCGTCCCGGTAGGCGCCCCCGCCCCGGGTGGCGGTCCACTCGTCACCGGTGACCGCGTTGCGCACCACTCCGGCGACCACCTCGCCGCCAACCTCGGCGGCCAGTGAGACCGCGTAGTTGGGTAGGCCGTACAGGTAGTTCACGGTGCCGTCGATCGGGTCCAGGATCCACCGTACGGACTCCGGGTCGACCGGACCGGAGCCGGCGGTGTCGCCGTACTCCTCGCCCAGCACGGTGTCGTCGGGCCGCAGGTCTCGCAGCGCCGCCACCACCTCCCGCTCGACCGCCCGGTCGGCGGCCGTGACCACGTCGGTCGCGGTGCTCTTGGTGGAGATTCCGGACACTCCCTCGGCCCGCATCCGGCGCGCGGTCTGGGCCGCCTGCCGGGCGATCTCGACCGCGATCTTCAGCAGTTCCTCGGGAGCCGGCGTTCCGACCCGCATGACGTCCCCTTCCCGCACGCCTGTGACGTGCTGCCCCGACCGCGAGTATCATCCTTACAAAGTCCACACATGTATCGAGTCGGTAGCCCCCGACCGCCTCTCCGGCGTGCGGCGCAGGATGATCGCCGCAGACGGCGTTACAATTCACGCCTGCCCACGCGCCACGGACCGCCGAGCACCGGCCGGCCCGGGACACGGGGGTTCCTCAACCACATCGGCCCGGCACGACGCTCCGCGCTGCGCCGGCCGAAACCGGCCGTGCTCGCTCCATCGCCTCCGGAAGGTCATTCGTGACAGAACCCCGCCACATCGGCGCCGACGTACGCTCGCTCACCGACACCCTGATCGCCCACGCGCGGAACGCCGGCGGCCAGCTCACGTCGGCCGAGCTGGCGCGCACTGTCGAGTCTGCTGAGGTGACTCCGGCCCAGGCCAAGAAGATCCTGCGTGCGCTCTCGGACGCCGGGGTGACCGTGGTGGTCGACGGTTCGGCGAGCACCCGTCGTCGGGTCGCCGCCGCCCGTTCCGCCACCCCCGCCTCCCGGGCGACCACCGCCAAGGCGACGAAGAAGTCGGCTCCGCCGGCACCGAAGCAGGCGCCCGCGGCCGACGAGGGGACCGGCGCGGCGCGTAAGCCCGCGGCCCGTAAGCCCGCCCTCGCCGCCGACGGCGGGTCGCCGACCACTGGCGCCAAGGTGACCGCGAAGTCCGGCGAGGCGCCCGCCAAGGCCGCCGGGAGGGGCACCAAGGCCGCCAAGGCGGCCGGCGCCCCGGCCAAGGCCACCAAGGCGACCGCCGGCAAGAACCTGGACCCGGACGGCCCGGGAGACGGCGACATCGATCCCGAGGAACTCGCCGCCGAGATCGAGGACGTGGTCGTCGACGAGCCGGCCGAGCTGGCCAAGGCGGCCGAGGCGGACGCCGCCGACGCGGCGACCGACAACGACTTCGAGTGGGACGACGAGGAGTCGGAGGCGCTCAAGCAGGCCCGGCGGGATGCCGAGCTGACCGCCTCCGCGGACTCGGTCCGGGCCTACCTGAAGCAGATCGGCAAGGTTCCGCTGCTCAACGCCGAGCAGGAGGTCGAGCTCGCCAAGCGGATCGAGGCCGGCCTCTACGCCGCCGAGCGGCTGCGCGCCGCCGAGGAGGGCGAGGAGAAGCTGGTCCGGGAGATGCAGCGCGACCTGCTGTGGATCTCCCGGGACGGCGAGCGGGCCAAGAACCACCTGCTGGAGGCGAACCTGCGGCTGGTGGTGTCGCTCGCCAAGCGGTACACCGGGCGGGGCATGGCCTTCCTCGACCTGATCCAGGAGGGCAACCTCGGCCTGATCCGCGCGGTCGAGAAGTTCGACTACACCAAGGGCTACAAGTTCTCCACCTACGCCACCTGGTGGATCCGCCAGGCGATCACCCGGGCCATGGCCGACCAGGCCCGCACCATCCGCATCCCGGTGCACATGGTCGAAGTGATCAACAAGCTCGGCCGGATCCAGCGCGAACTCCTCCAGGACCTGGGCCGCGAGCCCACCCCGGAGGAGCTGGCCAAGGAGATGGACATCACACCGGAGAAGGTGCTGGAGATCCAGCAGTACGCCCGGGAACCGATCTCCCTGGACCAGACCATCGGCGACGAGGGCGACAGCCAGCTCGGCGACTTCATCGAGGACTCCGAGGCGGTCGTCGCGGTCGACGCGGTGTCGTTCTCACTGCTCCAGGATCAGCTCCAGCAGGTGCTGCAGACCCTCTCCGAGCGTGAGGCGGGCGTGGTACGGCTGCGTTTCGGGCTCACCGACGGACAGCCCCGGACCCTGGACGAAATCGGTCAGGTGTACGGGGTGACCCGCGAGCGGATCCGGCAGATCGAGTCGAAGACGATGTCGAAGTTGCGGCATCCCTCGCGCTCGCAGGTCCTCCGGGATTATCTCGACTGATCCAAAAAGTCAACCAGTCGTGTCGCTTTGATCACCGGACGTATATCGACCAGTGCTGGCCGGTCGGTTTCCCACCCGTGATCGTTGACGTGGCACCCTGGTTGCACGGCACACTGTCTCTACCACGTGTGACATCGGTCCCCCGGGGGCACACTGGGAAGGCCACACCCCACAAGGGTGTTGCACGATAGGTGAGCAATGACCGACGAGAGTGTTCATCGGTGACGACCGCAGGAGGAAGGCGATGACCCCGACCCTCACGCCGCCGCCCGAGACGGTGGCTCCCCCAGCCGCCGATGAACGGTGCGACCGCTGTAACGCTGCCGGCAAGCTCCGGATCACCCTCGCGGGTGGGAGCGAACTGGTGTTCTGTGGGCATCACGCGAACAAGTACGCCGAGGATCTGGTCAAGATCACGGTACGCTACGCGGTTGACCCGGAATTCAGCTGGCGTGGTGCCGATTTGATGGCGAACTGATCAATCCAGGGACATACGTGACCGGAGGTGCCCAGACCGGGCACCTCCGGTCGTCTCTTCCCCTGGATCGGCTCCCCGTCCGGCAACCACCATCCAGCGGCGGCGTTCCACACGACGCACCGTTCATCAGCAACAACGATCACGACAAGCACCGTTCAGCCCGGCGCGTCCCGAAACGGACCGTTCAGCCCGTGCGCCGGAAACGGAGCCAACCACTCCGCCCGTACCGCCACCGCGGCGGAATCTGATCCGGACGACCCGGATCCACCCGAGTCCCCTAGAGGCTCTGCACGGTGGCGATCCGCTCCTCGAGCTGTTCGATGGTCGCCTGGGCGCTCGGCGGCCCCCCGCACCGTCGGCGCAACTCCGCGTGGATCTTCCCGTGCGGTAGTCCCGTACGGTGGTGGTGCGCGGCGACCAGGGCGTTGAGCTGACGGCGCAGCGTGACCCGACGTTCCGCCGCGCTGAGTGGCCGGGCGGCCGGCTGCGGGGCCGGGGCCGGCTCACCGGTCTGCCGGCGACGCCGCTGGGCGGCCAACTGCTCCGCCTGCCGCTTGTTCAGCAGGGTGGCGACCTGGTCTGCGGTGAGCAGGCCGGGCAGACCCAGATACTCCTCCTCCTCCGGAGTGCCCGCCTGGGCGGCG
Organism: Plantactinospora sp. B24E8; assembly: GCF_039871735.1. NCBI lineage: Bacteria > Bacillati > Actinomycetota > Actinomycetes > Micromonosporales > Micromonosporaceae > Plantactinospora > Plantactinospora sp. B24E8. The sequence continues at coordinate 48,703 of NZ_JBDPMH010000027.1, forward strand.
GTACCGAAGGACGCACCGTCGAAGATCACCTGATCGAGTTCGGCGGTCGCGGAGAGCGCCTCGAACCGCTTCTCCAGTTCCCCACTCGCCTGCTCGGTACGCTGCGCCCGTTCCAGCAGGTCGTCGTCGAACCCCTCGCGCTGTTTCGGCGCCCCCAGTACGTGGTCCCGCTCGGCCTCCATCTCGCTGGCCAGCCCGAGCAGGTGCGGCACGCTGGGCAGGAAGACCGAGGCGGTCTCCCCCTGCCGGCGGGCCCGGACGAACCGGCCGATCGCCTGGGCGAAGAAGAGCGGGGTGGAGGCGCTGGTCGCGTAGACCCCGACGGCGAGCCGGGGGATGTCGACCCCCTCGGACACCATCCGCACCGCGACCATCCAACGCTGCTCGGAGGCGGAGAAGGCCGCGATCCGGTCCGAGGCGCCCTGGTCGTCGGAGAGGACCACCACCGCCTTCTCGCCGGTCACCCGCTCGATCAGCCGGGCGTACGACCGGGCGGCCTGCTGGTCGGTGGCGATCACCAGCCCGGCCGCGTCGGTCATCCCGCCGGCGCGCAGCACCTGCAGCCGGGCGTCCGCGGCCCGCAGCACCTGCGGCATCCAGTCACCCGCCGGGTCGAGCGCGGTACGCCACGCCTGGGCGATCAGGTCCTGGGTCATCGGTTCGCCCAGCCGGGCGGCGAGTTCGTCCCCGGCACTGGTCCGCCATCGGGTCTCCCCGGAGTAGGCGAGGAAGATCACCGGCCGGACGACACCGTCGCCGAGCGCGTCGGAGTAGCCGTACACCGAGTCGGCCCGGGACCGCAGCAGTCCCTCGGTGCCCCGCTCGTACGTCACGAACGGGATCGGGTTGTCGTCGGACCGGAACGGCGTACCGGTGAGCATCAGGCGTCGTACGGCGGGCTCGAAGGCCGCCTTGACACCGTCGCCCCAGGAACGGGAGTCTCCGGCGTGGTGGATCTCGTCCAGGATCACCAGGGTTCGACGGGTCATCGTCCGTCGACGGTGCACCTGCGGCGCCATGCCGACCTGGGCGTACGTGACCACCGCCCCGTGGAAGTCCGCCGACGAGTGCAGGTCGGCGTTGCGGAACGCCGCGTCGAGCTGGATGCCGATCCGGGCGGCCGCCTGGGCCCACTGGGTCTTCAGGTGCTCGGTCGGGGCGACCACGGTCACCGCCTCGACGGTGCCGTCGGCGAGCAGTTCTGCGGCGATGCGCAGCGCGAAGGTGGTCTTACCGGCGCCGGGTGTCGCCACCGCCAGGAAGTCCTCGGAGCGGCGTCGCAGATATTCCACCAACGCCTTGCGCTGCCATGCGCGCAGCGCCGGGAACGACTCGATGGTCGGCAGCCGGGCTCCCACGCAGCACACTCCCCTCCGACGACGGAAATCCGACCCCCACACGGAAACGCCTCCGCGGCCGGTACGCGCGCGAAGGCCGTATCAGCATAACCAGCCGGCACCCCGTGACCCAGGCGACACCAACGGCACACCGGTCACCGCGGCGGCCGGCCGCTCCGGTCCGCGGCGACCGGAGCGGACCAGCGGCGACGCAGCGCCACCAGCCGGACCACAAAAATCATCACGGCGGCGGTGACCAGCGGCCCGGGACCGGCCAGGCCGGTCCGGTCCAGCAGCACCACGACCACCGCGCCGGCCAGGGCCGCCACCGCGTAGATCTCCCGGCGCAGCACCACCGGGATCTCCCCGGTGAGCAGGTCCCGGCCGAGACCACCGCCGATCCCGGTGATCATGCCGACCAGGCAGGCGCCGACCGCCGGCACGCCGACGGTGAGCGCGGCCAGGGTACCGGTGACGGTGAAGAGGGCCAGTCCGGCCGCGTCGAGCACCAGGACCGCGGCCCGCAGCCGGTTGAACTGCGGGTGGAGCCAGAAGACGGCGACGGAGCTGACCGCCGCGGTCGCCGCGTACCGCCAGTCGGCGAAGGCCAGCGGCGGGGTCTCGCCGATCACCAGGTCGCGCAGGATCCCACCGCCCAGGGCGGCGACAAAGCCGACGAGGGTCACCCCGAAGAGATCGAGCCGCTTGGCCACCGCCGCCGACGCGCCGGAGGCGGCGAAGACGGTGACGCCGAGCAGGTCGGCGAGGAGCAGGGCGGTCGAGGCGGTCACCGGATGGAGGCTACGACGTACCCGTCACGACGGCCACCGGGACGACTCCCGGCGACCGGTCCGGCCGGACGCCCCGGCCACGGACCGCCGCCGTCCGCCCCCGCGCCGGGCCGGGTCGCCCCGACCCGGACCACGGTGTGGGGCGGGAACTACTGCTGCGGATCCGGCTTCGGGTCGAAGAACCGGTTGTTGTCCTCGAAGATCTCCTTGCACTCCGGGCAGACCGGAAAGCGACTCGGATCACGCGACGGAACCCACACCTTGCCGCAGAGCGCCTTGACCGGTGTGCCGAGCACGAGAGCCTCGGTCAGCTTGTCCTTGGCGGTGTAGTGCGCGAAACGCTCGTGGTCGCCGTGCTCGAGCGGACGCTCGACGGGCCGTTCGAGGATGCTGCCACTGCTCTGGGGGGCGACGGGTGTACTCACCCGTCCAGTCTTGCAGGTCACCGCCGCACGGTCCACCGGAAGAGGCGCCCGCCGGGGCCGCGCGTACGGTAGGCGACCGTGAACGACTTCCAGATCCGGTACGGCGCCGAGGTCGCCGAGGCACTGCGGGCGGGCCGCCCGGTTGTCGCCTGTGAGAGCACCATCGTCTCGCACGGGCTGCCCCGCCCGGACAACCTGCGGGTGGCCCGGGAGATCGAACAGGCGGTACGGGACAACGGCGCGGTGCCGGCGACCATCGGCATGGTCGCCGGTGAGCTGGTCGTCGGCCTCGACGACGCCCAGTTGACCCGGCTGGCCAGCACGGACGGGGTGGCGAAGCTCTCCGTCCGGGACCTGGCGGTGGCCGCCGCGGCCGGCGTGGACGGGGCCACCACGGTCGCCGCGACCAGCGCGGTGGCCGCCGCCGCCGGCATCCGGGTCTTCGCCACCGGCGGACTCGGCGGAGTGCACCGGGAGGCGGCCCAGACCTTCGACGAGTCGGCCGACCTGACCACCCTCTCCCGCACTCCGATCGCGGTGGTCTGCGCCGGGGTGAAGTCGATCCTCGACGTCGGCGCGACCCTGGAACGCCTGGAGACCCTGGGCGTCGCGGTGGTCGGCTACCGCACCCGGCGCTTCCCCGGTTTTTTCGTCACCGACGGCGGGTTCGACCTCGACTGGGCGGTGGAGTCACCGGAGCAGATCGCCGCCGTGCTGGCGGCCCGGACAGCGCACGGGGTGCAGCCGGCCGCCCTGGTGGTGGCGAACCCGCTCCCCGCCGACGAGCAACTGGACCCGGCGCTGCACGACCGGACCCTGGCCGCCGGGCTGGCCCGGCTCGCCGCCGACGGAATCACCGGCAAGGCGGTGACGCCGTTCCTGCTGGCACACTTCCACTCCGCCACCGAGGGCGCGAGCCTGGCGGTGAACGTGAGGATCATCCTGCGTAACGCGGCCCTCGCGGCGCGGATCGCGGTCGCGGCCGCCGCCCGGGCATGACCTCCCCGGCCCGGCGGCACCGGACCACCTCGCCGCGGATCGTGGTGGTGGGCGACATCGTCACCGACGTGGTGGCGGTGCTCGCCGACCCGCTGGCGCCGGGCTCGGACACCCCGGCGGGGATCCGGTTCACCGGCGGCGGACAGGCCGCCAACACCGCCGCCTGGCTGGCCTGGCGGGGCCACCCGGTAACCCTGGTCGGTGCGGTGGGCGCCGACCGGGAGGGCGAGGCCCGGCTCGCCGAGCTGACCCGGCTGGGCGTGCACTGCCTGGTGCGGCGCTGCCCGGACACCCCGACCGGCACCGTGATCGTGCTCACCCACGACGGGGAGCGGACCATGGTGACCGAGCGGGGTGCCAACCTCCGGCTGACCCCCGACGACGTGACGGCGGCGTTGGCCGAGGCGGCCGACGCGGGGCATCTGCACCTGTCGGCGTACCCGTTGCTGGACGCCGGGTCGCGCGGGGCCGGGCTGCGCGCGCTGGTCGCGGCGCGCGCACGTGGGCTCACCACCAGCGTCGACGCCGCCTCTGCGGCACCGTTGCGCCAGGTCGGTGCGGCGACCTTCCTGACCTGGGTACGCGGCGCCGACCTGCTGCTCGCCAACGCGGACGAGGCGGCTGTGCTGACCGGCCCCGGCTCGCCGGCCGCCCGGGCCCGCTCCCTGACCGGAGCGGTACGGCACGCGGTGGTGAAGAGCGGCGCCGCCGGTTCGGTCTGGGCCGAACGGCACGGGGTGGTGGTCGAGTCGGCGGCCCGTCGGGTGCCGGTCCGGGACGTGACCGGGGCCGGGGACGCCTTCGCCGCCGGCCTGCTGTCGGCCTGGGTGGCCGGGGCGGGCCCGGCCGAGGCGCTGCGGCACGCCGCCGAACTGGGCGCGGTGGCGGTCTCGGTGGTCGGCGCCCGTCCGGTGCCGACCGCGACCGGCGGGCGCTGAGCACCGGCGGGCTGTGAACCGTCGGTCAGCCGGCCTCGCGGCGGGCTGCGGCGATCAGCCGGTCGAACGTCTCCACCAGTACGGCGCGTCGGGCCGCCTGATGCTCGGCCGACGACACCAGTTCGTCGATGTAGCCGTCCCAGACCTCCAGGTACCGCTGCTTCCATCCGGTCGCGACCTCGGGGGACGGCAGCATGACGCCCACGTACTGCCGTTCGGCGAGCTGGTACAGGAGTTCGGCGTTGCACGGCACCGCCACGCCCCAGTACTCGTCCGGCTCGATCTTGCCCGGGTCTCCCGACATCGCCTCGGTGATCTCCGTCAGCAGACGGTCGGTGATCATCGAGAGGTGGTCCGCCGCGGTGTCGTTGTCGAAGTTCCCGTTACCCCAGTTGCCCACGATCGCTCCCCCACACCGCTCCCGGTCCCGTCCCGGGCCGGAACGGCCAGCCGACGGTATCGATCATCGATCGGTGAGGCTACCCGTCGCCCGGAGTGCCGGCCCGGCCCGGCATCGCGGTCGGCGGACGGCGGTCGGCCCGGTGCGGATATCCCGGCGGCGCTGTCGGCGGCGGGTCAGGGCTCGGCGTCGATGATCCGGTGCGGACGTTCCTCGGCGGCGAGCGCCCGGGGTGGGGTCTCGTCGGTGTGCCGACGACGTAGCCGGGTGGCCAGCCGGTGCTGTTCCTTCGGCGGCCGGTCGTTGGCGAGCAGCACCGCCAGCCAGGGGATCAGGACCATGCCGAGCGCGCAGAGCGGCAGCCAGAGCCAGAGCATCGGTGCCTTGGCGATGACCAGGACGGCACCGACGACGATGCAGACCGCCCGGATGGCCATCATCACGATGTACCGACGCTGACGGCTCCGCAGCTGGTCGTCCTGGCTACGCGAGGCGTCGGTGATCAGGATCGGCTGGTACGCCTGACGCTTCACCGCGGTCCTCCCCGGGGTTGCTGGGCACCCGTCCGTGGAGGCGGTTCCGTCCCCGGATGCCACGACCCATCCTCGCACTCCGTCGGGGTACGGCGACGGGCAGCCGCTGACCCCGGCATCGCGTGTTACGTACGTGGTACGCTCCCCCCGTGGGCAGCAGGTTCAGCTTCACCGACGAGGCGTTGGGAAACCTGAGGGTCCACGACGTCACCCCCGGCGAGGTGTGGGAGGCGTTGCACAGCACGCGCCGGGTCATCCGGCACCTCGGCGACGACGTGATGGTCGTCTACGCGACCGCACGGCGCGGGCGACGGCTGGCGATCCTGCTCGCCGAAGCCGATCAGATCGACAACGACTGGGACATCCTCTCCGCGCGCGACCTCACCGACATCGAGTCCAAGCGCTACGAGGAGACGATCCAGCGGCGGCGAGCATGAGTCCGCCGAGGCCGGACGGGTACGCCACGGCCCACCAGGTCCAGGTCCCCGCACCGGGCACGAGGATGACGAGGAGGCGCTGATCATGAATCGACACGACGCGACGAAGCGGTTCCACTCCGGCGACGAGCAGGTCGCGGATCTGCTCGACGGCGCGCCACCGGTCGAGCTGCCCACCCCGGACACGGACGTCCCGATGGTCAGCCGGTCGGTACGACTGCCGCTGGACACCTACGAACGGGTACGCGCGGCGGCCGACGCCCGGGGCATCGGGGTCACCACCCTGATGCGGCAGTGGATCGAGGCGGGGCTGGCCGACCTCGACGACTCCGCGACCGTCTCGCTCGCCGACGTACGCCGTGCGCTGGCCGCACTCGCCGCCCACCCGCACGCCGCCTGAGCCGTCACACCCGCCGGACGGCCCGGTGTTGCTGATCCGGTGTTGCTGATCCGGTGTCGCCCGCGTCGCCACCGGGCCGCCCCGCCCTCGACCCGGTCACCGCTGACCCACGTCGCCACCGGGCCGCCGAGGCGCGTTGTCAGCTGGCCGAGGCGGCCTTGGCGGCGGCTTTCACCTGCTGCTTGTGCTCGCGTACCCGGACCAACGACGCCTCGTCGGTGACGTCCGCGACCGAGTGGAAGATTCCGTCGGCGCCGTACGTCCCAGCCGCCTCCCGCCAGCCGGGTGGCTGGACCCCGAACCGCTTGCCGAGCAGGGCGAGGAAGATCTGCGCCTTCTGCCGGCCGAACCCGGGCAGTCCGGTGAGCCGGCTGAGCAGCTCGGCGCCGGTCTCCGCCCCGGACCACAGCCGGGTCGGGTCGCCGTCGTACTGGTCGACGAGGGTTCGGCAGACCTCCTGCACCCGGGCCGCCATCGCCTTGGGGAACCGGTGCAGGGCGGGCCGCTCGGCGAAGATCGCGGTCAGCGCCTCCGGGTCGTAACCGGCGAGTTCGGCGGCGTCCGGTTCGTGCCCGAGCCGCCGCGTCAGCTCGTACGGGCCGGCGAAGGCCTTCTCCATCGAAACCTGTTGGTCGAGCACCATGCCGACCAGCAGCGCCAGCGGGTTACGCCGGAGCAGTTCGTTGGCCTCGGCGGCGATGGGCAGCGAGAGCGTCATGGCGACATGCTGTCACCACGGCCCCCGGGCGGCGACAGGACCCGCCCACCGGCGGTGACCTGCGGCACCCCGGGCGTGCGCCGTGACGACCGGTCAGCTGACCGGTCGACCGTCGTCGTGGTCGACGCCGGGACACGTGGTCCACGCCGGGACACGTGGTCGCACCGGTCAGCCGCACCGCGGGCACGAGGCCGTCCACCGGTGGCCCCCCGCAGGTAGCCTGGGAGCAGGGCCTCGCCCGGAAGAACAACGACACCCGACCCAGACCGCAGATCACCTCTCTCCGGAACGGAGCAGAAATGATCATCGCGACCACGCTCACCGCCCTGGCCGCCGTCGTGGCGGTCAGCCTGCTGGCCCTGCGCCGTCAACCCGCCGACCGGCAGCCCCTGTTCCGCCGGGCGGTACTGACGATCACCATCCTGGTCGCCATCGCGCTCCTGCCGTTGACCGTACGGGACTCCGGGTCGGCGGCGTCCTTCCTGCTCGGCGTACCGGTGCTCGCCGCCGCGATACCGGCGCTCGCCCAGCGCCTCGGCGTGCGGACGGGCTTCGTGGACCTCGGCGCGGCGGTCGTCATCGGCGGCTGGGGTCTGCTGCTCGCACTCGGCGGGCTCGGCATCGCCTTCCTGCCGTCCGCACTGCTGTCGCTGGTCGGCGCCACCCAGCATCCGGCGACCCGCCCGTCGTCCACCACCTGACCCGCCGGGCACGCCGGCTCGGTCCGGGAGATCCGCGGCACGACAACGGTCGATGTTGCCGGAGCCGGGCGCGCCGTGTTGGAATGGCTCATATCGCCGCAGTGCGGGGGCAACCACACTGGGAACGGCCACCACCGGGAGCAACCACCAGCGCCTGATCGGCACAGCCCTGCCCGTCGGCACCGCCCTGCCCATCGGCACCGCCGGCCGGTCGACACCGTCCATCCGTCGACAGGGTCCGGTGCGGGGTGACGGCCCCCGGCCTCCCTGGCGGCGAAGCACGCGACGGCACACCTCCGGGCACCAGCACCAGCCGGACGCGGATCCGAATCGGACCCGTCCGGACCGACGTTCTGACCAGACCGGCGAGGTGAGGCACGATCATGTTTTCCCGTAGCAGTTTCGCGGGGTGGTACCGCAACCGCTTCGTGTGGGTGGGGGTCATCCTGCTGGCGGCGTCCGCCACCGCGGTCGTACTGGTCAACACCGCCGGTTCGAAGGCCCGTCCGGCGGACCTGAAGGCCCAGCTCACCGCCCAGATACGCGGCGTACTCGAACAGGCCGACGCGTCCGCGCACCAGCACCAGCACCACACCGGGGCGGCCAACGCCCAGGCGGATGGCGAAAAGGCACCGGTGGTCTGCGGGATCAACGTGTACGGCTTCGAGCCGTCGACCGCCACCGTCCTCACCGACGTCAAGACGGTGTACGCCTTCCACCTGTGCGGGATCGCGGAGCAGAAGCGCCCGTGGGACTGGGCGGTCAAACTGGTCGGTCCAGTGATCATGGACATGTCGACCGACCCACCCGGCATCCAGGTCGTCGAGGCGACCGAGAACGTCCGGTTCGTCGACCGGCTCCGGGAGATGTTCCCCGACCCGTACGAGGCGCAGGCGCTCAAGGAGGCCCTCCCCGAGTCGGAGATGACGGACCTGCGGCGGCGGTACGACGCCGCGGCCGGGCTGTGACACCGCCGCGCCGCGACCCGGCACCCCGGGCCCACCCCGCCGGCGCCGGGTGGACAACCGGGGTACCCGGACCCGGCGGATAAACTCCGCACGGCTCCGGCGGCCGCCGGGGACCAGGACCGATGGTCGGGACCGGTACGACCCCGAGGTGGTCCGGCTCCGGCACAGCGCACCGGGTCGGCACCCTCCGGGGCGGTACGGCCGCGGCCGTACCCGAGTGGAGGCCAACGCGTGACAACGCCGAGCCGACCCGAGCTGGCCGAGCGACTCGACCTGGCGCCCCACCCGGAGGGTGGCTGGTTCCGGGAGACCTGGCGGTCGGCCCAGACCTTCACCCCGGCCGGCTACCCCGGGCCGCGCAGCGCGGCCACCGCGATCTACTTCCTGCTGCATCCGGGCGAGCGGTCCCGCTGGCACGTGGTCCGCTCCGACGAGCTGTGGCTGTGGCACTCCGGCGGCCCGCTCCGGCTGCGCCTGGCAGGTGGGGCGGAAACACCCGACCCGCGACCGGACGAGGTCCTGCTCGGCACCGACCTGGCCGCCGGCGAGCAGCCGCAGGTGCTGATCCCGGGCGGCGTGTGGCAGGCCGCCGAACCCGCCGGCGACCAACCCGTGCTGGTCAGCTGCGTCGTCGCACCCGGCTTCGACTTCGCCGACTTCCGACTCGACTGACTGTGGGCGTCGCGGGGTCAGCGCCGGCCGGAGCGCGTCACGCCGGTCAACGCCAGCCGGAACTCCCGGCCCGGCAGGCGTGTTCCCACTCGGCCTCGGTCGGCAGCCGGTACCCGTCGGCGGACACCTCCCAGTCGGCACCGTCACCATCGGGGTGCGGGCGGCACGCGGGCGTCAGTCCGTCCCGTCGGGACAGCGCCTTGCAGAACCGGACCGCGTCCCCCGAGGAGACGGTCTCGACGGGTAGCCGGTCGCCCCGGACACTGCTCGGGCGTTCCCCGGTGAGGCGGGCGGTACGCGGGCATCAGTTCCGGTGACCGGTGCGGCGGCGATCCGGTACGGCGCGAGTGCGCCCGACCAACTGCGCCGGGTCCGGCGGTCCGACAGCGTCACCCGGCCGGCGGGGATCGGGACCAGGTCGGTCCCCGCGTCGGCGTCCGTCGCCGGATAGCTGCTCGTGTCCATCAGCAGGCGAGCCTACCGACGCCCCGCCCACGCACCGTGACCCGGTTCGCGACCGGCGCCCGAACCGGCAGCATGGGCAGCAACGACGGCCACTACTACTGGAGCGGTCGACTGCCCTCCGGCAAGAGCGGTCACCACATCATCTACTCCGTGTGGACCCGCTCCGACAGCCAGGAGACCTTCTACGGCTGCTCCGACGTGACCTTCTGACCAGCCGTCGCTCGGCCCTGCCGAGCGGTCCCGGCGCGCGCGACGGACGCGACGGACCAACCTGGGCCGGCCGGAACCCGACACCGGGTCCCGGCCGGCCCGCCCGGAAACCGGCGCGAGGGACGTCCCCGACCCCGGGTACGCGCCATCACCGACCGATTCCCCGGGGGTTGCGGGCGAGACCACCGGCGGCGCCGGGCAGGATGGACGCCGTGGACGGAGACGACATGCTGCTGTCCCCCACTGGGGTGGACCAGCTCCGAGAGGCGCTCACCAGCGCCGGGTACACGTCGGGCGGGATCGCCGGCCGGCTCGGTGCACCGGCGACCAGCGCCCTGGCCCGCAACGACTTCCGGGCCGCTCTGCGGGCCACCGAGGACCGGGACCGGCTCGGCACGCTGATCCGGCTCTTCGTCTGCGGTCAGACCGAGCCGAAGGCGGCGGTACGCGCCGCACTCGGGCCGCTGCCGCTGGCCGACGCGCTCGCTGCCGGACTTGTCGAACCGTCCGGTGACGGGCTGCGACAGGGCGTCGACCTGGAGCCGTACGGCGACTCCTGGTGGGTGCTGTCCGACGTGCCGGCGAGCGCCCGGCCCGGCCAGCCGCTGGCGCCGGACCACGTCCTGGGAGTCGGCGGGGCGACCACCACCCTGGTGGGTGCGACGATCCGACGTCCCGTCGGCACCGCCCTGGACCTCGGCACCGGCAGCGGCGTCCAGGCCCTGCACCTGACCACCCACGCCAGCTCGGTCACCGCGACGGACGTCTCCGAACGCTCGCTGCGTTTCGCCGCGACCACCGCGGCGCTGAACGGACAGCGGTGGGAACTGCTCCGGGGCGACCTGGTCGCGCCGGTGGCCGGCCGCCGGTTCGACCTGGTGGTGAGCAACCCGCCGTTCGTGGTCGGCCCCGGTACGACGACCCACAGCTACCGGGACTCGGGACGGGTCGGCGACGGTGTGGCGGCGGAACTGGCCGCCGCCGCGCCGAACCTGCTCACCGAGGGTGGCACCATGCAGTACCTGGCCAACTGGCTGCACGTGACCGGTGAGGACTGGGGCGAGCGGGTGGCGGGCTGGTTCGCCGGTACCGGCCTGGACGCCTGGGTCATCCAGCGCGAGGTCGCCGACCCGATGGCGTACGTCAACCTGTGGCTCTCCGACGCGAGCGAGACCGCCGACCCGCACCGGGCGGCCGCCTGGCTGGACTGGTTCGACGCGCAGAAGGTGGAGGCGGTCGGGTTCGGGCTGGTCAGCCTGCGCCGGGCCGGACACGACGACCCGGTGGTCCGGGTCGAGGACCTGCGCCAGCAGGTGGAGCCGCCGTTGGGCGACCAGATCGCCGGCTGGTTCGACCGGCAGGACTGGCTGCGCGCCCAGGACGACACGACGCTGCTGGGCACCCGGTTCCGGGCGGCGGACGGGCTGCAGCTGCGCCAGGAGGCGACGATGGGCGACGACGACTGGGTGGTGGACCGGCAGGTGCTCGCCATGTCGCACGGGTTGCGCTGGACCGAGGAGATCGACCCGCTGGTGCTCGCCCTGGTCGGTGGCGCCAACGGTCAGGTGCCGCTGCGTGATCAGCTCGCGGTGCTGGCGCTCGCGCACGACGTACCGGCCGAGGATCTCGCCGACGTGGCCGCACCGATCATCGGACACCTCGTCGAGCGGGGCTTCCTGGCACCCGTGGCAGACTGACCGCCGTGCGTGCGGTGGTGCAGACGGTCAGCCGGGGCAGGGTGACGGTGGACGGTGCGGTGGTCGGGGAGATCTCCGACGGCCTGCTGGTGCTGCTCGGGGTGACCCATTCCGACAGCGTGGAAACCGCCGCGACGATGGCCCGGAAGGTGCACGAGCTGCGAGTCCTGGACGACGACCGGTCGGCCGCGGAGACCGGGGCACCGATCCTGCTGGTCAGCCAGTTCACCCTGTACGGGGACGCCCGCAAGGGGCGGCGACCGAGCTGGACCGCGGCGGCCCCGGCCGAGGTGGCCGAGCCGTTGGTGACCGCGGTCGTCGAGGCGCTACGTGCCCGGGGCGCCACCGTGGAGACCGGCCGGTTCCGGGCCCAGATGTTGGTCGAGAGCGTGAACGTCGGTCCCCGTACGGTGCTGCTCGATCTCTGACCTCCGGTGCGTCCGTCCGCCGGCCGGGTTCGCCGGCCGGGTTCGCCGGCCGGGTTCGCCGGCCGGGTTCGCCGGCCGGGTTCGCCGGCCGGGTTCGCCGGCCGGGTTCGCCGGCCGGGTTCGCCGGCCGACGGACGCACCGCGCAGTGGAACAGGCCGCTCAGTGGAACAGGCCGCGCTTGCGCAGGGACTGCCGCAGCCAGCCGTCGAGTTCGGTCGCCCAGTCGGTCCGGTCCACCAGCGCGTAGTCGACGCTGAACCGGCCGAACGCGTCGCGTCCCTCGGTGAACAGGCCGCCCCGCTTGTCGATCTCCAACACGATCTGCAGCTCCTGCGGGGTGGCGACGAAGGTCAGCTCCAACTGGTTGATCGCCCCGGCGTACTGCGGGCCGGGATAGAACTCGATCTCCTGGTAGAACGGCAGCGTCTGGCGTACGCCGTAGATGTGCCCGCGTTCGACGTCGGCCCGGCTGAACCGGAAGCCGAGCCGGAGCAGGGCCGCGATGATCTGTTCCTGGGCCGGGAGCGGATAGACCGCCACCGGGTCGAGGTCCCCCTTGTCCACCGCCCGGGCCACCTCGAGTTCGGTCCGCAGGCCCATCGTCATGCCGTGCAGATGCTGGCCGGCGACCTCGGTGATCGGGGTCTCCCACGGCACCTCGAAGCGGAACGGGATGTCCCGGCGTTCGCCGGCGTCGAGTCGGAACGCACCGACCGCCTGTTTGCGGTGGAACTCCTGGGTGGTGTCGTACTCGGCGTCGCCGCCCTCCACCTCGACCCGGGTGACCAGGCCCAGTGAGACGTAGGAGATGTCGACCGGGTGGTCGCCGCCGGCGACGTGGATCTGGCCCTCGAGATATCCGCCCGGCCGGCAGTTGGGGTTGGCCAGCACCGTCTCCACCGACGGGCCGCCGACCCCCAGCGCCTGCATCAACCGCTTGAAGACCATCGTCTCCTCCGTCCATGGTCCGTCGTCCGCGCTCCGGACGCCCGTCCCAGCTTCGGCGTCCGCCCGACCGCTGGCACGTTAGCGTCAGCTGGCAAGCCTGGGCCGGGCCGGCGTCAGCCGCCGGTCGCGACAAAAGCTGAGACTTCCGGCAAATCGTCGCTCGCCAACTCCCGGATTCATGCCATCCGGACGATCTCCTCACCTCGGCTTCACGCCCTACCCGCCAAGCTAGGTGTCACCAGCGCGGTTGTCCGCTGGGACGCGCCACTTTGTCGAAGCGGGGAGGCGACAGATGATGGTCATGCGCAACAACGGCAGCGAGCTTCACCCGGCCGGCGCGGCCGGATCCGATAAAGAGTCGGCCCACGAGGGTGTCGCCGGCCAGCCCTTGGTCGACCTCGACGCCACCGACGAGCGCGGCGCCTCCGCCGACCTGGTCCGGGCGTACCTCAACGGGATCGGCCGGACCAAACTGCTCACCGCCGTCGAGGAGGTGGAGCTGGCCCGGCGCATCGAGGCTGGACTGTACGCCGAGGAGAAGCTGGTCGCCGAGCAGCCGCTCACCGCCGACCTGCGCGCCGACCTGGCGACGATCGCGGCGCAGGGCCGGGCCGCCAAGAACCACCTGCTGGAGGCGAACCTGCGGCTGGTGGTCAGCATCGCCAAGCGGTACACCGGGCGGGGCATGGCCTTCCTCGACCTGATCCAGGAGGGCAACCTCGGCCTGATCCGCGCGGTCGAGAAGTTCGACTACACCAAGGGCTACAAGTTCTCCACCTACGCCACCTGGTGGATCCGCCAGGCGATCACCCGGGCCATGGCCGACCAGGCCCGCACCATCCGCATCCCGGTGCACATGGTCGAACAGGTCAACCGGATGGTCCGGACCCGCCGTGACCTGGCCACCACGCTCGGCCGGGAACCCACCGTCGCCGAGGTCGCCGCCGCGCTGGGCGTGCCGGAGTTCCAGGTGATCGAACTGATCTCGTACGACCGCGAGCCGGTGAGCCTGGACCAGGCGGTCGGTGAGGACGGCGAGAGCGCGCTCGGTGACTTCGTCGCCGCGGTCGACCCGCGTGACGAACCCGGCGACGCGGTCTCCCAGGGGCAGCTCCGCAACGAGGTGGAGATCGTGCTGGCCACCCTCTCCCACCGTGAGCAGGCGGTGATCCGGCTCCGGTTCGGTCTCGACGACGGCCGGCAGCGCACCCTCGACGAGGTGGGCCGGGAGTTCGGGCTCTCCCGGGAGCGGATCCGTCAGATCGAGAAGGTAACGCTGCTCAAGCTGCGTCACCCGTCCCGGGCGGAACGCCTGGAGGCCTACGCGGGCTGACCCGGCCCACAAACCGTCCGGCGGAGCCCGGTCACCAGTCCTGGTGACCGGGCTCCGCCGCGTCCGGACTGCTCAGCCGATGGCCAGGTCCCGGCGGCGGAACGCGGCCAGCCCCGCGCCGAGCAGTCCGACGGCCACCAGCGACAGCACCACCAGCGGTGTGGCCGCCGGGTCCTCGGCCGGCACCACCGGCAGGTGGGTGAAGGGCGAGACGTTCAGCACCGACTGGGGCAACTCCAGCAGCGCACCGAGTTGCCCGAACAGGACGCAGAGCAGCAGCGCCGCCCAGGAGAGCGCCACCGACCAGCGGGGCAGCAGTCCGAACAGCACCACCGCCAGCCCGGCCAGCACCAGGACGGCCGGCGCCTGGACCAGTCCGGCGACGGTGAGCCGGCCCACCTGGCCCGGCACGTCGTCGGCGACCAGCCCGTAACCGAGTCCGGTGGCCGCGCCGGCGAGCGCCAGCAGCCCGACCGTGCCGAACGCGGCGCAGGCCAGGTGGCTGAGCAGCCAGCGGGGCCGGCTGACCGCGGTGGCGAGCACGCCCTCCACCGTTCCGGCCGCCTCCTCGCCACGCAGCCGAAGGACCGCCTGCGTCGCGTAACCGCCGACCGCCAGGGCGAACATTCCCATCATCGCGCCGAGAAAGGCGTCGACCAGTCGGTCCGTACCGCCGAGTTGGGCGATCAACTCGGCGGCCGTCTCGTTCTCGCCGACAAAGCTCTCCAGTTCGTTGCCGACCGACCCCATCGCCAGTCCCATCACCGCGACCCCGACCGCCCAGCCGAGCAGGACGCCACGCTGCAGCCGCCAGGCCAGGCCCACCGGGCTGAGCAGGGCGGCGGACGCGCCCGCCGGTCCACGTCGGACGGCCAGCAGCCCGCTGCCGAGGTCCCGCCGGCTGGTGAGCAGGAAAGCCACCCCGACCGCGGCGACCGTGAAGGCGGCGGTCAGCCCCAGCACCCACCAGCGGTCGGCGTCGTAGGGGCGGACCTGGTTTGCCCAGCCGAACGGGGAGAGCCAGGAGGGCCAGGCACTGGTCACCCGCAACCCGTCCACGGACACCTCACCCCAGGCGTCGCCGGCGGCCCGGAGCAGGAAGGCGAGGCCGACGGTGGCCGCGGCGAGGCCGTTGGCCCCGCGTGCCGTACCGGAGACCTGGGCGGCCACCGCCGCGACGGCGGCGAAGGCGATGCCGATCCCGGCGATCGCGGCGGCGAGCGCCACCGAGCCGGCCACCGGCAGGTCACCCCCGACCAGGACGGCCGCCAGCAGCACGCCGCTGAGCAGGTTCGCCGCCACCGTACCGAGCAGGGCGGCGGTGAGCGGGGCGTACCGGCCGACCACCGCCGAGCCGAGCAGTTCGGCGCGTCCGGTCTCCTCGTTCTGCCGGGTGTGCCGGACCACCGCGAAGGTGCTGAGCAACGCGGCGAGCACGGCCAGACTGGTGTACGCCTCGGCGTTGACCACCGCGCCGAGGCTCGGCCCGGAGGCGGGTCCGTTGAACGCCCGGGCGACCACACTGGCCGCGCTGCTGGTGGCGTAGAGCAGACGGTCCTGCTCGGTGGCGTAGATGCTGACGACACTCTGCAGGACGGCCGCCCCCACCCCGGGCACGGCCACCAACCAGACCAGGAGCTTCACCCGGTCGCGGCGGACGGCGAGCCGGGTCAGTCGCGGAGTGCCGGTGAAGCCGTTCACCGGGCACCCGCCGCCACCGGCCGTGCTCCGGCGGCGGCGGAGTCCTCGCCGTAGTGCCGCATGAAGAGTTCCTCGAGGGTCGGCGGGGTGCTGGTCAGCGTCCGTACGCCGAACTGGGCGAGGTGCCGCAGCACCGGGTCCAGCGTGCCGGACTCGACCTCGAACCGGGTGGTCGTCCCGGTGACCGTCACCGCGGACACGCCGGGCAGGTCGGCGAGCCCGTCGATCGGCCGGTCGCTCTGCACCGTCATCGGCGTACGGGTCAGGTGACGCAGTTCGGTGAGGGTGCCGGACTCGACGGTCCGGCCGGCCCGGATGATGCTGACCCGGTCGCAGAGCGCCTCGACCTCGGACATCACGTGGCTGGAGAGCAGCACGGTACGCCCGGCGTCCCGCAGATCCCGGACGTACTCCCGGAACACCGCCTCCATCAGCGGGTCCAGGCCGGAGGTCGGCTCGTCGAGGACGAGCAGTTCCACATCGGAGGCGAAGGCGGCGACGATGGCCACCTTCTGCCGGTTGCCCTTCGAGTAGGTGCGGCACCTCTTGGTCGGGTCGAGGTCGAACCGGGCCAGCAGTTCGTCGCGACGTTTCCGGTCGAGCCCGCCGCGCAGCGCGCCGAACAGGTCGATCGCCTCGCCGCCGGAGAGGTTCGGCCAGAGGTTGACGTCGCCGGGCACGTACGCCAACCTGCGGTGCAGCGGCACGGCCTCGCGCCACGGGTCACCCCCCAGCACGCTGACCTCGCCCGCGTCCCGACGCAGCAGTCCGAGCAGGATCCGGATCGTGGTGGACTTGCCCGCCCCGTTGGGCCCGAGGAACCCGTGCACCTCGCCGGTCCGGACGGTCAGGTCGAGCCCGTCCAGCGCGCGGGTGGTTCCGAAGGTCTTCACCAGGCCGGCCACCGAGATCGCGGTCATGACGCCCCCTCACTAGTGCCGTTCACGTCGTCGCCTGCGGGACGACGTGGGTCGCCCCACAGTGTACTGACCGATGGTAGGGAAAGTCGTGACGGATTTCTGATCGCCGGTCAGGAGCCGATACGCTGCACGGATGGACGGCGCTCCCAGCCTGGACACCCGTGGCCGGATCCTGCAGGCCGCGCTCGACCTGTTCGCCACCCGGGGCTACCAGCGCACCTCGCTGCGGGAGATCGCCGAGCGGCTCGACCTGACCAAGGCGGGGGTGCTCTACCACTTCCCCGCCAAGGAGCACCTGCTGGTGGCGCTCATCGAGCCGCTCGTCTCCGACCTGGAGTCGGTCCTGGCGCGGGCGGCCCGACTGCCCTGGCCGGCGGCCCGCTGGGCGATGCTCGAGGGCTGGCTGGACACCCTGCTCACCCACCGCCGGCCACTCGGCATGCTCTTCCACGACCTGGCCATGCTCCGTAGCGGCAGTGCGTTCACCCGGATCATGCGGGTCGCCATGGAGGCGTACGACCTGGTCGCCGGGCCGGGCGCGACCCGGAGCGAACGGATCCGCGCGGTGCAGGCCACGGCGATGCTCAGCGACCCGATCGTCTTCTTCGCCGACGTACCGGACGAGGTGCTGCGCGCGGAGATGCTGGACGGGGTGGCCCGGGTGCTCGGCGAGGCCCCGCCCGGTCCGGCGGACCGCCCGCCGGACCCCGACGATCCGCCCGTCCACACCGGAACCGACACCGGTACGCCGGCCGGCGCCCACTCGCCGGCGGCGGGCCTCCCGGGCGGATCCCGGCGGACACCCGATCCGGCACCCACCGTCTCCGACCGGGTACGGCCGGAGCGGGTCCGGGTCGGGCGACGTGTGGCCGGCCGGCCCCGGGCGTTGACCGGCGAGCAGATCCGGACGGCCCGGACGCTGCACGCCGAGGGGACCCAGACCGTCGACCAGATCGCCGCCGGTCTCGGCGTCTCCCGGGCCACCCTCTACCGGCACCTGCGAGCCGGCGAGCAGGCCCGTGAGACAGATTTCGACACTATTTAAAGACAATTTTGAGACTGCTGGTCGACGAAGAGCCGACCACGGAGGAGCCGATCCCAGGACGAAACAGCGGGCACCACTGTGACGGCCGGCATCCGGCGGGTCAGCGCGCCGGGTCCTGCGGATCGAGGTCGTACAGCGGGAACACCGCCTTGCGGGTGGCCATGATGGCCCGGTCCACCGCGTCCGGTTCGCCGGACGGCTGCCACGGCTCGTACGACGGGTCGGCGTCGTCGGTCATCCGCAGCGGCACGTCACGCTGGGGGCGACGTTCGCGGGCCAGCGCCCGCCAGGTGGGCGGAGTCAACGCCGCCGGATCGAGCGGTTCGCCGGTGGCCACACCGAGCAGATGCGTCCACGCCCTCGGCACCGCCTCGACGAGCGCGTAGCCGCCGCCTCCGGTGGCCACCCACCGGCCGTCACAGAGTTCGTCGGCCAGGCCGCGCAGGGCCAGGTAGCTCGCCCGCTGACCGTCCACGGTCATCCGCAGGTCGGCGAGCGGGTCGAGCCGATGGGTGTCCACACCGCACTGGGTGACCAGGATCTGCGGTCGGAACGCCCGCAGCACCGACGGCACGGTGGCGTGGAAGGCCCGCAACCATCCGGCGTCCCCGGTCCCCGGCGGCAGCGGCAGGTTCACCGCACCGCCCTCGGCGCCGGGGCCACCGGTCTCGTCGGCGAAGCCGGTGCCCGGGAAGAGCGCCAACGGGGTCTCGTGCAGGCTGATCGTCAGCACCCGGGGATCCTCGTAGAAGATCTGCTGCACCCCGTCACCGTGGTGCACGTCGACGTCGACGTAGGCCACCCGTTCCGCGCCCAGGTCGAGCAGCCGGGCGATGGCCACCGCCGGGTCGTTGTAGACACAAAACCCGGAGGCCCGGCTCGGCATGGCATGGTGCAGACCGCCGGCGACGTTGACCGCCCGCCGGGCCTCGCCCCGCCAGACCGCCTCGGCAGCCGCCAGGCTGGCGCCGGCGACCAGGGCGCCGGCCTCGTGCATGCCGTCGAAGATGGGGTTGTCCGACGTGCCGAGACCGTAGCCGGAGAAGAGCGGGTCGTGCGGGGCGGCACGGACCGCGTCCAGATAGTCCGGTCGGTGCACCCGGGCCAGGGCGGCGTCGTCGGCCGGGGTCGGCGCCACCACCCGTACGCCGGACCGGTCGAGAACCCCCAGCTCCCGCGCCAGCGCGATGGTCAACTCCACCCGTACCGGGTCGAGTGGGTGATCGCCCAGGTCGTACGTCAGCAGACTCTCGTCCCAGATCACCACGGTGTCATCCGACATGGCGCCCATCGTCGCACGGCCCGGGGCCGGCCCGTGGGATCGGAACCGGCCCGCTCCGAGGCGGACGGCGGTCAACGACGCTCGGCGGCTCCGGTGTGGCCGGTCGCCACCGGACGGCGGGGATCAGTGAGCCAGTCGCTCCAGGAACCGACGTAGAGGGCGGCGTCGGGGTGACCGGCGCGGTGCAGCGCCAGCACCGCCTGCGCGGCGGTCACCCCCGAACCGCAGTACGCGCCGACCGGCGTACCCGGCCGGACCCCGACCTCGGCGAACCGGGCGCGGAGAACGTCGGCGGCCGGCAGGCGGCCGTCCGGACCGACGTACTCGGCGGCCGGCAGGTTGACCGCGCCGGGGATGTGCCCGGCGACGGGGTCGACCGGCTCGGTCTCACCGCGGTAGCGCGGCCCGGTCCGGACGTCGAGCAGAACCCCGTCGGACGCCCGGGCCGCGGCGCCGTCGGCGTCGAGGGTCGGCAGGCCGCCGGGTTGCACCGTGATGTCGCCCGGCTCCGGCGCCGGTTGCTCCGCGGTGACCGGCAACCCGGCCGCGGACCAGGCCGGGAAACCACCGTCCAGAACCCGGACCTGCTGGTGCCCGGCCCACCGCAGGGTCCACCAGGCCCTGGCCGCCGCCATCCCGTCCCCGCCGTCGTAGACCACCACCGGCCGGCCCGACCGGACCCCGGCCGCCCGCAGCGCCTCCTCCAGCACGGCCGGGTCGGGCAACGGGTGCCGTCCGCTCGCTCCCGGCGGTCCGCACAGCTCGGTGTCGAGATCGACGAAGACCGCACCGGGCAGGTGGCCGGCGAGGTAGTCGCCGCGCCCGGGCGGGCCGGCGAGCCGCCACCGCACGTCCAGCACCGTGGGCGGGTCGTCGGACGTCAGCGCCAGCGCGAGGTCGGTCACGTCGATCAGAAGATCGTCTTTTCCGGGCACGGCGTCCAGTCAACACCATCGGGCCTGGAAGCGCCCGGCTCGGCGACACTGATTGTCGGTATCCCGAGGTAACATCTTTTTCGGGAGGACCGCTGACGTGAACGACCTAGTCGACACCACCGAGATGTACCTGCGCACCATCCTCGAGCTGGAGGAAGAGGGTGTGCCGCCGCTGCGTGCCCGGATCGCCGAGCGGCTCCGGCAGAGCGGGCCGACCGTCAGCCAGACCGTGGCCCGGATGGAGCGCGACGGGCTGTTGACCATCGAAGACGCCCGACACCTGCAGCTCACCGCCCTGGGGCGGGCGCACGCGGTCTCCGTGATGCGCAAGCACCGGCTGGCCGAGCTGCTGCTCGTCAACGTCATCGGGATGCCCTACGAGGAGGCCCACGAGGAGGCCTGCCGGTGGGAGCACGTGATGAGCGACTCGGTCGAGAAAAAGGTCTACGAGCTGCTGAACCGGCCCACCCGCTCGCCGTACGGCAACCCGATCCCCGGGCTGGAGTCGCTGGTCGCCCAGTCCGACGTACCGACCTCCGACAGCCCGACGGAGGGTGAGCGGAATCTCGCCTTCCCGGGTCTGAGTGGGCCGGTTGTCGTCCGGCGGATCTGCGAGAGTGTGCAGACCGACGGTGACGTGCTTCGCCAGCTGCACGCCGCGGGTGTCGACCCGGGCGCCACGGTCACGGTCGCCCAGGAACGCGACGGCGTGACGATCGACCGGTCCGGCGACAAGATCCGCCTCCCACGTGAGGTCGCCTCCCGCGTCTTCGTGGCCGCCCACTGACCGGGCCGCCCTGACCGGGCCGTCCTGACCGGGCGCACCTTGACCGGCAGTGCTGTCCTGACCACCGAACCCGCGGCCGTGGCCGAACCGACCGGCTCCCGGGGTCGGTGGGTGGCCCGTCGACCAGGGTCGGTCAGAGGCTGCTGGTGTCGATCTTCTTCGCCAGGGCGACGAGCTTGTCCGCGAACTCCTCCGCAGCCGCCTGGGCCTCCCCCTCCGGGAAGGTGTAGTGGAGGCTGACCAGTCGCTTGTCGCCGGTGAGCCACCCCACCTCCAGCCCGGGCCCCGAGTTCTTGGCCGGCTTCACCGCCACGTGGTAGGCCGCCTTGCCGAGCCCCTTGACCGTCTTGCCACCGCGCGGCACCACCTCGTCGGCGAAGATGGCGGCGTCGGCCGTGGTCGGGCTCACCGAGAGCGCGAGTTCCGGTCCGTCGGCGTCCTCTCCCCGCAGCACGCAGGTGTCCGTCTTCTCGTGCCGGCTCGCCGCCGATACGTCGAACCGGACGCCGGTGACCTCCTCGATCGTCGGATAGTCCACCAACTGACAGGCGCCGCCGGCGGACGCCGCGGGCAGCCGTACCACCTCCGGTGCCGGGAGGCTCGTCTGTCGCGCGGGCTCGTCGGCACACCCGGCGAGCATCAACAGTCCGGCCCCGATCAGGCAGAGTCGCCCGCGCATCTCTCCCCTTTCCACCGCCCCGGTCCGTCCGACCGGAAGCCCGTCGGACACGGTACGACTTCCGGGGCGGCGGGGAAAACCCGACGGCGGGCCCGCCCCGGAAATCGATGGGCGGATAACCCAGGTCTGCCCGTTAATCCGACGATTCCGCTTCCCTGGTATCACCCGTCCGGGTTACCGGCGGGTCGTCGACGTACGGGCAGTGTCGGCAGCCCCGCCCGCAACAGGTACCCCGTCGGGCGAGGAAGCCGGCGGTGAGCACGAACAGCCCGGTCGCCGGATCCGGATAGCCGACCTGACCGGCCGCCAACGCGGCGGAGTGCGCGGCCAGGATCCGCAGCCGGTCCGGGTGGTCCAAGGGCAGCCGGGACGGATGCGGTCGGTCCAGCGGACGCGGCGCCAACGGCAGCCGCCGGCCGGGTGTCTCGTCAGCCTCCATCGCCGCCGACCCTACGACACCCGCGGCGTCCCACCACGACACCCCGGCACCGACGGAGCACACCCGGAGGCCCGGGCTCCGCCGGGTGCCGGGGCCGTCAGGGTGTGCCGGCAGCCGGCACCAGCCGGAACTCCCGGCCCGGCCAACGGGACCGCAACCAACGGTCGTGGCTGGCCAGCACCACCGCGCCGGGACCGGCGCCCAACGCCTCCTCCAGCTCGTCGCAGAGCCGGGGCGAGAGATGGTTGGTCGGCTCGTCGAGCAACAGCAGCTCGGGAGGATCGGCCACCAACAGCGCCAGGGCCAACCGACGACGTTGCCCGACCGACAGGTCACCCACCCGCCGGTCAAGGTCCGCCGGGCCGAGCAGACCGAGCGAGCGCAGCGGTACGACCCCTGCCCGTTCCGCGCCCAGCGCCCGCAGGTAGACCTGCTCGGCGGTACCGTCCGGCCGGTCGAAGACGGTGTCCTGGGCGAGCAGACCGACCCGCAGTCCGGGCCGGCGGTGGCAGCCGCCGACCGCCAACCTTCCGGCCATCACCGCGAGCAGCGTCGACTTTCCGGTCCCGTTCGCGCCGGTGACCAGGAGACGGTCGGCGGCGGACACGTCGAGCCGGTCGACGGTCAACCGACCGGGCACCCGCAGGTCCCGCAGCGACAGCAGTGTTCCGGCGTCCCCACCGCCGGCTCCGGGGACGTCGGAGGAGCCGGGAGCGTCGGAGGAGCCGAGGACACCGGAGACCGCTGCGCCGCCGCCGGCGGTCAGCCCGACTCCCCGGAAACGCAGCGGCTCCGGCGGCGCGGGGACCTGGTCGCGTACCAGTTCGTCGAGGCGGCGGGCGGCGTCGCGTACCCGTCGGGAGATCTGGTTCTGCACCCGGCCGGCGGTGTGGCCGTACCCCATCTTCTCGTTGTCGCGGCGGTCCCGGCCGGGCGCCACCTGGTGCGCGGTCGTGTCGACCGCGCGGCGCAGCCCGGCCAGCTCCGCCTGCTCCTCGGTGAAACGCCGCTGCCACCGGGCCCGCTCCGCGCGCTTCGCGGCCTGGTAGGCGGAGTACGCGCCGCCGTAGCGCACCGGCCCGCCCAGGGCCGGGTCGAGGTCGATCAGATCGGTGCAGACCGCCTCCAGGAACGCCCGGTCGTGACTCGCCAGGACCACCACGCCGGACAGCCCGCGCAACTGCTCCTCGAGGAAGGTCGCCGCCCCGTCGTCGAGATGGTTGGTGGGCTCGTCGAGCAGCAGTGCCGAGGGTCGACGGATCAGCAGCGCGGCCAGTCCGAGCCGGCCGCGTTGCCCGCCGGAGATCGACCCCAACGTCCGGTCGTCCGGGATCCCGCCGAGCCCGAGCCCGGCGAGGACAACCCGGGCCCGGCGGTCGGCGTCCCAGGCGTCACCCTCCTGCGCCTCTTCGAGCCGCTCGCCGTACGCAATGAGCAGGTCGGCGTAGGCCGGCGAGTGCTCCGGGGTGGTGGCCAGCGCACCGGTGAGCCGGTCGAGCGCGGCCACCACCGCCCGGGCCTCGCGTAACGCGTCGTCGAGCACGTCCGCCACCGTCGAGGTGGGGTCGAAGGGCGTCTCCTGCGGCAGGAAACCCACCGCCGGCGGGCGTACGACGGTACCGGAGTCGGGCCGTTCCACCCCGGCCAGCAACCGGAGCAGGGTGGACTTGCCGGTGCCGTTCTCGCCGATCAGCCCGATCCGGTGGCCGGGTGCGGCGGTGAGTGAGACTCCGTCGAGTACCCGACGGCTGCCGAAGGTACGGACGAGATCGTGGGCGAGCAGGGCTGATGTGGACACGGCGGTCACCAACAGATCCGGGATCAGACGCCGTCCGGTCCCGTCGTCTCCCGCAGTCGGCCGTCGGCCAGCCGTAGCCAGCGGTCCACCCCGATCTCGGCGAGGAACCGTTCGTCGTGGCTGACCACCACGAACGCGCCCTGGTACGCCCCGAGCGCGCTCTCCAACTGGCCGACGCTGACCAGGTCGAGGTTGTTCGTCGGCTCGTCGAGCAGCAGCAGCTGCGGTGCCGGTTCGGCGTACAGGACGCAGGCCAGGGTGGCCCGCAGCCGCTCGCCACCGGAGAGCACCCCGACCGGTAGGTGGATCCGGGAGCCTCGGAACAGGAAGCGGGCGAGCAGGTTCATCCGCTCCGCCTCCGGTCTGGTGGGGGCGAACGCGGCCAGGTTCTCCGCCACGGTCCGGTCCAGGTCCAGCAGGTCCAGCCGTTGCGACAGGTAGGCGACCCGGCCCTCGGCCCGCTTGAGCTGGCCGCTGCCGGGGGCCAGGCCACCGTGGAGCAGACGCAGCAGGGTGGACTTGCCGGCGCCGTTCGGACCGGTGAGCGCGATCCGCTCCGGTCCCCGGATCGTCAGGTCGAGGCCGTCGCCGGCGAAGACCGGCCGGTCGGCGTACCGGACCTGCAACTGCTCGCCGACGAAGACGGTACGGCCGGCCGGGACGCTGGTGTCCGGGAGCTCGAGGGCGATCCGCTGCTCGTCACGCAGCGCCCGGCTCGCCTCGTCGAGCCGGCTCCGGGCCTCGCTGACCCGGTTGGCGTGGGTCTCGTTCGCCCTGCCCGCCGCCTCCTGGGCGCCCCGTTTCATCGTCCCGGCGAAGATCTTCGGCAGGCCGGCGTTCTTCAGGTTCCTCTGGGCGTTGCTGGCCCGCCGATGGGCCCGCTCCCGGGCCTGCTGCATCTCCCGCTTCTCCCGTTTCAGCTCCTGCTCCGCGTTGCGGACGTTCTTCTCGGCGACCTCCTGCGCCGCCTGGACCGCCGCCTCGTACGCGGTGTAGTTGCCGCCGTGGAACCGCAGTTCCCCCCGGTCGAGTTCGGCGATCCGGTCCATCCGGTCGAGCAGGGCACGGTCGTGGCTGACCAGCAGCAGACACCCGCCCCACTCCTCCAGCACGGCGTAGAGCTTGTGCCGGGCGTCGAGGTCGAGGTTGTTGGTCGGCTCGTCGAGGAGCAGGACGTCGGGCCGCTTCAGCAGTTGCGCGGCGAGTCCGAGGGAGATGACCTGACCGCCGCTGAGTGTACCCAGAGGCCGGTCGAACGGGACGTCGACCAGGCCGAGCCGGTCGAGTTCGCCCCGGCTGCGTTCCTCGATGTCCCAGTCGTCCCCGACCACCGTGAAGTGTTCCTCGCTGGCGTCCCCGGCCTCGATCGCGTGCAGTGCCCGGATCACCGGGGCGATGCCGAGCACGTCGGCCACGGTCAGGTCGCCGGCCAGCGGCAGGGTCTGCGGGAGGTAGCCGAGCACCCCGTTGACCGTGATGCCGCCGGCACCGGGACGCAACTCGCCGGCGATCAGCTTGAGCAGGGTGCTCTTTCCGGCGCCGTTCGGCGCGACCAGGCCGGTCCGGCCGCCCGGCAGGGTGAAGGAGAGGCCCTGGAAGACCGGAGTGTCGTCCGGCCAGGAAAAGGACAGGTGGGAACAGACGATGAAAGCGTCGGACATCGGAGACAGACCTCGGGTGCGGTGGGCGGACCCGTGCCGCCCAGCAGTTGGACGTGGGGCTCGTACGACGACGGCATGGCCACGGTGGCGCGAGAACGCACCCACCGCCGGCCGATCACATCCCGGTATCACCCGGAGATGTCGTCGTCACCTGCCACGTCTGGTCTCCCTGGTCGAGATCGCTGGTGGTCCAGGATAACAGCACGGGCGCCGCCGCTGCCGCCGACGGGTGCCAAGCACGTCCGACGGACCTCGGGTACCCCGGTACGGCGGGGCGACACCGGCCGGTCTCAGCCGAACCAGGTCATCGCCTGCCCGTGTCCCCTGGTCCAGGCCAGCGGCCTGCCGTCCAGCGCCAGCACGTTGTGCAAAGCCGGGCCGGGAGGCGTCGGTAGCGTGCCGTGGCGCAGCACGCCCGGGTCCTCGTTCGCGATCCAGCGCCCGGGCAGGTCGCGGACCAGCTCGACAAACGCGGTCCGGCGCGGCTCCGGCACCTGGTAGAGCACGGAGGTGTGGAACACCACCAGGGTCGCGCCGGCCGGGGCCCGCGCGACCAGCGCCGGCAGGTCGTCCACCAGGTCACCCCGGACGAGCAGCGGTGGCTCGGCCGAGACGACCGCGACGGCGGCCCGCAACCGGGCCCGGCGGTGGGTGTGCTCCGGCCAGATGAGCGCGTCGAGCCAGCCGACGTCCGCCGGGTCGGTCACGTCGAGCGGATTCAGGTCGAGCCCGGCCCGCCACACCACCTCGGGTCGGGCGGACGGCGGCGCCGCCCCGGTGAGGGTGCACTCCAGCACCGGCTCACCCTCGCCGAGCAGGTGGTCGCCGTACCGGTAGCCGTACCGGTCGGGATAGAGGCAGAGCCCGGCGGAGGCGCCGACCTCCAGTAGGGCGAGCGGCTGCGGTAGCGCCGCGAGGACCGGCAGCAGTACGGCGCACCGCCCCGCCTCGTTCGTCTGGGTGGCCCGGTCACGGATCTCCGCCTCGACCGCCGGCCAGTTCGTCACGGTGAAGTCGTGGAAGGCGTCCGGGTCGTCGACCGGACCGCCGAGCAGCCGTACGACACCGAACAGCAGGTTCGGCTGGGTCTTGGCCGGCGGCAGGGTGCCGAGCAGGGCCAGCAGGGTCTCGTCCCCGCTGACCGCCGACGACAGCCGCGCGTACTGGGGTGACACGCCGTACGCCTCCCGGGCCGCGAATTCGGCGTAGCGGGCGGCGATCGTCATGGCGCGAGGGTAGTCGATCCCGCCGACCCCGGCCCTGAGGGGCGACGCGGCTGACCGAGCCGCCGACCCGGACCCGGGTACGCGGAAGGGAGCCGGGCGGCCGCCCGACTCCCTTCCGCCGACCTGGCCGTCAGTGCTCGACGTGCCCGGCCGACCGTTGCGTCAACCCGTTCCGGGCTCAGCTGCAGCCGGAGGTGGAACCGCAGCCCTCGCAGACGTAGCAGCTGCCGGCCGGGCGCATCTTCGTGCCGCAGGTGAAGCAGAGCGGGGCGTCCTGCGCCTTGCCGAGCACCGCCTCCAGCAACTCGGTCGACGAACCCACCCGGGCCGCCGGGCGGGCCGCCTCGGCCGGCTGCTCCGCCGGCGTCGCGGTCTCCTCGGTCGGGGTCTGCGCCGGCTTCGCCACCGGAGCCGACGCGGCCATCGCGGCGAGGTCCACCGCGCTCTCCGCCTCCGCCTCGGCCCGCAGCTGCGCGGCCCGCTCCTTGGCGGTGAAGATGCCCAGCTCCGCCCGCCGCTCGTAGGGCAGGAAGTCCAGGGCGAGCCGACGGAAGATGTAGTCCATCACCGAGGTCGCCAACCGGATGTCCGAGTCGTCGGTCATCCCGGCGGGCTCGAACCGCATGTTGGTGAACTTCGCGACGTACGTCTCCAGCGGCACCCCGTACTGCAGGCCGATCGAGATGGCCACCGAGAAGGCGTCCATCACCCCGGCCAGCGTCGAGCCCTGCTTGGACATCTTGAGGAAGACCTCACCGAGGCCGTCGTCCGGGTACGACGAGGCGGTGAGGTAGCCCTCCGCCCCGGCGACCGAGAACGACACCGTCGACGAGGGCCGCTTCTTGGGCAGCCGCTTGCGCACCGGCCGGTACTCGACGACCTTCTCGACGACCTTCTCGACCTCGGCGGCCGGGGTCTCGGTGCCCTTGTTCGACTTGGCCACCGAGAGCGGCTGGCCGACCTTGCAGTTGTCACGGTAGATCGCGAGGGCCTTGAGGCCGAGCTTCCAGCCCTCGAAGTAGATCTTCTCGACGTCCTCGACGGTCGCCGACTCCGGCATGTTGACCGTCTTCGAGATGCCACCGGAGACGAACGGCTGGATGGCGGCCATCATCCGCACGTGCCCCATCGGGGCGATGGAACGCTCACCCATCGCGCAGTCGAAGACCGGGTAGTGCTCCGGCTTGAGGCCCGGGGCGTCCACCACGTGGCCGTGGTCGGCGATGTGCTCGACGATCGCCTCGACCTGCTCCTCCGGGTAGCCGAGGCTGCGCAGGGCGCGGGGCACGGTCTGGTTGACGATCTGCATCGAGCCGCCGCCGACCAGCTTCTTGAACTTGACCAGCGCCAGGTCCGGCTCCACACCGGTGGTGTCGCAGTCCATCATGAAACCGATGGTGCCGGTCGGCGCGAGGACGCTGGCCTGCGAGTTCCGCCAGCCGAACTTGTCACCGATCTTGTTGCCCTGGGTCCACTGCTTCGTGGCCTCCCGCTGGATGGCGGTGGCCACCGTACCGGTCGGCTTGATCTCGTCGTTGGCGGCGGCGTGCTTGCGCATCACCCGCTTGTGCGGCTCGGCGTTGCGGGCGTAGCCGTCGTACGGCCCGACGACGCCGGCCAGCTCGGCGGACCGCCGGTACGCGGTACCGGTCATCAGCGAGGTGATCGCCGCGGCGACCGAGCGGCCCTGGTCCGAGTCGTACGGCAGGCCGGAGGCCATCAGCAGGGCGCCGAGGTTCGCGTAGCCGATGCCCAGCTGCCGGTACAGGCGGGTGGTCTCGCCGATCTTCTCGGTCGGGAAGTCGGCGAAGCAGATCGAGATGTCCATCGCGGTGATGACGAACTCGACCGACCTGACGAACTTCTCCACCTCGAAGCCACCGTCGGCGCGGAGGAACTTCATCAGGTTGAGCGAGGCCAGGTTGCAGGAGGAGTTGTCCAGGTGCAGGTACTCCGAGCAAGGGTTCGACGCGGTGATCCGCCCGGTCTCCGGGCAGGTGTGCCAGTCGTTGATCGTGTCGTCGTACTGCAGGCCGGGGTCGGCGCACTCCCAGGCGGCCTGGGCGATCGTGCGGAACAGCTTCTTGGCGTCGATCGTCTCGATCACCGCGCCGTCCATCCGGCCGCGCAGGTCGAACGAGCCCTCCTTCTCCACCGCGTTCATGAACTCGTCGGAGACCCGGACCGAGTTGTTGGCGTTCTGGTACTGCACGCTGACGATGTCGGAGCCGCCGAGGTCCATGTCGAAGCCGGCGTCCCGCAGGGCCCGGATCTTGTGTTCTTCCCGGGCCTTGGTGACCACGAACTCCTCGACGTCCGGGTGGTCGACGTCGAGGATGACCATCTTGGCCGCGCGGCGGGTCGCGCCGCCGGACTTGATGGTGCCGGCGCTGGCGTCCGCCCCGCGCATGAAGCTGACCGGGCCGGAGGCGGTGCCGCCGCTGGAGAGCAGCTCCTTGGAGGAACGGATCCGGGAGAGGTTGACCCCGGAGCCCGACCCACCCTTGAAGATCAGGCCCTCCTCCTTGTACCAGTCGAGGATCGAGTCCATCGAGTCGTCGACCGAGAGGATGAAACAGGCGGAGACCTGCTGCGGCGAGGCGGTCCCGACGTTGAACCAGACCGGCGAGTTGAAGCTGAACACCTGGTGAAGCAGCATCCAGGTCAGCTCGTGGGCGAAGATCTCCGCGTCGGCCGGGGTGGCGAAGTAGCCGTGCTTCTCCCCCGCCGCCCGGTACGTCGTCACCACCCGGTCGATGAGCTGCTTGAGCGACCACTCCCGCTCCGGGGTGCCGACCGCGCCCCGGAAGTACTTGGTGGTCACGATGTTGGCCGCGTTGACGCTCCAGGAGTCCGGGAACTCCACGCCCCGCTGCTCGAAGTTGATCGAGCCGTCCCGCCAGTTCGTCATGACGACGTCCCGGCGCTCCCAGGTCACCTCGTCGTACGGGTGCACCCCCTCGGTCGTCCACACCCGCTCGACCTTGAGCCCGGTCGTCGGTGCCGTCCGGGTCCGTGACTTACCTGCGGTCACACCATCCCCCGACATATCATCCGCCCCCTCACGCGCGCACGGCTCCCCGCCGTACGTCCGTCCTCGACTTCGAAATGAACACGTACTAGCTGGTCGGCGCCGCGGCCGGAATGGCCGACCCGGCCGGTCCCGCGCCGTCCCCCGACTGGCGACGGGCCTCCGCCGCCGCGCGCAGCGTCTCGATCTCCCGCTCGAAGTCGTCCAACGACTCGAACGACCGGTACACGCTGGCGAAGCGCAGATAGGCCACCTCGTCCAACTCCCGCAGCGGTCCCAGGATGGCGAGCCCGACCTCGTGGCTCGGGATCTCGGCCGCGCCCCTGGCCCGGACCGTCTCCTCGACCCGCTGGGCCAGCAGGGCGATCCGGTCGTCGTCCACCGGACGCCCCTGACACGCCTTCCGTACCCCGCCAATGATCTTCGTACGGCTGAACGGCTCGGTGACCCCGCTGCGCTTGACCACCGCGAGCACGGCCTCCTCGACCGTGGTGAACCGCTTGCCACACTCGGGGCAGGACCGACGCCGACGGATCAGCTGACCGTCGTCGGCCTCACGGGAGTCGACCACCCGGGAATCGGGGTGCCGACAGTACGGACACCGCATGCCGCCCCTCCTCTCACCGCCGCCGACGCCATCCGCCCCCGGGCAGCCGTCAGCCGCGGGCCGACCACTCGAGGTGGCTCCCGCAGGACCGGCGTACCTGAAAGCTGTGGGTAGTTGAACCCCAACCTATAGGCGACTTACAGCCTTGTGACTACTACATCTAGGGGTCGACCGTATGCCCAGGAAGAGCCGAGGTCAAGTTGACGGGGCGTGGCGCGGCCCGCATTTTGTCAACCTCCCGGCAACCCTCCGGGTTACCGGTCGGCCGGCAGGAGCAGGCGCTGACCGACGTACACCAGGTAGCCGTCCATCCGGTTGAGCCGACGGATCTCATCGACGACCGTGGCTGGGTCCCGGTCCGGTCGGTGCCGCTCGGCCAACGACCAGAGACTGTCACCCGGGCCCACCACGACGGCGGCCGGGGCCGTCGCGTGTGCGACACCCGACCCGGGCCGGGACGCCCGGGACGCCGGGGAGAGCACGGCCGCGGCGGCGGCCACGAGAAGCAGCAGAAGGATGGTAACCACCGCCCGACCCCGGCGGGTCAGCCGCAGTCGACCCCCACGGGACGCCCCCGGAACCTGCGTCACACCCATCGTGACCTCCATGATCGAACACCAGTTCGAAGGCTAGAACGTACGATGGTCTATCAGAACAGGCGTTCGATGTCGAGCATCCGGAGCCGACACGCCGGACTGGATGTCGTACAGATGTTTGAAACTGTGTGATCTCACCTATACGGTCGTGAACATCGACACCGCCCCGGTACCGCACCGGGCGGACGTCGACCCACGACGCACCACGAGCCGCCAAGGCAGCGCACCGCCACCAGGAGGACGACGTGTCGACCGACGACCGGACAAGCCGGCAGAAAGCACAGAAGAGCACCGCCCCGAGCAGCCGGGCCGGCCGACGTGGTGCCGGCACCCGGGCCCGGGACGCCGCGCCGACGCTGCGCGCCGTCACCCCGGTGGTCAGCACCTTCCCCGACCTGGTCAACGCCGACCTCACCGCCCGGCAGCGGCGCATCCTCGAGTTCATCCGGGACTGGGTGGAGCGGTACGGCTACCCGCCGAGCGTGCGCGAGATCGGCGAGGCGGTCGGACTGGTCTCCCCGTCCAGCGTGGCGTACCAGCTCAAGGAGCTGGAGCGGAAGGGTTTCCTGCGCCGCGACCCCAACCGCCCCCGGGCGGTGGACGTACGACCGCCGAGCGACATCGTCGACGACGAGGCGGCCCGGGCACAACGCCCGACTCCCGCCTACGTGCCGCTGCTCGGCCGGATCGCCGCCGGTGGGCCGATCCTCGCCGAACAGGCTGTCGAGGACGTCTTCCCACTGCCCCGCGAACTGGTCGGGGAGGGCGAGGTCTTCATGCTCCAGGTCAAGGGCGACTCGATGCTCGAGGCGGCGATCTGCGACGGCGACTGGGTGGTCGTCCGGCAGCAGCCGACCGCGAACTCCGGCGAGATCGTCGCGGCGATGCTCGACGGCGAGGCGACGGTCAAGACGTACCGGCAGCGCGACGGACACGTCTGGCTGATGCCGCAGAACCCCGC
Organism: Plantactinospora sp. B24E8; assembly: GCF_039871735.1. Lineage (NCBI taxonomy): Bacteria > Bacillati > Actinomycetota > Actinomycetes > Micromonosporales > Micromonosporaceae > Plantactinospora > Plantactinospora sp. B24E8. Next base: position 80,772 of record NZ_JBDPMH010000027.1, read on the forward strand.
CTTCGACCCCATCCCCGGAGACAGTGCCACCATCATGGGCCGGGTGGTTGCCGTACTGCGGCGGATCTGAGCCGGCACCGACCACGGGTGCCGGCCGGACCGCCGGCACCCGACCAGGTTCCGGCCCAGGTGGCGACCGGAATAGGCGCCAGCCTCCACGTCACCGGGAGCCGCCGGATCAGCGGTGGTCGGGCTCCTCCGGGTAGCCGCCGGGGCGCTGCCGGGGCTGGCCGTACTGACCGCCGCCACGCCTCGGACCGGCCCACGGCTCGTCGTCCGGCCCGGGCCCTCGCCGGCCGCCGCCCTGCGGGCCACGCGGAGGCTGTCCGCCGCCACCATAGACGCCGCCACCGCCAGCCGGTGGCTGTCCGCCGCCACCGTAGACACCGCCCCCACCGCCCCGCCGGCCCGCTGGTGGGGCACCTCCGGGCACCGGCTGGCCGGCCCGGCCACCACCCGGCGGCCGCTGGCCGCCGTAGACGCCACCGCCACCGCCACCGGACCTCGGGCGCCCGACCGGGGCGCCCCGATCCGGCGTGCTTTGCCCACCGTAGGACCCACCGGCGGCGGGTCGGCCACCGTACACACCGCCGCCGGACGCCGCGCCCCGCCCCACCGGCTCGAAGTCGTCCGCGGGACGATCCGAACGGTAGCCCTGGCCGTAGCCGCCGGCACCCTGGCCCCAACCGGCCCCGTCCCGCTCGTCGGGACCCGGCTGCCGGCCCGCCCCGGGATCGCCGCCGGCGCCCGGCCGGCCCTTGCGGCCGGACCGCGGACCGTTGTCGTCGCCGTCGACGCCGCCGGCCCCCAGACCCTCGTCGGGTCGACGGCGGGCCCGCAGGATGCCGAAGACGCCGAGCGCGACCAGGATCGCGCCGATCACACCCAGACCGCCGATGAGGTACGTGATGTCGTCCAGGGTCAGCGAATCCGTCCAGGACGTCTCCGACTTCGCCGAATCACCCGCGGCCCCGTCGGCCGCCGCGGCGACCACCGTGGCCGGGGTGTAGCTCAGGATCGTCACGTCGGTCGGCTCGTCCAGCGCGGCGACGTCCGAGACCGTCAGGAAACTCTTGCCGTCCGCGGTGTAGGCGATCGCCTCGCCGAACGGGTCCTCCAGCGCGGTGGTCCGGGGCGTACCGCTGGTCAGGGTCTTGACCAGGTCGCCGTCCCGGACGTCCCACTCGAAGGCGTCGGCGTAGGTGCGGAGTGCGATCCGCTTGCCGTCCAGGGACCGCGCCGCGCCGGTGACGGTCTGCCGGCCGGCCGGCCCGAAACGGTTGGCGGTGGTGGTCTTCGGCAGCGAGATCTCGCCGGCCTTCTCCAACGGCACACCCGCGGTGTTGTTCTTCTTCAGGGCGCCGGTCGGGCGGTAGATCTCGGCCTTGCCGGTCGTCTTCGTGATGATCAGCGGAACGTCGTCGTCCCCGATCAGCAGCGCCTCCGCGTCGTGCCGCTTCTCGTCCGGGAACGCGAGCCGGTGGATGACCGGCGCCGCCGAACCGTCCACCGGCATGCTCCACAGCGCGACCGTGGGCCGCCGGGTCGCGCCGTTGTCCCCGGTGTCGGCGATCCACAACGTCTTGCCGTCCGGGGAGATCGCCAGATCCTCCGGGTCGAGCGGGCCGCTGCCACCGTAGGCGACCGTGTCGGCGAGCTTGCACTTGTCGGTCAGCAGGAAGACCCGCTCCCGGGCGGGATCCTCGCTGCCGTCGTTGATCACGACGAAGCCGTCGCGGGTGGCGACCAGCCCGGAGAGTTCACTCATCCGCTCGTCGGTGATGGTGCAGACCTTCTTGCCGGCGTCGGCCGACGCCGCCGTGACGCCGACGCCGAGGGTGACCCCGACCAGGCCCAGACTCAACCCGAGGGCACCGGAGCCAACCAGCACCGTGGAGAGGACTCGCCGCATTCGCCCAGTGTCGCATGCGCGCGGCGCAAACCGGTGAGGCGGCGTGATCAACTCAGGGCTGCCGTGTCGGAGCGGGCAGCCTCATCCCACTACCTCCTGGTACGGCGCCAGTTCCGCCGCCAGCGCCTCGTCGACCCGGACGTGCAACTTCGTCCCCTCCGGCAGGTGGGCCGTGCCGAGCACCTCACCCTGCCGGTGCACCCGGGCCACCAGGTCACCCCGGTCGTACGGCAGCACCGCGCGGACCTCGACCGCCGGGCGGGGCAGCCGGGCCTCGATCGTGGCCCGCAGCCCGTCGATCCCCCGGCCGGTCCGGGCGGACACGAAGACCGCGTCCGGCCACTCCCGCTTCAGCCGGAGCAGGGTCTCCTCGTCCGCCGCGTCGGTCTTGTTGATCACCAGCAGCTCGGGCAGCTTGTCGGCACCGACCTGGGCCAGTACCTCCCGGACCGCCCGCACCTGCTCCTCAGGGTCGGGATGCGCGCCGTCGACCACGTGCACGACAAGATCGGCGTCGGCGACCTCCTCGAGGGTGGACCGGAACGCCTCGACGATCTGGTGCGGCAGGTGTCGGACGAATCCGACCGTGTCCGCCAACGTGTAGACCCGCCCGTCCGAGGTGTACGACCGGCGGGTCGTCGGGTCCAGGGTGGCGAAGAGGGCGTTCTCCACCAGGACACCGGCGTTCGTCAGCCGGTTGAGCAGGCTGGACTTGCCGGCGTTGGTGTAGCCGGCGATCGCCACCGCCGGTACGTTGCCGCGGGTCCGCCGGGCCCGCTTGGTCTGTCGTACGGTCCGCATGGCCTTGATCTCGCGGCGCAGTCGGGAGATCCGGAACCGGATCCGGCGCCGGTCGGTCTCGAGCTTGGTCTCACCCGGACCACGTACACCCACACCGCCGCCGGCGCCGCCGCCGCGGCCGCTACCACCGGTCTGCCGGGAGAGGGTCTCACCCCAACCCCGCAGTCGGGGCAGCAGGTACTCGAGCTGGGCCAGCTCGACCTGTGCCTTGCCCTCCCGGCTCTTGGCGTGCTGGGCGAAGATGTCCAGGATCAGCGCAGTCCGGTCGACAACCTTGACCTTGGTGCGCTGTTCCAGGTTGCGCAGCTGCGACGGCGAGAGTTCCCCGTCACAGATCACCGTGTCGGCGCCGGTGGAGCGGACCACCGCACTCAGGTCGTCCACCTTGCCCCGACCGATGTAGGTGGCCGGGTCGGGCCGGCTGCGCCGCTGGATCAGCCCCTCGAGCACCTGTGAGCCGGCCGTCTCGGCCAGCGCGGCGAGCTCGGTCAGGGAGTTCTCCGCGTCGGTCACGGTGCCGTCGGTCCAGACGCCGACCAGGACCACGCGCTCCAGCCGCAACTGCCGGTACTCGACCTCGGTGACGTCGGCGAGCTCGGTGGAGAGACCGGCGACCCGGCGCAGCGCCTGGCGGTCCTCCAGCTCCAGTTCGCCGGTGGTGACGTCGTCATCGTCGTTGATGACGATGGCGTCGAGGTCCTCGTCCGCCAGCCGAACGAAGCTTTCCTGGTCTCGCAAACCGTCCTCCGGTTCTCTTCGGGCCTCCGTGACCGGCTCTGCGGTGCCTGTCCGGTCCGGCCCTGCGTCTGGTGGGGTCTGTGCTGCCGGTGTCAGGTGTTGTCCCTGCGTCGGTAGTACTCAATCGTGACACGCCCGTGCGCCCGGTGCACCCGCTATATCCCGGCCGGTACGGCCGGGCCTGCGGACCGGGTCCCGCCCGTGGTCTACCCGCACCGCTGCCCGCGACGCCTACCCGACGCCCGGCCCCCCGGTGGCGCGTCACCGGGGGAACCGCGGCTGGTCGAACCGGGCTGACGTCAGCGACGTTTCCGGACCGGCCTAGGGTGATCCGGGTCGCCGAACGGCGACCACCACCGGTACCGGGCGGTTTTCCACCCTCCCCGGTGGGGTGAAGAATGCTGACGGCGGCAACGACGCCGCGGGAAGACGACGGAGGACGACGACGTGGGGATCACGCGACTGCCGAGTGCCGGATTCTCGATCACCATCCGGATCGGGGTAACGGCGGACGCCTCGGCCATCGGCCGGTTGACCACCTGCGTCGGCGAGGCCGGCGCCATCGTCACCGCGCTCGACGTGGTCGACTCCGACCCCACCACGGTGATCGTGGACCTCACCTGCGACACCGCCGACGCCACCCACGCCGACCAGGTCGTACGGTCGTTGACCGCGCTCGACGGGGTGGATGTCCGGAAGGTCTCCGACCGTACCTTCCTGCTCCATCTGGGCGGAAAGATCGAGGTCTCCCCGAAGGTGGCGCTCCGCAACCGGGACGAGCTGTCCCGGGCGTACACGCCGGGTGTCGCCCGGGTCTGCCTCGCGATCGCGGAGAACCCGAAGGACGCCCGCCGGCTCACCATCAAGCGGAACACGGTCGCGGTGGTGACCGACGGCTCGGCCGTACTGGGCCTGGGCAACATCGGCCCGGCCGCCGCACTGCCGGTGATGGAGGGCAAGGCCGCCCTGTTCAAGCGGTTCGGCGGGGTCGACGCCTGGCCGGTGGTGCTGGACACCCAGGACCCGGACGAGATCGTCTCGATCGTCCGGGCGATCGCCCCGCAGTACGGCGGGATCAACCTGGAGGACATCGCCGCCCCCCGCTGCTTCGAGATCGAGACCCGACTGCGGGACCTGCTCGACATTCCGGTCTTCCACGACGACCAGCACGGCACCGCGATCGTCGTCCTCGCCGCGCTGACCAACGCGCTGCGGGTGGTGGGCAAGAAGCTCGCCGACGTACGGGTCGTGGTCTCCGGCGCCGGTGCCGCCGGTACGGCGATCATGAAGCTGCTGCTCCGTCAGGGCGTCGGCGACATCATCGCGTACGACCGCCAGGGTGCCCTGCACCGTGGCCTGACCGGACTCAACCCGGCCTGGCAGTGGCTGGCCGAGAACACCAACCGGGAGGACTTCTCCGGGGACCTCACGTCGGCGCTGCGGGGTGCGGACGTCTTCATCGGGGTGAGCGCCCCCAACCTGCTCACCGGGGAGGACATCGCCGCGATGGCCCCGGACGCGATCGTCTTCGCGCTGGCCAACCCGGACCCCGAGGTCGACCCGCGCGAGGCGCGCAAGCACGCGGCGGTGGTCGCCACCGGCCGGTCCGACCAGCCGAACCAGATCAACAACGTGCTCGCCTTCCCGGGGGTGTTCCGGGGCATGCTGGACGCACACGCCGAGGAGTTCACCGAGGAGATGGCGATCGCCGCCGCCCGGGCGATCGCCGACGTGGTCGGCTCGGACAAGATCAACCCGACGGTCATCGTGCCGAGCGTCTTCGACTCCCGGGTCGCTCCGGCGGTCGCGGCCGCCGTCCGGGCCGCCGCCCACCACCCGGCGCCGCCGCCGGCCGCCGACTCCGGTCCGGCCGACCTGCCCGAGATCGCCGCCGAGGCCGCCGCGCCGGCCAGCCCGCTCTCCAGCTGAGCGCCGCGGAAGGGCCCCTTCCCGCCGTTTCCGGCGTGGCGTCACAAGGGGCCCTTCCCGACCACGATCGGTCAGACGGGCAGGCCGGCCGGGTCGATCTCGCCGTGTGCGACCAGCACCGCCGGGCCGGCCAGCCAGCAGCTCCGCTCGTCGACCGTGACGGTCAGCCGGCCGCCCGGTACGTCGACCGCCACCACCCCGGCGGTCCGGCCCGCGTCCCGGACCGCCACCGCCGCCACCGCGCAGGCGCCCGAGCCGCAGGACAGGGTCTCCCCCGAACCCCGCTCGTGGACCCGCATCAGCACGTGCAGGTCCGCGCCCGCCACCGGTTCGGCCGGTACGACGAACTCCACGTTGACGCCGGCCGGGAAAACCGCCGGGTCGAATCCCGGGGCCCGGGTCAGGTCCAGGTTCGCCAGTTCGATGCTGTGCGGCAGCTGACAGACCAGGTGCGGGTTGCCGCAGTCCACCGCCGTACCCGTCAGGGTCAGCCCGCCGAGGGTGGCGACATCCCGACCGGTGATCCGGGGCGCGCCCAGGTCGACGGCGATCTCCTCGGCGCCCACCCGCACCTGGACCACGCCGGCCCGGGTGGCCAGCGGCAGCGTACCGTCGACCGGCTCGGCGAGCCCGTGCACGGTCAGGTAGCGGGTGAAGACCCGGGTCCCGTTGCCGCACATCTCGGCGATGGAGCCGTCGGCGTTCCAGTAGTCCATGAACCACTCGGCGGCGTCGGCGTGGCCGACCGCGTCCGGATGTTTGGCCGCCCGGACCACCCGCAGTACGCCGTCGGCGCCGATGCCCCGCCGTCGGTCGCAGAGCGCGGCCACGACCGCCGGGGTCAGCTCCAGCTGACCGTCGGGGTCGGGCAGGATGACGAAGTCGTTGCCGGTGCCGTGGCCCTTGGTGAAGTGCACGCCCCCATCATCCCCGAGCCGCGGCGACCGTCGCCAACGCGGCCTCGACCAGGTCGTCCCGGGCCGCGTCCAGCCAGCTGATCCGGGAGTCGCGCCGGAACCAGGAGCGCTGCCGGCGGACGAACCGTCGGGTGGCCCGGACCGTGTCGTCCCGCGCCGCCGCCTCGTCCAGTTCCCCGTCGAACATCCGCAGCACCTGCTGGTAGCCGAGGGCCCGGCTGGCCGTACGGCCGGACCGCAGGCCGCGCTCGACCAGGTCGGCGGTCTCGGCGACCAGACCGGCCTCCCACATCCGGTCCACCCGGACACCGATCCGCTCGTCGAGGGTCGCGGTGTCCAGGTCGACCCCGATCTGGACCGCGTCGTACCAGGGAGTCGGTTGGGGCAGGGCGGCGGTGAACGGCGCCCCGGTGAGTTCGATCACCTCCAACGCCCGGACGATGCGTCGCCCGTTGCCGGGCAGGATGTGCGACGCCGCGACCGGGTCGGCGGCCCGCAACCGGGCATGGAGCGGCTCGGGTCCCACCGCCCGCAGCTCGTCCTCCAGCCTCGCCCGCACCACCGGATCCGTGCCCGGGAACTCGAACTCGTCGAGCACCGCCCGGACGTAGAGGCCGGATCCGCCGACCAGCAGCGGCACCCGGTCACGGGCCAGGATGTCGTCGACCGCGGCCCGGGCCAGCCGCTGGTACTCCGCCACGCTCGCCGGCTCGCTGACCGGCCAGATGTCCAGCAGGTGGTGCGGCACCCCGGCCCGTTCGGCGGGGGTGAGCTTGGCGGTGCCGATGTCCATGCCCCGGTACAACTGCATCGAGTCGGCGTTGACCACCTCGCCGTTCAGGGCGTGCGCCAACGCCACACTCAACGCGGACTTGCCTGCGGCGGTCGGCCCGACCACCGCGACCACCGGACCCGCCGTCATCGGGACGGTCCCGTCGGGACGGCCGGCGTCCAGCTGGCGACGAGGTAGCTCACGCCGTACGGCGCCGCGTAGTAGGAGAGGTCACCACGCCAGGGCAGCCCACTGTGCCGCGTCGCGGCCGCCAGCACCTGCCAGGGCGCCCGCCCGGTGACCCGTAGCCGCGTCGACAGCTCCGGCGGCAACGCCAGCAGCGCCGCACCGTCCGCCGCCGCCAACGCCGCGGCGACCCCGTCGTCGTACGGCTGGGCGGCCGGGTCGTCGTACCCGGGGGACTTCTCCCCCCGGCAGGCCGAGCCGTCGCCCATCACCAGCAGCGCCCACGGTTCGTCGGCACCGGCGGAACCGATCGCGGCGAGCCGCTCGGCGAGCCGGACGCAGTCGGCCACCGGGGCGTCCTGCGCCACGCTGACCAGGTGCCAGAGATCCGGGCGTACGTCGTCGGCCTGTCGGGTCACCAGCCAGGCGGCCACCGACAGACTCAACGGCAGGGACGGTCGTCCCGCCGCCCGGTCCGGGTCGCCGATGGTCACCTCCACCGGAACACCCCATGGCGCGAAGGAGCCGCGGGTGGGAAGGTGGTGTTCGAGGGTCGCGGTGTCGGCGCCGACCACCACCACCCGGCGGGCCGCGGAGTCGACGAGTCGGGTGACCGCCTCGTCACAGGCTTCCCGGAGGCCGGCGAGTTCACCGGCGGCCGACCCGGCGAGCGCGGGAACGATGAGCGGTGGATGCGGACAGACAGCGGCGGCGACCAGTGGCACGGCTTCACCGTAGCGGGCGGGCAACCCTCCGCCCGCAGGCCAGGTGGTCCCCATACGGTCAAAGACACCGTATGGTCACGGTCGACGACAGGCGCTCGACGGGGACCGGGTTGGACCTGTGACAATGCCGGGAGAAACTTCGCTGCGCCGTGGCGGCGTACGTCGGGGACCCCCAGCCCCGCCGGCGTCGGGAGAACGAGGATGGGCACATGAGTGACTGGACTGCCTTTGGACGGGTGGATGAGGACGGCAACGTCTACGTCAAGACGGCCGAGGGTGAGCGGGTGGTCGGTTCCTGGCAGGCCGGAGCACCGGAGGAGGGCCTGGCCCACTTCGCCCGCCGCTTCGCCGACCTGGTCACCGAGGTCGACCTGGTCGAGGCCCGGCTCAACTCCGGGGCCGCGGACCCGTCCGGATCGCTGACCACCATCCGACGCCTGCGGACCTCGCTCGCCGGGGCACACGTGGTCGGCGACATCGACGGGCTCGCCACCCGGCTGGAACGGCTCGCCACGGTGGCCGAGGGCAAGGCCGGCGAGGCGCGGGCCGCCCGGGAGACCGCCCGTACCGAGGCGGTGGCCCGGAAGACGGCACTCGTCGAGGAGGCCGAGAAGCTGGCCGCCGAGTCGACCGGGTGGAAGACCGCCGGCGACCGGCTCAAGGAGATCCTGGACGAGTGGAAGACCATCCGGGGTGTCGACAAGAAGACCGACGGTGAGCTGTGGAAGCGGTTCGCCGCCGCCCGGGACGGCTTCACCCGCCGTCGGGGTGCCCACTTCGCCACTCTGGACGCCCAGCGTAAGCAGGCCCAGGGGGTCAAGGAGCAGTTGGTGACCGAGGCCGAGTCGCTGGCCGACTCGACCGACTGGGCGGCCACCGCCAACCGGCTGCGGGAACTGATGACACAGTGGAAGGCCGCGCCCCGGGCCTCGAAGGAGGCCGAGGAACGGCTCTGGGAGCGGTTCCGGGGTGCGCAGGACGCCTTCTTCTCCCGGCGCAGCGAGGTTTTCTCGGCCCGGGACGCCGAGCTGCGCGGCAACCTGGAGCGCAAGCAGGCCCTGCTCGCCGAGGCGGAGGCGCTGGACGTCGAGGCCGACCCCCGGGGCGCGCAGGCGAAGCTGCGCGAGATCCAGGGCCAGTGGCACGAGGCGGGCCGGGTGCCCCGCGAGGCGGCGGCCAACCTGGACCGGCGGATCCGCGTGGTGGAGGAGAAGGTCCGTCAGGCGATGGATTCGGCGTGGCGGCGGACCGAGCCGTCGGCCAACCCGCTGCTCGCGCAGATGCGGGAACAGGTCGCCGAGGCCGAACAGCGGCTCGCCCGGGCACAGAGCGCCGGTGACGCCCGACGGATCCGCGAGGCCGAGCAGGCACTGGCGTCCAAGCGGCGCTTCCTCGAACTCGCCGAACAGGCGAGCTGACCGGGACCGGTCCGGACGACTCCGGAGGGCCCCTCTCCCACCTCGTGGGGAAGGGGCCCTTTTCCGTGCCGGGGACGATTCGGCGGTCAGCGGCCGCGCAGGCGCCGACGGGTCACCGGCCGTCGGCGTCAGTGGTCACCCGCTGCCAGCATCAGTGGTCAGCGGTCGCACGCGCCGGCGGAGGCGGGCAGTGCGGGTGGCACGCCGACGGTCGGCAGCCCGAGCGACACCGCGGCGCCACGCGGGGTCTGCCCGGCCTCGTAGTTGTCGCCGGCCCGGGTACGTCGGTGCGACAGCGGCTCGCCGTCGGCGTTCAGGTGGTGCGGGGCGGCGTAGTCGACCACGGTCCGGACGATGTCCCCGGGGCGGATCCGGCCCGCGTACGAGCCGGCGGCGAAGTGCACCAACCGCCCGTCCCGGGCCCGACCGGAGAGTCGTCCGGTCCGCTCGTCCTTACGTCCCTCACCGACCGCCACCAGCACCTCGACCGGGGTGCCGACGAGTGCGCGGTTCTCCGCCCAGGTGATCTCCTCGACGCAGGCGATCAGCCGGTCGTAGCGCTCCTGCACCACCTGCTTGGGCAGCTGGCCGGGCATCTCGGCGGCCGGGGTGCCGGGCCGCTTGGAGTACTGGAAGGTGAAGGCGGAGGCGAACCGGGCTTCACGTACCACGTCCAGGGTGCGCTCGAAGTCGGCGTCGGTCTCGCCCGGGAAGCCGACGATGATGTCGGTGGTGATCGCCGCGTCCGGCATCGCCGCCCGGACCTTCTCGATGATCCCCAGGTAGCGGTCCGCCCGGTAGGACCGGCGCATCGCCCGCAGCACGTCGTCGGAGCCGGACTGCAACGGCATGTGCAGCGAGTGGCAGACGGTGGGGGTCTCGGCCATCGCCGCGATCACGTCGTCGGTGAAGTCGCGCGGATGCGGGCTGGTGAACCGGACCCGTTCCAGCCCCTCGATCTCGCCGGTAGCCCGGAGCAGCTTGCCGAAGGCGAGCCGGTCGCCGAACTCCACGCCGTACGAGTTCACGTTCTGGCCGAGCAGGGTGACCTCGAGCACACCCTCGGCGGCCAGCGCCCGTACCTCGGCCAGGATGTCGCCGGGACGGCGGTCCTTCTCCCGGCCGCGCAGCGACGGCACGATGCAGAACGTGCAGGTGTTGTTGCAGCCGACCGAGATCGACACCCAGCCGGCGTACGTCGACTCGCGCCGGGTCGGCAGGGTCGACGGGAAGACCTCCAGCGACTCCAGGATCTCCACCTCGGCGGCGGTGTTGTGCCGGGCCCGGTCCAGCAGCACCGGCAGCGAGCCGATGTTGTGGGTGCCGAAGACCACGTCGACCCAGGGCGCCTTGCGGACGATCTCGCCACGGTCCTTCTGGGCGAGGCAGCCGCCGACGGCGATCTGCATCCCGGGGTGCTTCTCCTTCACCGGGCGCAGGTGACCGAGGTTGCCGTAGAGCCGATTGTCCGCATTCTCCCGGACCGCGCAGGTGTTGAAGACCACCACGTCGGGATCGTCGGCCTCGGCGGCCCGGACATAGCCGGCCTGCTCCAGCAGTCCGGAGATCCGCTCGGAGTCGTGCACGTTCATCTGGCAGCCGTACGTCCGCACCTGGTAGGTGCGCGGGCTGCCCGGGGCTGCGGTAGTCATGACAATGACAGAGTATCCGCAGCGGGCGGCGGGGCCGGATCCCGCCGTGGGCGGAACCCGACCGCCGGGGACTAGGAGGAGCCATGTGCCGGAGCATCAAGACCCTGCGGGAGCCGTACGCCGAGGTGGTCACGGCCGCGGACATCGAGGCCGCCGCGCTGCAGTACGTGCGCAAGATCTCCGGGTTCCGGACCCCGGCCGCGCACAACGCGGAGGCCTTCGACGCGGCGGTGGCCGCGGTCGCGGAGGCGACCCGGACCCTGCTCGACAACCTCGTGGTACGCGGCGGCGGTCAGGCCGCGGCGAGGGCGGGCAGTACGGAGTCCGGGCTCCAACGCGACTGATGGCAGGGTGACCAGCCCCGGCAGCGGGGGCTGAGCACCGTGCAGAGCCGCTGGTTGGAGAGGATCTCGCCGTCGTCGGTCTCCCGGACGTCGAGGTGCACCGGACGGATCGTGCCGTCCGGGGTGACCAGCAGGTGGCGTCCGGCGTCCAGGGTGTCGTCCGGCAGCAGGCAGGACCGGCGCAGCCGACGGGCGAACGCCGCGACGGCGACCACCTCGGGCAGCCCGGACGGCGGCGCGTAACAGTCGACGGAGGTCGGGTAGTCGCCGGGCCGGTGCGTCACGTCGACGAGCATCGCACCCTGCGGGATGTCCGCCGGGTCGATGGCGCCGAGCGGCAGCACCGGTACGCGGAGCGCGTCGGCGAGCGCGGGACGGATCTCCGTGGCGGCGACGCGCCTCTCGATCCTCCAGTTCCACAGCTCGATCATTGCCGCCTCCTCGCTCTGCTCGGTCCGGCCCGACCACTTCCTCGTGACCACTCCCTCGTGGCGGCGACCGGTCGGTCGCCTGTGGTCGTCGGGCGGGACGGCCATCACCAACGATGGTGCCGGGCGGACCGGGTCGAGCGCGGCTAAGTTACCGGTCTGTGACCATATCCGCCGAAATAGACAAAGCTTGACTACCTATTGTAGTCACATAACCCCCCTCCGACAGCGCGGCTCGCCCGAGATGCTCACCCTGCGTGGCGAGAATCAGCCGCGGCGGTCGCCCACCGGACAGTTCGCACGGTCACCCGGACGGGTCACCGTGGACCTGCGGCGAGCCCACGTCGGCGTCCACGGCCGGCCGCCGCCCACCGGACGGTCGGCCCGGAACCGGACCGGCCGCGGGTCAGGAGCGGTGCGTCTCGGTGAGGCGGTCCTGGAGCCTGGCGTGCCGAAACTGGTAGACCGAGCCGACGACGCGCAGCACGCCGCGCTCGTGGGCGTCCTCCAGGAACCGCATACCCAGGACCGGACTGTCCCCACGGAGCCGCAGTTGCAGAAAGGACAGTGTGGTCCGCCAGGTGCTGGAGACGGTCAGGGCGGCGGCGACGGTGGCGACCACCCCGATCGTCACGCCGGTGACCAGTCCAACTCCGACCGCGACCGGGAGCGGATCGTGCCGGGCCATCGCCATCCCGTCGGTGACGCCGGCCGCGACGCCCACCGAGAGACCGAAGACGCCGCCGACGACAAAACTGCGCCGCCGGTCCTGCCGCCACGCCGAGACCGGATCGAGGGGGGCGGCGACGTTCAGCGAGGCGGCGGAGAAGCTGTCGATGAGTCCGAACGCGAGGATGAACGTCGCGCCGATGACAAGTCCGGTGACGAGTCCGGCCGGCGCTCCGTATCCGATCCCCACCGGAACGCCGGTGGCGAGCCCGATCGGGACCCCGGTGGCGAGGCCCGCGGGCAGACCGCGGGTGAGGCCCGCCCGGAGGGTGCCGGCGACGCCGGACTGTGGAGGCAGGGCCGAGTCGGCGCGGGTGAGCCCGGCCTGGGAGGCGAAACCCGCGCCGGCCCCCGCCACGGCGCCGGCGACGAGCGCCACCCCGAGGCCGACGACGCCCACGGCCGGCCCCACGGTCAGCGCGGTGGCGAGGCCGACGGCGAGGCCCGAGACGAGACCGAGCCCGGGGTTGAACCGGGCACCGGCCTTGCCAGCGAGTCCGCCGGCCGGCGAGTCCCGGTGCTCGACGGCCAGGCCGATCGCCAAGCCGAGCAGGAGACCGACCACGGCGGCCGGCCCGATGTCGATGGTGTCCCGTTCCCCGAACTCCTCGGTGAACGCGGCGACGACCGCCGCAGCCGCTCCGCCGACGAGCCCGCCGGCGAGCATGGTGGCGATCGCCCGCACCGGGGCCGGTGCCCAACGGTGCAGACGCCACCAGGCGAGCTCCCGGACACCGTCCCGGCTCATCGCGGTGGCCAGGGCACCGAGCCAGCGGCGGGCCTGCCCCGGGTCGTACCGGCCGGGTGGTTTGCCCGGGCGTCGGCGGTACGCCGCCGACAGGGCCCGGTCCAGGAGGTGGTCCTCGACCTCGTCCCGGGTGGCGAACCGGTCCGGGACAAGCAGTTCCTCGAGGTCGGCCGGGTCCGGAAAGGTGTCCCGGACCAGGGTCACGGCCAGCGGCGAGGTCAGCGCCCGCGCCAGTGGAGTGTCCGGCGCCTGGTGCAGGCGGTCGACCAGCCGGCGCCAGGCCGGCGGGGGTTCGGCGAGCTGCCACCGGGCGAGATAGTCGGCGGCGACGGTGGTGGGAACCGGGCGGAGTTCGAGGGCGGCCGCACCGTGCAGGTGTGCGCCACGCACCGCCTCGGCGTACTGCTCGCTCCGGGTGAACAGGACGAGCCGGAGATCGGCCTGATCGTCGAGGGCCTCCAGCGCGAGGGGGCGCAGCTCGGCGTCCAGCTCGTCGAACCCGTCGAGGAAAAGCGCGACGCGACGCTCCCGGACCAGTCGGGTGGCGACGTCCGGCCCGTACGCCGACGCCCGCAGGAACCGGAAGTCGGTGGCGATCCGGTCGGCCAGCCAGCGGTGCAGCGACGTGCGTTCCGGGTCCCAGGTACGCGCGGTGAGCAGGACCGGGATCGGGATCTCGGCGCGCTCCTGGGCGTCCTCGACCTGCCTGCGGTGCCGAAGGGCTTCGAGCACGGCGAGGATCGCGGCCGCCGACTTACCCGCCCCGGGCTCGCCGAGCACCACCACCCGACCGGATTCGAGGCCGGCGTAGATGGTGAAGAGGTCGGCGAGACCGCCGCCGCGTACCGTGTCGACGGTCGCCGCCTCGATTCCCGGTAGCGGCGCGAACCGGCCGTGGGCCGGGCCGTCGAAGCCGCCGACCGCCTCCTCCACCCGGCCGCTCACCGGTCGGGTGGACCAGACCCAACGCACCGGGATCGGGCGAACGAGTCGGCGGTCGCGCAGCGCCGGTTCCCACTGCTCCTCGACCGCCCGGGCCAGGTGGTCGCCGGCCAGCGTCAGCGCCGCTGCCGGATCCAGTCCCTCCCAGTGCCGGCGCCGCCACAGTGCCACCGCGACGGCGCTGATCAGCGGGGCGAGAATCGCCGTGGCGACCGAGACGACCACGGCGACCAGCTGCTCGTTGCCGTCGGTGAGGAGCAGGGCGAGCACCGCCGCACCGACCAACGCCAGGACAAAGAGGGTGAGCCCGACCAGCGGCCACGGTCGCAGGCGTTCGGTGCCCCGCATGACACGAAGTGTGACAGGCCCACACCCGGTACACCATCCCGGCGGATCAACCGGTGCGCACCGGCCTCAACGCATACGATCAGGGGCGGAACATCGCGGTTCGCCACGGAGGCGGGCAGGCACCTGGTGGTCCTCACGGTCTTCAAAACCGATGTGACCGAGTAACTCGGTCGGGCGGGTTCGATCCCCGTACGCCTCCGCCACCCTCGTCCCGGCTCCGGTACCAAGGGCGCCCGGGCCGACGGTCAAGGCACCTGTTCCGTGGCCAATGACCACAAACAGTCCACGCACCTTAACGGACAGTTGCGATCTTCGTGGCTGTCGTTACCGCCCCGTGATGAAGTCGATTGCGTTCCAGCACGTCAGGTCCCCTAGAGTTGCGTCACTGATTCAGCGGAATCCGGTGTGACAGACCGTGGACGAGACAGGTGGGGCATGACCGAGCGGAGCCAGGCGGGCGAAGTGAGTGGTACGACCGACCAACCGCTCATCCGGCTTGACGGGGTCAACAAGTGGTTCGGCCCGTTGCACGTGCTGCAGGACGTCAACCTCTCGGTGAGCCGGGGTGAGGTCGTCGTGGTGATCGGACCCTCCGGGTCCGGGAAGTCGACCCTGTGCCGGGCGATCAACCGCCTCGAGGCCATCAACGCGGGGACGATCACCTTCGACGGCCAGCCACTGCCGGCCGAGGGCCGGGCCCTGGCCCGGCTGCGCAGTGACGTGGGCATGGTCTTCCAGTCGTTCAACCTCTTCGCCCACAAGACGATCCTGGAGAACGTCACCCTCGGGCCGATCAAGGTGCGTAGGGAGAAGCCGGAGTCGGCGCGCAAGCGCGCCCTCGAACTGCTCGACCGGGTCGGCATCGCCTCCCAGGCCGGCAAGTTCCCGGCGCAGCTCTCCGGCGGCCAGCAGCAGCGGGCGGCGATCGCCCGGGCCCTGGCGATGCAGCCCAAGGCCCTGCTCTTCGACGAGCCGACCAGCGCGCTGGACCCGGAGATGGTCGGTGAGGTGCTCGGGGTGATGACCTCGCTCGCCAGGGACGGCATGACCATGGTGGTGGTGACGCACGAGATGGGCTTCGCCCGGCACGCCGCCAACCGGGTCATCTTCATGGCCGACGGACAGCTCATCGAGGACGCGCCGCCCGCCGAGTTTTTCGCCAACCCGCGCAGCGAGCGGGCCAAGGACTTCCTGTCGAAGATCCTGACGCACTAGGCGTCCTGTGTGGAGCGCCCGGTCGGCTGGCCGGCGCGCTAAGTCGAAGAAGGGGAAGAGCAATGCGAATCACGCGCGTGGCGGCGATGGCCGCGGTCGCGGCACTCTCGTTCACCGTCGCCGCCTGCGGCGGTGATGGCAACGGTACGGGTTCGGGCGGCTCCGCGTCCGGGATCATCGGCAAGGCGGAGTCGAGCAAGAAGCTGGTCATCGGCGTCAAGTCCGACCAGCCCGGTCTCGGTCTGCAGACCGGTAGCGCGTACGAGGGCTTCGACATCGAGATTGGCAAGATCATTGCCAAGGGTCTGGGTGTCGAGGAGAGCGGCATCGAGTGGAAGACCACCACCACGCCCAACCGGGAGTCGTTCATCCAGCAGGGCACCGTCGACCTCGTCGTGGCGACCTACTCGATCACCGACGAGCGCAAGCAGAAGGTCAATTTCGCCGGGCCGTACTACATCACCGGACAGGACCTGCTGGTGAAGGCGGACAACACCGCCATCACCGGGCCGGAGGCGCTGGAGGGCAAGACGGTCTGCTCGGCGAGCGGCTCGACGCCGGCCAAGCGGATCCAGACCGACTACCCGAAGGCCAAACTCCAGCAGTTCGACGCGTACACCAAGTGCCTGCCGCTGCTGGAGAACGGCCAGGTCGACGCGGTGACCACCGACGACATCATCCTCGCCGGCTACGCCTCGCAGGACCAGTACGCCGGCAAGTTCAAGGTGGTCGGCAAGCCCTTCTCCTCCGAGCCGTACGGCATCGGGCTGAAGAAGGAGGACGTCGAGGGCTGCAAGAAGGTCAACGAGATCCTCACCGCCGCGGCGGCGGACGGCAGCTACAAGGCCGCCTGGGACAAGACCCTCGGCAAGAGCGGCACCCCCGCCCCGACCCTGGACACCAGCAAGCTGACCAACTGCCCCGCCTGATCGTCTGACCCGGGGCCGGCGGCGAACACCCGCCGGCCCCGGCTGTCGTTCAGGGCCCGATGTGCTCTCCAGGAGCAAGGACACATGGACGTATTCGGTGATCCGAGGAACGTCGACGCCACGGTGTCGGGCTTCGTCTGGATCCTCAAACTGACCGGCGCCTCCGCGGTGCTCGCACTGGTACTCGGCGTGATCCTGGCCGCGATGCGGGTCTCGCCCATCCCGGTGCTGCGGCTGTTCGGCGCCGGCTGGGTCAACATCTTCCGCAACACGCCGCTGACCCTGATCATCTTCTTCTGCTACTTCGGGCTCTACAGCACGTTCGGCCTGAGCTTCTCCGACGACCTCCCGCTCAACACCTACTGGCTGGGCGTGATCGGACTGTCGACGTACACCGCCGCGTTCGTCTGCGAGGCGATCCGCTCCGGCATCAACACCGTGCCGGCCGGACAGGCCGAGGCGGCCCGGGCCATCGGGCTCACCTTCGCCCAGACGTTGCGGATCGTGGTGTTGCCGCAGGCCGGCCGGGCCGTCGTCGCGCCGCTGGGCAGCATCCTGATCGCGCTCTGCAAGAACAGCACGATCGTCGGCACCATCGGCCTGATGGAGTCGTCCAGCGTGATGAAGGACCTGATCAACTCGTACGGCAACGCCGGTGTTCTGATCTTCGCGGTCTTCGCCGGCGCCTTCGCCCTGCTCCTGATCCCGACGGGCTACTTCTTCGGATGGCTCGCCAACCGGCTGGCGGTGAAGCGCTGATGAGCAACACCACCTCGGTCCTCTACGACCACCCCGGCCCCCGGGCCAGGGTCCGCAACGCGGTCCTGACCGTCGTCTTCGGCCTCGCCCTGCTCGCCCTGCTCTGGTGGGTCTACCGCAAGTTCGACGCGGCGGGGCAGTGGTCCGGCAACCTCTGGAAGCCGTTCGCCGAGTCGGAGACCTGGACCGGGTTCATCCTCCCCGGCCTGCTCGCGACCCTGCAGGCGGCGGCCGCCGGCATGGTGTTCTCGCTCGCCTTCGGCGTCATCTTCGCGGTGGGGCGACTCTCCGAGCACCGGTGGATCAGCATCCCGGCCGGCGCGGTCGTGGAGTTCTTCCGGGCCGTACCGCTGCTGCTGATGATCTTCTTCATCTTCTACGCCGTGCCGTTCCTGATCCAGGCACCCGTCTCGGGCTTCTGGGCGGTGGTCATCGGACTCACCCTCTACAACGGGTCGGTCCTCGCCGAGGCGTTCCGGGCCGGCATCCGGGCGGTGCCCCGGGGCCAGTCCGAGGCGGCGTACGCGATCGGCATGCGGAAGACCCTGGTGATGCGGCACATCCTGGTGCCGCAGGCCGCCCGGTCGATGCTGCCGGTGATCGTCAGCCAGCTGGTCGTCCTGCTCAAGGACACCGCGCTCGGTTACATCGTCGCGTACCCCGAGTTGCTGCAGCGCGGCGTCAACGACCTGTCCGCGAACTACGGCAACGTGGTCGCCGCCGCGATCGTGGCCGCAGTCATCTACATCATCATCAACTCGCTGCTCACCATGCTCGCCAACTGGCTCGACCGGCGCAGCCGCACCCGTGGCGGCCGGGCTCCCAAGGTCGCCGACACGCCCCAGCCGCCCGTACCGCAGGGTGCGGGTGAGGGCGCCGTCGTCGGCACCTGACCGACCAGCCCTGGCCGGCCAGACCGGCGCTGACACACCGCACCGGCGGGGGCCGCCCCCCGACCCCCCCCCGGCCCCCGCCGGCCGGGTGACGGACGCCGACGTCTCGGTCTCCTACGACGACGGCCGGACCTGGCGTTCCGTCCCGACCGTCAGCCTGCTCGGTCAGCACGTCGCCGTGGTGACGAACCCGTCCCGGGCCGG
>NZ_JBDPMH010000028.1:0-96350 GCF_039871735.1 Plantactinospora sp. B24E8
TCCGCGCCTCCAAGCCGGCAAGCCGCTCAAGCAGCTCCACGACGGATGGCGTTCCGGACACCCCACCATGATCCAGACCAGACGGCGCAGGTCAAACCAACCCGCCGACGAGCACCTGATCAGTCACGTCTCCGCCAGCAGTGGGCATCGACGACCGGGAGTCGGGGCAGAGCGCGTCCGGTGAGACCTTGCGACGCTCACCGACCAACTGATGTACTCCTCACACATCAGAGACGGTGAATCGCGCGGCTGTCCAGCCGACGTACGGGTCGCGGAGGGAGCAGTTGCGGGTGGATCGGGCGGGTGGCAGTTCCGGTCATCGACCCGACGAGTCACGGGTCGAGAACGTTCGATGGGATGGTGGCGAGGAAACACCGGCGGGGCTGCGACTCGACGACTTCGTGGGTTGGGCCGGTGTTCTCGGCGTGCACGGACCGGAGTACTGGGGGGGTTGGCGGCCGCCCAGGATCAGGGCGTACAACAGCCTCACCGGCGACGTCAACCAGGTACGCCGGTCGGGGTCGGGAAAGGTTGTCGCCGTCGGAAGCGGCCACGCCTGGGACGACCCGGCTCATGCGGCCCGGGTCGCAATCTGTGAAGGCTTGGAGCGGTATGCGGCCCTGATCTACGATACCGACGGATTCACTCGCGCACGAGCCACAGACCTGGGTTCTGACGCACTGGACCTGGACGAGTTGGCGACGTTCTCGGAGCAGGAGATAGCGGAGTCGGGCGGCTTCCTGGACAGGCCGAGCAAAGACGAGGTGATTCGATGGACCCGGGGCGTCGATCTGTGCGGTGGCGGCGAGGTCATGGTGCCCGCGGTGATGGCGTACGCCCTCACCGACAGGCTGCGGACAGAGCGGTTCTGGTTACCCTTCTCAACGGGCACCGCCATACACGAAACGTTGGAGAAGGCGCTGCTCGCCGCACTATGTGAAGTAATCGAGCGCGACGCGTGCTCCATTGTGTGGCTTCAGCAGATGCCGATTCCGGTCCTCGACGACGGATTCCTCGGCGACGAGGCGAGGGAAATCGTCGGCTGGTTCGACGAGCGCGGGGTTCAGACCTTCCTCTTCGACGCCACGACGGATGTCGGAATTCCCGTGGTGTGGTGTACGCAGTTCTCACCTCACGGTAGGCATACTGCTCAGACCACGGCCACCGCCTGCGATCTGAACCAGAAGAATGCGGCACTCAAGTCCATACTGGAGTGCTCGCGGTTTACTCCGGCCATTGAAGCGAGCGAGCCCGGTGACGCCCACGAGAGGTTTGCCGACATCAACTCCGGCGCGGCCTACACCGGAATGCGCGCCAGGCGACCCGCCTTCGACTTTCTCGTCAGCGGTTACCGCGACAGAAGAAGAGCGGAGCCACGCGGCGACAGCGACCTGGACCCACGGAGGGCGCTGAAACACGTGCTGGAGCGGCTGTCTGCCAGAGGTTGTTCGGTCTACGCCGTCGATATGACCACTCGAGAGGTCGCCGACGCCGGCCTCGCCTGCGTCAAGGTGATCGTCCCGCAGGCGCAACCGCTGTCCGTATGGCCACGTGCCCAGTACCGGGGCTCTACAAGGCTCTACGAACTCCCACGTTTCCTCAACCACGTCGTGCGGCCCGAGTCGGAGCTGAATCCCTATCCGCTTCCGGTGTCCTGAATGAATCCCACGCCATCGGAAGCGCCCGTCCAGCTCGTCTTCGACGGGAGCTTCGGCGCTCTGGTCGCCGCCGCTGTGGCGGAGACACTCGACACCGCGTACGAAACCCGCCTCGTGGCGCTGTCAGAATGCGCGGACAACCCGGGCGCGGTGATGGCGGCAGGGAGGACAACGGTCCTCGTCACTTCCCGCTTCGACTGGCGACAGGTGCACGCGTTCGACGCCGCCAGTCATCGCCTCAGCGTCCCGTGGTGCTTCGTGGGCTACGCCTATCCGTACGTGTTCGTCGGACCCCACGTCGTTCCGGACGACGGCCCCTGCTACCTGTGTCTACAGGTCCGCCTGAAGCAGCACGGGCGAACCGAGGTACCTCTGCGCGGTGTCGACGTGCCCGTGCGCGGAGACCATGTCGAAGGTATACCTCGACACCTGGCCTACACGGTGGCCGGCTTGCTCTCCGGATTACTGGAGCCCACCGGGCGTGGTCGCCCCCGGTCGGTGTACCTGCTCCACGTGAACGGGCTCAAGGTGCGGGCTGAGGCCCTGACGGCTGTCCATGACTGCCCACGGTGTACGCGCCCGGCCAGCGCTGGGCGTGGCAATGCGCAGCTGCTTCGGCTGTACCGAGACCTGTGGGAGAAATGATGACCATCCTGCGCCGCCTGGCGCTGAGCCCAGGTGTGTTCCTGAGAGAGGTGGATGACCATCTCGTTGCCGAGAAGCCCGGCCTGAGGGTCCGGATACGCGACAGGAGGGCGATCAGCATTCTGAAACACGCGTCGTCGGGCGAGGTGGCCGGCGAGGTCGTCATGGATTCGAGGCCCGACTCGGCTGATGACTCCGAGCTGCTGGACGTTGTCGAGTTGCTGACGGGTTCCGGGCTCCTCGAATCCGGAGACAGGGCCGCGCTGGAGAGGCGACCGGACCGGACGAACGACTATCTGGTGAGTCTGCGGGGCCGTTACGCGGCGGATCTCGTGGAAGGCGTTCGGCACAGGCTTGCGGAAGCCGACGTGGTGATCGTCGGCGACCCGTGGATGGGTGGGCAGATCGTCCGCGCGTTGGAGGGCTCCGGCGTCGGCAGGTCGCGCCTTCGGGGAGTGTCCACGCCACCGGTGGACGGCGAGGCCGCACCTCCCCGCCCATTGGATTTGATCGTGGACCTGACCTGGCCGACCGGCGGAACCACGGCGGGTGCCGCCGGTGGTGAGGTCGCGGTGCTGCCAGCCATCTGGAACGGCGAGGAGATTGTCGTAGGGCCGGTGCTGGAAGGCGGCGTCGGGCGTTGTCGTGGCTGCTGCGGTCCCCACTCCAACGGGCGTGACTGGGTCGACGCGCCACGAGCGGCCAGGTCCGTGGGAAGCGGTATCGTGTCTGCCGCTGTTCTCTCCTATCTGGGCGGTCTTCACCCATGTGAGATCCTGACGACTTCGGTTCGTTATGACCCGCGAACGGGGCAATCTGATCTGGCGCTCCCGAGAGGCGACATGACCTGTCCCGGGTGCGGGGTACCCACGAGGGATGGCGAGACGCCGCACGCCACCGCGCAACGTGCCTGGACCTACGAGAAAAGCGTCGAGATTCCGATGGGGCGCGTTGGTCGGGTGGAGCAGTGGCTGTCCGTCAGGAATCAGTCTATTTTCCGACGGAGGCACTTCAACATGCCACCGTTGCGGCACCTCGCGGAAGCGCACGGGGCGGAGATCCCCGGACAGCTGCTGTCGCTACTGGGTATGGCGCTGGAGGCTGACGTCACGACGAGTCATGGCAAGGTCAGCGAACTCCGGTACCGGAGATTGCCGACCGTGGAAGGAATAGGAACGGCCTCGGTCTACGCGCTTCCCCTGGAGCAGTGTGCCCTCCTCGGCGGCGGAGCTCATTATGATCCCTATGAGGGCGACCTCTTCCCTCTCCGGTGGCCGGTCGGCGACAGAAGTCAACCGACGACCGGCTTCAGCCTCTGCGTTACCGGAAACTTCACGGCGGCCGAAGTGACCTTCGGACGGTTCGGCCGACGTGTCGTGCTTCACGATGCGGGATTCCTGTTGGCCCAACTGCTACACAGCGGATCCCAGTTGGGGCTGCGACCAGCTGTCCCGTCCGACTGGTCGACAGCGTCCGCACGCTCCGTCCTCGATCTGGCTGCCGGCGAAGACGTGCTCGCGATCCTCGATTTCGATGCCGTGGTCGGCGACGAGGCTGGTTCGGCTCAGACGAGGAGACCGCCTGTCACCGGCCTGCCCTCGAACGCTCCGTCAACGTTCGAGTCCTGGTTCGGCACGGCGATGGCCACCGTTCGGCAGGTCGCACCGTCGGTCGTCGATGGTTTGGTCTTGTACTGCTGGGATGGCGATGAGGAGTTGAGCGAGGTTCGGGTCAAGGATGGGGCGTACGCCGGACGGACCCGCGTCCAACAGGATCCCGTACCCCGTGCCGCGCTCCGGGGCGCCCTGTCGGGAATCGTCCCGGGAGACCTCACATTCGTTCTGATCGGAGCCGACCTGCAGACGGAGGTCTGTCGACACGGAGCTACCGCCTATGCGTCTTTGATACAACGTGCCGCAGCCCTCGCCCACCTTCTGTCGTCAGCGGCCGACGAGATGGGGATCGCGGCCCGACTGCTGTTGAAAATACCGGCCCGCCTCTTGGAACAGTCAACCGCAGGCAAAAGCTCCCGGCACCGCATACTGTCCGCGCTGGTAACGGGGCGACCGGACGGCGCTCTGCCCGGATCCTCCAGGGTGTTGGTGGATCTGTGAAACCGTCCCCGACGGGCAGCCTCAGACGGAGCAGTCGGTGTAGCGGGCCGGCGGTACGCCCACGGCGGCGGTGAGGTCCCGCACCAGATGTGCCCGGTCGTAGTAGCCGAGGTCGGCGGCGAGTCCGACCCAGTCGACCGGCCCACCCTCGGTGGCGTACAACGCCGCCTCCGGCAGCCGGCAGCGCCGGACCACCCAGCCGGGCCCGAGGCCGACGACCCGTCCGGCGTCGGCGAGCACCCGCTCGAACCTGCGTCGGGGTGGCCCGTAGAGCCAGGCCCGACCGTTCTCGACGGTCAGGTACGCGGAGGCACTGGTACGGGTGAACTCGCCGGCCTGACCGGCCGGATCAGCGTCCGGCACGACGAGTCCGGCGCCCAGGTGACCCTCGTCCCCGGCTGAACCTGCGTCGTACCGTCCTTTCCACCGCCGCTACGCCGGGTCGGGTTGACCGGGCGGCCCTACCCCGGCAAGGTGACCTGATGGCGGCTGCGGACGAGGTACGCGACGGGGTTACGCTGACCAATCTCGACCAGCCGCTCTTCGACGGTGCCGAGGCGAGCAAACGTGAGCTGGTCGACTTTCTGGACGCCGTCCACGGGCAGCTGGTCGGGCAGCTGCGGGACCGGCCGCTGTCGGTGGTCCGGGTGCTCGGGGGTCAGGCACCGTTCATGCAGAAGAATGTGCCGAGGTACACCCCGGAGTGGGTGTCGACGGTGTCGCTCTGGGCGGAGACGTCCCGGCGCGAGGTGTCGTACGCGCTCTGCAACGACCGGCGTACGCTGCTGTGGTTCGCCAACCAGCGCGCGGTGGAGTACCACCCGGCCCTGGTCCGGGCCGACGCCCCGAGCCGGCCGACGCACCTGGTGCTCGATCTCGACCCGCCGGAGGGCGGCCGGTTCCCGCTGGTCGTCCGGGCCGCCGAACTCGTCCGCCGGGCGCTGGCCGAGGTCGGCCTGACCGGGGTGGTGAAGACCAGCGGGGCGAAGGGACTGCACATTTTCGTACCGGTGGATCCGGCGACGGCGATGGACGACGTGGCGGCGGCGACCCGGGCGCTCGCGGCCCGGGCGGAACGGCTCGACCCGGCGCTGGCGACCACCGCCTTCATCCGCGACGACCGGGGCGGGCGGGTCTTCCTCGATCCGACCCGGGTCGGCGGGGCGACCGTGGTGGCGGCCTACAGTCCACGGATCCGGCCCGGGGTGCCGGTGTCGTTCCCGGTGGACTGGGCGGACCTGGATTCCGTCACACCGGCCGACTTCACCCTGCGTACCGTGCCGGCGCTGCTCGACGGTGCCGACCCGTGGGTGGAGCGGATGCCCGGGCCGCAGCGGCTCGATGCCGACCTGGTCGCGGAGGGGCACACTATTCCGATCCCCCGGGTCCAGGCGATGCACGAGGGTCGGCGGCGGGCCCGGGCCCGCCGCGACGCGGCAGGTTGACCGGTCGACGTCAGCTCTCGATGTAGTACGAGTTGACCGCCGGTTGGCCGGTGTAGTTCGGTCCGGCCCGGTCGTCGGCACCGAGATACCGGTACGGGAGGGAGATCGTCGCCGGTCCGGTACGGCTGACCCGGCGACGACGCCGGTCGACGGTGAAGCCGGCGGCCCGGAGCAGCCGGGTCAGCCGGGCCCCGGCGGGCCGGCCGTCGGCCAGCCGTACCGCGTCGAGATCCAGGTCGACCACGAGCCGACCGTGTTCGGTGAGCCAACCGGCGGCCCGGGCCAGTACGCCCAGCTTGTCTCCGACGTAGTGCAGCCCGTGTACGCAGGTGATCAGGTCGAATCGTCGGTTCGGCGTCCAGTCGGCGACGGATGCGCAGACCAGTCGGGGTGGCAGCCCGGCAGTGCCGGGCGGGTCGAAGTGGTCGACGAGATCCACCCCGGCCAGCGTCACCGCACCCGTCCGGCCGAGCCGGTGCAGCCGGGCCGCGGCCCGGATCAGTGCCCGCCCGCTGCCGCAGCACAGGTCGAGCCAACCGACGCCGTCAGGCTTGTCGCCGGCACGGTCGAGAAGCCAGTCGAGCGGGTTGAAGCCGAGTTCGCGGGCGTAGCTGTTGACCCCGTCGAGTTGCCGCTCCCGGTTCATCGCCGAGTTCGCCACCACCGCCGACGATTCCAGGGTCGCGGTGTCCAGCAGGCGTCGCACCGGCCCAGCCTGCCAGGTCGCGTCTTGCGGACAGCCGCCCGGTCCGGCGTCGACGGGTCGACGGTGCCGGGCCGCCGGCGGCCCGGCAGGGCGTACCGGAGAACCGGGTTGCGGAACCGGCCCGACCCCGACGAAGGTTGTCCGGATGCGACGCGACGTTGCCGGGGCGGCGGATCTGCCGGCGCTGTACGGCTTCGCCCAACGGATCTGGTCACCGGGCGGCCGATGGCACGTCGGGGAGCTGGCGTGGAACCTGGGCCAGGTGCCGGACGGCCGACCGGAGTGGCCGATGGCGCTCTGGGAGGCGGACGGCTCGGTGCTGGCCTGGGGCTGGGTCGTCCGGCCGGAGGACGAACTGTCACTGCTTGTCGATCCGGCGCGTCCTGACCTGGTCGACGAGGTGCTGGACTGGGCCGGCACCGTCACGACCGGGCCGCTGACGGTCACCGTGCTCGACACCGAGCGGCATCTGGTCGCGGCGTTGCTCCGGCGTGGTCACACCGCCGACCACGGCGGGACCTTCCTGCTGGCCCACCGCCGGGACCTCGACGAACTGCCTCCGGTGCCGCGGCTGCCGGCCGGGCTGACGGTACGACCGGTACGCGGCGAAGCCGACCTGGTCCGCCGCACCGCCGTGCACCGCGAGGTCTGGCACCCCTCCCAGGTGACCGAGGAGCGTTTCCGGAACGTCAGCGCCGGTTGGCCGTACCGCGGTGAGTTCGACATGGTGGTCGAGGCCCCCGACGGTCGTTTTCTCGCCTACTGCCTGGGCTGGTATGACGAGGTCAACCGGGTCGGCGTGTTGGAGCCGGTCGGCACGCTCGCCGAGTTCCGGGGTCAGGGGCTGGCCCGGGCCACGATCGAGGCCGTGCTGCGAGCGTTCCGCGAGGCGGGTGCCCGTACCGCCCTGGTCAGTTCCCGTGGTGACGACGACTACCCGGTACCGAGGCAGGTCTACGCCGCCCTCGGTTTCACCCCGTACGCCCGGACGGTCCGATACCGCCGCCGGTGACCGGTGTCCTGGCCGGACGCGCCGTGGTGCCGGCGGCACCACCTCCACCGCCCCGCGCGGTGTCCGTGGCCGGTCGGCCCGGCGGCGCGGGGACGGCGCCGCCGGGAACCGGGATCAGCTCACCGTGCAGGTGGCTCCGTTGAGCGTGAAGGAGCCGGGTCGGCCGGTGTTGCCGGTGTGGGTGGCCTGGAAGCCGATGTTCACCGAGGAGTTCGGCGCGATGGTGCCGTTGTAGCTGGCGTTGCGTGCGGTCACCGCTCCGCTCGTCGGGCTGTACGAGGCGTTCCAGCCCGAGGTGATGGTCTGGCCCGACGGCAGGGTGAAGGCGAGGCTCCAGCCGTTGATCGCGCTGGTTCCCCGGTTCGCGATGGTCACCGAGGCGGTCAGGCCGGTGTTCCAGGCGTTGACGACGTAGCTGACCGCACAACCCGACGGCGGGTTCGTGGGCGGAGTGGTCGGCGGAGTGGTCGGGGGGTTCGTGGGCGGAGTGGTCGGCGGGTTGGTGGGTGGGGTGGTCGGCGGGTTCGTCGGCGGGTTCGTCTGGTCCAGGCCGAAGAACCGGATCGCCTCGGCCGCGTTGACCGGCAGGTTGTGCGACACACCCTGCATGCTGATCGCCTCGACCGGCGCCTGGGGCCCGCTGCCGCCGTACCGGGTGCGGGTGTAGCCGGACTGCGGCGTGTCGGTGTAGGTCGGCGTCTGGCTCAGGCCGTGGACGTTGGTCCACTGCTTGATCGCCTCGCCGAAGTTCGGGTAGCGCAGCGTCTCGTCGTTGGTGCCGTGCCAGAGCTGCATCCGGGGGTAGCGACCGGTGTAGCCGGGGTACGCGGAGCGGACCGCGTTACCCCACTCCTGGGCGCTGCGGATGATCTGACCGTTGGCGCACTGGCTGTTCCACTCCCCCGATCCGTTGGTGGCGAAGCAGCTGTGCGGCACGCCGGCGAAGGCGGCTCCGGCGGCGAAGACGTCCGGGTAGTTGCCGAGCAGGACGTTTGTCATCATCGCGCCGGAGGAGGTACCGGTGGCGAAGACCCGCGAGGTGTCGGTGCTGTAGCGCTGCTGGACGTACCGGACCATGGAGACGATGCCGACCGGGTCACTACCGCCGTCGCGGCGCAGCGCCTGTGGCGAGTAGACGTCGAAGCACTGGCTGCTCCGGGTGGCCGTGGGGTAGATGACGATGTAGCCGTACCGGTCCGCCAGGGAGGCGTACTGGGTGCCGGAGTAGAACGCCTGGCCGGTGCCGGTGCAGTAGTGGATGGCCACCAGGATCCCGGGTCGCGCCGCGAGCCGGTCCGGCACGTAGAGGTGCATCCGCAGGTTGCTGGGGTTGGTGCCGAAGTTGGTCACCTCGGTCAGGGTCGCCGCCGATGCCGGGGTGGCGACCACCAGGCCCAGGACCGCCATGGCCACCGCCACCCCGGCGGCGCCGATCGCTTGCAGGAGCCTTCTCATCCGTTCTGTTCCTTCCTCATGCCTGAGCCGCCGGCAACGGTCGACCACCGGGTCGAGCCGAGGGTCGCCGTGGGACGGGCGGCCGTCGGGGCAACGAGGCGGTCATCGGCCGACCATCAACCCGAAACATTTCGAAGTATGGATCGGAATGTTTCGGCGCACAATAGATAGACGTATCTGACTATGAGATTGGTCCGCGGTCCGGCTGACACCGTCCGACGAGGCGGCCGATCCGCACCCGGTCCGGCGACCGATCCAGCTGCTCAGCACCCGGACGGCGACGCGGTGCTCTCCCGTACCACCAACTCGGTGGCGAGTTCCACCCGGTGCTGCTCGAGCGGCCGACCCGCCGCCAACTCGATGATCATGCGGGCAGCGGTCGCCCCCATCCGCTCCAGCGGTTGGCGAACCGTGGTCATCGGCGGCCCGGACCACCGACTGAAGGAGAGGTCGTCGAAGCCGACCACACTCAACTCCTCCGGGATCCGGACGCCCTCCCGCCGGGCCGCCTCGTACACCCCGAGCGCCTGCAGGTCGTTCGCGGCGAAGATCGCCGTGGGCGGATCCGGCAGCCGCAGCAACGCCCGGCCGTCGGCCAGCCCGCCCTCGACGTACAGGGTGCTGATCCGGACCAGCTCCGGGTCGACCGGTACGTCGGCGGCGTCCATCGCGGCCCGGTAGCCGTCGAGCCGGGCCCGGCAGCAGGGCCACGCCGTCGGCCCGCTGAGCATCGCGATCCGCCGGTGGCCGAGGTCGAGCAGGTGCCGGGTGGCGGCCAGACCGCCGTTCCAGTTCGTCGCCCCGACCGACGGCGTCTGGTGCAGCGGCTCACCGGTCGGGTCGAGGACAACCAGCGGAATCGACCGGGTGGCCAACTGCGACTGCTGGGCGACGGTCAGTTCGGAGAAGACCGCGATCACGCCGGTCGGGCGACGGGTCAGCACCTGCTCGGTCCAGGCCCGTCCCGGCGTGAGCCGGCCCTGCATCTCGGTCAGCACAACGGCCAGGTCGTGCTCGCGGGCGACCTTCTCCACGCCCCGGATGATCTCCAACGCCCAGAGGCTGTCCAGCGCGTGGAAGACCAACTCCAGTACGGCGATGGAGCTGGCCCCGCCCGGACGCCGGTAGCCGTGCTCGCGCAGCACCGCCTCGACCCGTTCCCGGGTCTCCAGCGCCACCCCGGTCTGTCCGTTGAGGACCCGGGACACCGTCGGCGCGGAGACCCCGGCCAGCCGGGCGATCTTCGCGACCGTGAGCACCCGACCCCGCCCTTCCCCTGGAGCCTGCGGTGCCGTACCGGTCGTCACCGGAGCAGCCTACGCGACCGCCGTGGCCGGGCATCGACCCCGCGCGATGCCCGCCGCGTGATGCTCAGCCCGGCTGCCCACCCGCCGCAGGTCCGGTCGGCTCGATCCGGCCGAACCAGTCCCGGGCCGCCGCCACACCGCCGCCGAACCGGGTCGCCCCGCCGAGCGCGACCATCAGGGCGTACCGGGCCTTGGTGGCGGGCAGGCCCCGGGCGCCGATGGCTCCCAGCCGGCCGGCGAGCCCGGCCGGTGGCGGCAGCTCCGTCAGGTCGACCTCCCGGGTACGGCACACCGAGGCGACCACCACCGGGATGTCCCACTCCAGCAGGTCACCGATCGCGGCGAAGAGGCTGACCGGGATGTTGCCCGAACCGGTCCCCTCCAGTACGACACCCCGCGCGCCCGCGTCGACAACCGCGGTGAGCTGCTCGGCACCCATGCCCGGATACGTCCTGACCACCGCGACCCCGGTCTCCGGCTCGCCGTACCCGGCGGGTGGCCGGGGCGGCGGGCCGCCGAGCGCTTCCACCCGGAGGCCAGCCTGTTCGCCGCCGGCGTCGACCACCCGTCCGAGCAGCGGGTACGGCGCCGAGGAGAAGCCCCGTACCGTGGTGGCGTCGACCCGGCCGACCCAGCGCGCCGCGTGCAGTTCGTCGTCGAGGCAGGCCAGCACACCGGCTCCGCGCAGCGCCGGATCCACGGCCGCGGCGATCGCCCCGGCCAGGTTGCGCGGGCCGTCGGCGGAGAGCGCGTCACGCTGGCGTACCGCACTCGTGAAAACGATCGTCCCGCGCGACACCGCCGGCCCGGCCAGCAGGTCGCTGAGGTACGCGGTCTCCTCCAGGGTGTCCGCGCCGTGGCTGACCACCACCCCGTCGAAACCGTCGTCGACCAGCGCGGCCCGGGCCCGGCGGGCCAGGGCCAGCATGGTCGCGGTCGACATGTCCCAGCTCGGCTCGGCCGGTACGTCCTCGACGACCACCCGCGCCGCGCGCCACCACTGTGGTACGTCGGCGAGCAGCTGCGCGCCGGACGCGACCCCCTCCCGACCCACTCCCGTCGAGTACGCGATGGTGTCCCCGGTCGCCAGCAACAGCACCTGGCTCTCCACGTCCGGCTCCTCTCTCATCGGTATCCGATCTCCGGTCCGGCGCTACGGCCGTTCGGTCAACAACGGCAGCACGAGCAGCAGGAACAGCAGCAGCGCCGCAGGACCGGCCCGGACCGTCCGCCACCACACCCACCGGTCGGGTCGGGCGGGCACGGTCAGTCCTCGGTGGTCAGGCCGGCCCGCTGCTCGAGGCGTTCGAGGCGGGCCACGACGGGTTGGAGTTCCTGCCGGATCGCCGCAGTCAGCATGTTGGCGATTCGCGTCGGGTCGATGCCGACCCCCGTCGGCGGCACCGGGCCGACCCCGGCCGATGCCGCCGGACCGGTGGCCGGCGCCGCACCGCCGGCGGACCCCGGGCCGGCGCCCGGACCGGCGGCAGCGGCCGACTGTCCGGTCTGGGCCCGCAGGTGCACGTAACCGGCCAGGGCCGCGGCGACGGCCCGGCGGGTCAGCCGCAGTTCGGCGCCGAGCGAGCGGAGCACCTGCCCGGCGTTGCCCTCCGGTTCACCGACCAGGCCGAGCAGCAGATGCTCACAGCCGACGTAGTTGTGGCCGAACGCGGTCGCCTCGGTGACCGCGAGTTCCAGGGCGTTGGCCGCCGGGCTGGTGAAGTGCGGCGAGCTCCCCGGGTCGAGGCCCGGTTCCGGCGTCGACCGGCCGGCGAGGGCCTGCGCCACCCGCTCCGGCTCGATCTCCTCGACCCGCAGTACGTGCAACGCGAGGTTGCCGCCTTCGGCGAGCAGGCCGGCGAGCAGGTGGCCGGTGCCGACGCCGGGAACGTCGTCCGCCCGGGCCCGCTCGATCGCGAGTCTGACCGTCGTGCGGGCCCGTTCGGTGAACCGTGGCAGCCGCGCGGCCAGGTCGGCGTCGTCGAGGTCGACCAGCACGGTCTCCCGGATCGCGGAGACCCGGCGTACCGCCTGCTCCAGGGCGCGCTGGCAGACCGCCGAGACCGGTACGCCGGAGGCCTTCACCGCCTCCGCCAACTCGTCCGGCAGATACACGTTGATCTTCGGCATGGTCGTGCCTCCTCGCCGCGCCAGGCTGGGAGACCAGTATAACCCCTGTAGGGTTACACCGTCATCCCACTACATCAGATCCGCCTCGTCGTCCGGCACCGGCCCACCCGGCTCCCCCGTCCCGTACGGGTCGAGAATCTGGCGGACCCGGCGTCCCCAGCGCTCGTGCGCGGCCTGACGGCTCACCCCGGCGGCCCGGGCGATCAACTCCCAGGTGATCCCCCAGCGGCGCAGGCCGACCACACTGGCCAACGGGTCGACCCCGGCCGCCAGGAGGATCCGGAAGTGCAGCAACTGGCCGGCGACCTCCCGCTGCCGCCCCACCTCGCCGCCCTGCTCCGCCACCCACTCGGGGGTGCCGGGCAGCGGCCGGGGGCCGATCAGCAGCTCCGCCTGCCGGCTGGCCTCGTTCACGGCGGTGTTGACACACGCCTGCGCCGCGTCGGTCACGTCGAGGCGCAGCGCCGTCGCCACAAGTTCGTCCATTCCGTCAGGCTAGACCTGACAAGCTGCCCCGTCAAGGAACCCTTGACGACTGACTCGATCCGGCCGCCGGATCAGGGTCGCGGTCCGTCACCGGCCCGAGATATGATCTCCGCAAAGGCCGTCGGCCCCGCCGGGACATTGCCCTCTTCTACGGGGCGCCCGGGCAGCGGAGCCGCCGGCACGAGTCGACCGGAGAGACACGGATGGGCACGACAGGACGGCGAGCTAGCCACGCCGAGCTGGGGAACGAGGACAGCGTCCTCGCCTGACCCCCTCGGCCCGGCTCGGCGTACCCGCTTCCCCGGCCCCGTCAGCCGTGCGAACGTGCCCTGGACGGACACCGCGAGGACCCGTACCCCGGTCATCGACCGGACGGGCTCCGGTGCGCGTTCGCCACCGTCCGACAAGGACAGTGCCATGCGATCCACCGACATCCGTCAGACCTTCCTCGACTACTTCACCGACCGTGGCCACCGGCAGGTCCCGTCGGCCCCGCTGATCCCCACCGATCCGACGCTGCTGCTCACCATCGCCGGGATGAACCAGTTCAAGCCGTACTTCCTCGGCGAGGAACGGCCGCCACACAGCCGGCTGACCAGCGTGCAGAAGTGCGTCCGGACCAACGACATCACCAACGTCGGCCGGACCGCCCGGCACGCCACCTTCTTCGAGATGCTCGGCAACTTCTCCTTCGGCGACTACTTCAAGGCCGAGGCGATGGCGTACGCGTGGGAACTGCTCACCCGGCACTACGGGCTGGACCCCGAACGGCTCTGGGCGACCGTCCACCACGACGACCACGAGGCGGCGACCCTGTGGCGGCGGATCGGCGTACCGGAGTCCCGGATCCAGCGCCTCGGGATGGCC
The DNA here is from genome assembly GCF_039871735.1 of Plantactinospora sp. B24E8. Classification (NCBI taxonomy): domain Bacteria; kingdom Bacillati; phylum Actinomycetota; class Actinomycetes; order Micromonosporales; family Micromonosporaceae; genus Plantactinospora; species Plantactinospora sp. B24E8. Next base: position 13,826 of record NZ_JBDPMH010000028.1, read on the forward strand.
GACAACTACTGGTCGATGGGGGTACCCGGCCCGTCCGGCCCGTCCGCCGAACTCTGCTACGACCGGGGTCCCGCGTTCGGCGTCGACGGCGGCCCGGCGGTGAACGACGAGCGCTACCTCGAACTCTGGAACCTGGTCTTCATGCAGCACCGGCGGGGCGAGGGCGACGGCAAGGACGGCTTCCCGGTCCTCGGCGACCTGCCGACCCGCAACATCGACACCGGACTCGGGATGGACCGCCTCGCGGCGATCCTCCAGGACGTCGGCACGGTCTGCGAGACCGACCTGCTCCGCCCCACCCTCCGCCTGGTGCAGGAACTCGCCGGGCGGCCGTTCCCGGGCCACGACGGCAGTCCGGAGTCCGTCTCCTTCCAGGTGGTCACCGAACACGCCCGGACCGTGGCGTTCCTCATCGCCGACGGGGTGCTGCCCGGCAACGAGGGGCGCGGTTACGTACTGCGCCGGCTGATGCGCCGGGCGATCCGGCACGCCCGTACCCTCGGCATCACCGAACCGGTGCTGACCGCGGTGACCGGCTCCGTGGTCGACAACCTCGGCGGCGCGTGGCCGGAACTCGACGCCCGGCGGGAACTCGTCGCGGCGGTCACCGCCCGCGAGGAGGAGACCTTCGACGGTACGCTCCGCCAGGGCGGTCGGCTGCTGGACGCGGCGATCGGGCGGGCGCGGCGGACCGGGGTGACCCGGCTGGACGGCGAGACCGCGTTCGAACTCCACGACACGTACGGCTTCCCGGTCGAACTGACCGTCGAGATCGCCCAGGCGGCCGGGCTGACCGTGGACGAGCAGCGGTACGCGACCCTGCTGGACGAACAGCGCCGCCGTGGCCGGGGCGGCGGCCGGGAGCGGAACGCGCAGACCCTGCGTCGACAGGAGACGTACCGGGAACTGCTGGGGCGGCACGGACCGACCGTCTTCGTCGGCTATCCGGAGCTGTTCACCGGGTCCACCATCTCCACCGGAACCGACCTGCTCGCCGTACTTGTCGACGGGCGGCCGGTCGAGGTCGCCGGTGAGGGCGACCGGGTCGAGCTGGTGCTGCGGCACAGCCCGTTCTACGCCGAGTCCGGCGGCCAGGTCGGCGACACCGGCACGGTACGCCTGCCCGACGGCACGCTCGTGGAGGTTACCGACACCCGGTACGGCGTCACCGGGCTGCACGTCCACCACGGGCTGGTCCGGCACGGGGAACTGCGGCCCGGCCGGACCGTCGAGGCGACCCTGGACGGTGAGCGCCGGGCGGCGGTGGCCCGCTCCCACTCGGCGACCCACGTCCTGCACGCGATGCTCCGCCGTACCCTCGGCGGGCACGCCCGGCAGCAGGGCTCGCTGGTCGCGCCCGGCCGGCTGCGGTTCGACTTCACCCACTTCTCGCCGGTCGACGAGAGCCAGCTGGCCACGATCGGCGCTCTGGTCAACGACTACCTGCTGGACGATCCGGAGGTCCGGGTCTGGCACGCGAGCCGGGCCGAGGCGGAGGCGGCCGGTGCGCTCGCGTTCTTCGGCGACCGGTACGGCGAGCAGGTCCGGATCATCGACATCGGCGACGCGTCCCGGGAGCTGTGCGGCGGTACGCACGTGGGGCACGGCACCCAGGCCGGTCCGGTGCGGATCGTCGCCGAGTCGTCGGTCGGTGCCGGGCTGCGCCGGATCGAGGCGCTGACCGGCCGGGACGCGCTGCGGTACGCGGACACCGAGCGGCGGCTGCTCGCCGAGGTGACCCGGTTGGTCGGTACGCCGCCGGACGAGCTGGTGCCGACCCTGGCCCGGCGCCTCGACGCGCTCACCGAGGCCGAGCGGACGCTGCGCCGGCACCGGGACCGGGAACTGGACACGCTCACCGGAACCCTGCTCGGCCGACGCCGCACGGTCGGCGACGGGTGGCTGGTGACCGCGCTCCGCGACGACCTCACCCCGGCCGAGTTGCGTTCGGTCGTGACGTCGCTGCTGGACCGTGCCCCGGACACGCAGCCGCTGGTCGCGGTCCTGGCCACCCGACACGGCGGGAAGGGCCAGCTCGTCGCCGGCCTGAGCCGTCCCCTGCTGGACCGGGGGCTACAGGCCCGGCAGGTGCTCCTCGACGCGGCCCGGACGATCGGTGGCGGTACGGGCGGGAGTGGTCGCCTGGCCAGCGCGGGCGGCCGGCGCTCCGAGCGGACGGCCGAGGCGCTCTCCCAGGCCGAACAGACCGCCAGCACCCTGCTCTGAACGGACGGGGCCTTTCCTCTCGTCTCTGGTGTGGGAAGGGCCCCGTCCGACCGCTCAGAGCTGGCCGGCGAAGAAGCCGTGCCGGGCCAGGGGGCCGACGAGTTCCCGTTCCTCGTAGGCGAAGTGCGACAGCAGGGTGTCGGTGAGCAGGTCGATCGCCTCGGTGATCGGCCCGTAGTCGGTCGGGTTGGCGGCGAGGTGCACCAGGGCGGCGTCGATCCCCTCCAGCACGTGGTGGATCGCCAGGTGCTCCTCGTGCAGCCGGTCCAGTACGGCGGCCAGGTCCGGCTGACGCTGCCGCAGGTACGGGAAGATGCCGTCGCTCTCCATCGTGTGGTGGGTGGTCAGCGACCGGCACTGGGCCTGGCAGACCCCGCCGAGGGTCCAGTCGTTGGCCCGGATGGTCATCAGGTTGATCTGGCTGCGCGCGTCGCCGAGCTGGGTCGTCCCCTCCTTCACCTGCCGGAGGATGTCCCGCACCTGACGTAGCTCGGCCCGGTAGTGGTCGTGTACGTCGACGAGGTGCCGACCGGCGTACCGGCCGCGGGCGGTGAATTCGACCTCGTCCGGGGGTTCGGGGGCGGTCGGCCGGGTCGTCTCGTCCAGCACGCTCTTCGGGCTGAGCCTGTCGGTCGGCGCGGCGGTCGGCGTGATGCCGGTCCGCCGGGTCAGCCAGGTGTTCTCGGTGCTCATGACCTACCTTCAGTGATCTTTCCGGTTGCTCATTGTCCCGTACCGGATCAGGCGGTGATCCGCAGCACGCGGACGGCGGCGGTGACCCGGCCCCCGCCGGCGTCGGGGACTGGCCGGAGCCGGGCGACGCCGAGCCGCCCCCGGCAATCCGGGATCGGTCAGCGGGAGACCGCCGCCAGTGCCGACCGGAGTGCGCCGACCAGGTTGACCGTCCGCTGGTCCGGGGTCGTCGTGACCCTCAGGTTGTTCGTCACGTAGCCGAACGCGACGCCGCTGGCCGGGTCGGCGTACCCGAGCGAACCGCCGTGGCCGGGGAAGCCGAAGGCGGTCGGCGACCACCAGGGTTGGTCGGGCAGGGGCAGGCCGAAACCGAGGGCCGGCCGGGTCGGCATCCCCAGTACCCGGTCGACACCGTGCGCCTGCTCGACGGTGGCGGCGGCGAGGGTCGGGGCGTCGAGGATCCGGATCCCGTCGACCTCGCCGATCAACCCGGCGTAGAACCGGGCGAGGGCCCGGGCCGTACAGATGCCGTTGACCGCCGGGATCTCCGCCGACCAGGTGGCCGGGTCGGCCAGGTCGAGCGGCGGATCGGTCACCGCGACCGACCGGACCAGCAGCGAGCCCGGATCGGTGTACGCGGCGAGCGTCTCCCGCAGCTCCGCCGACAGCGGCTCGGCGGGCGGCTCGACCGGCGCCTCGACGAGCCGGCTGACCCGGTGCACCTCGGCGTCGGGCAGCCCGATCCAGAAGTCCAGGCCGAGCGGTTTGGCGATCTCGTCGGCGAAGTACGTCCCGACGCCGCGTCCGGAGACCCGGCGTACCACCTCGCCGACCAGCCAGCCGTACGTCAGTCCGTGGTAGCCGTGCGCGGCGCCCGGCTCCCAGACCGGCGCCTGGGCGGCGAGTGCGGCGACGATCGGCTCCCAGGCCAGCGCGTCGGCCAGGGGCACCGGACGGTCCAGCACCGGCAGGCCGGCCTGGTGGGACAACAGCCAACGGACCGGCAGGTCGCTCTTGCCTGCCGCCGCGAACTCCGGCCAGTGGTCGGCGACCGGGGCGTCCAGTCGGAGCTGACCCCGCTGGACCAGCAGGTGCGCGCAGGCCGCCGGCACGCTCTTGGTCGCCGAATAGACCACCTGCAGGGTCTCCTCCCGCCAGGACCGGCCGGTGTCCGGATCCGCGACCCCGCCCCAGAGATGCACCACCTCCCGCCCGTGCCGGTAGACGCTGACCGCCGCGCCGACCTCCGTACCGGCGCGGAAGTTCTCGACGAACGCGTCCCGTACCGGCTCGAAACCGGGGGCCGCGGTGCCACTGACCACTGTCATGCCGTTCTCCGTCCACGACTCGACTCCGGGCCGCGTCACCCGCGCCCCCGGAAGTTGCGTCAGGATATTCTGACGCTAGATGTCAGGCAACCCTGACAGCAATATGCTGAACGGATGCAGGAGGAACTGGTTCCGGGCCACCACAACCTGCTCGGGTTCCGGTTACCGGACGGCACCCTGAGCACCGCCGCCGAACGGCCCGAGGGCACCGTCGGCTACCGGGCCCGGTGCTCGTGCGGCTGGGTCGGCGACACCGACTACCCGGCCGCCGACGAGGGCACCTGGATGGCCACCTCCGAGTGGGGTTCGGCGCACATGAAGCCGCTCTGGGCCGCCACCCCGCCCGGCTGGCTGGTGACCCGCTCCGACACCCTCCGGGACAACATCGCCGAACTGGCCCCGACCTGGCCGCTGCAGGCGCTCGGCCTGCTCGCCGAGGTCGAACGCTGGCAGAGACCGCTGATCGAACGGGCGGTGGCGGCCGCCCGCGAGGCGGGACTCTCCTGGGCCGAGATCGGCGGCGCGCTCGGCATCAGCCGGCAGTCGGCGCACGAACGGTTCCGCAACGTCGTACCGAAGAAGGCGCCCGACTGACGGACGCCAGCGGACCACCCACCCGGCCGGTACGGTGGACCGATGCCGCACTCCCCCGACCGCACCGAGCCCACCCGGTCCTATGTGGTCACCGGCGGAGGCCGGGGAATCGGGCGGGCCGTGGTCGAACGGCTCCTCGGCGACGACAACCACGTCGTGGTGATCGAGCGCGAGCCGGCGGCACTGGCCTGGCTCGCCGCGCACCCGGCGGCACGTCGGCTGGTCGCGGTGACCGGCGACGCCGCGGACGAGGCCGTCGCGGCCCGGGCGGCCGAACTGGCCGGCGCCGGCGGAACCCTCACCGGCTGGGTCAACAACGCCGCCGTGTTCCGGGACGCCTCCGTCCACGACACCCCGGCCCGGCGGATCCTCGACCTCATCGCGCTGAACCTCGACGCCACGGTCGTCGGCTGCGCGGCGGCCGTCCGCCACCTGCTCGCCGCCGGCACCGCCGGGGCGATCGTGAACGTCTCCTCGCACCAGGCCCAGCGTCCGGTGCCGGGCTGCCTGCCGTACGCGACGGCGAAGGCCGCGATCGAGGGCCTGACCCGCGCCCTCGCCGTGGAGTACGGCCGGTACGGCATCCGGGTCAACGCGGTCGCCCTCGGCTCGATCGAGACCGAGCGGCACACCGCCCACCTGGCCCGTCAGGAGCCGGCCGTGGCGCGCCGCGTCGAGCGGGAGATCCGGGACCTGCACCCGGTCGGCCGGATGGGCCGGCCGGAGGAGGTCGCCGCCTCGGTCGCACACCTGCTCTCCACCGACGCGGCCTTCATCACCGGAGCCGTCGTACCGGTGGACGGCGGACGGTCGGCCCTCGGCCGGGACCCGGAGCCGTAGCAGCGCGGAACCCGGCCGGGACACCTGCCCCGGTCCGCCCCGGGGACGGCGGACCGGCACGACAGGCCGGGCACGACAGGCCGGGCACGACAGGCCGGGGCGGCGGCCGGCTCAGCCGGCCCGGGCCGTCCGCCAGCGGACCACGGGACGCAGCCGCCCGTTCGCGCCGCCGGTCGGCCCGTCCGTGGAGCCGGTCGACGGCACGGACGACGGCAGCCAGCGCCGGAACTCCTCGGCCCGGGCGGCGGCGGCGAACGCCTCCTCGCGGAGCGTACGGGCCGCCTCGGCGGCGACCTCCGCGTCCCGCCACGCGGCCCGCTCCCGCTCGGCGGCCGCCCGGTGCGCGGCGAACAGGCTGTCCCGGACGGTCCGCCGCAGCACGATCTCCTGCTCGACCGGGTGCCGCCGGGGATCCCAGCCGTTGCGGTTGGCCAGCGCGTCACTCAACTGCAGGACCGAGAGCTCCTTGCGGGTACAGGCCGCCATCGCGGCCCGGTGCAGGTAACGCTCCCGGTCGGCGTACTCGGCCGGGGTGCGTGGGGTACGCGGCTCGGGCAGTACGGCCGCCGCCGCCACCCGCCGGGCGGCGGCGTCCGCCGCCTCGTACGCCTGCCAGGCCGCCTCGGCCTGCTCCTGCGCCGCCAGCCACTCGTCGCGACGCCGCTGGGCGGTGACGGTCGACCGCTCGGCGGCGACCGTCACCTCCTCGGCGTACCGGTGGAGTTCCAGCGCCCGGGAGGCCAGCGCCCGCCGGCGTTGCTCCTCGACCCGCAGCACCGGAGTGCCGCCGGCCGGGACGGCACCGTCCGGCTCCGCGCCGTCGGTCGCCGGGTCGGTCGTACCGGCGCCGGACGGGCGCGGGCGCATCAGCAGCCCGACGGTGGCGGCCGCGGCCAGCCCCATCAGGACGACCCAGATCGTCATGGCTCGGGGAACGTCGACCAGGAAGTAGTAGTAGAGCTTCTCCACAACGGCACCTCACGGGGGTGGACGAAACGAACGGACGGGTGCTCGGGAACCGGGCACGCCGCATCGGGGCGCGTCCGGTACCTACCCCGTCGGGGGTGCGCGCGATCCGCTCGTCCGTGGGTACGCGTCACCGGTCGGCGATGTCGCCGCCCCGCCGCCGGGCAGCGCGCCCGACGCGACCGGCCGGCCCGTCGGGGCGACCGGCCCGACGGCCGACGCCGGAGCGTCCGCCCCGGTCGGGTCCGTGGGCTCGCCGGCGTCGACCCGAGCCGGGTCGGCCGGGCCGGCGACGCCACTGCCCGGACCGGTGGCCGAGGTGGCCGCTACCCGGTCCGCCTCGACCGTCCGACCGGACACACCGGACGGAGCCTCGGCGGCGATCGTGGATGTGCCACCTGTCGTACCGGGCCCGGCGGCCTGACCCGGCCGGGCGCCACCAGCGCCCAGCAGCAACGCCATCAGCACCAGGGCGGTCACGAACCGCACCGACCGGCACGCCATCCACCACACGGGGCGGAACAGCGCGACGGATACCACGAAGAAAAACCTACCCGCTCCACGGCGAAACCGCTCGGCCGCGCCGGCAGGTGCCGCAGCGGTCACAATCCACCTCGGCGGCGGCAACCGGCACGCACCGGCGCAGTCGGCCCGGTTGCGCTCTCGGCGTACTCCGGGGTCCGGCGCTTGGCCGATCGCCGGCCGGCGTCCAGGCTGACCGGATGACCTCACCGAGCGCAGCGGCCGGGCCGGCGACCCGGCGGACCGACGACCCCGACCCGCAAGTACGTGGCGTGGTGCTCTGGCTGCCCGGCGGCGGCTGGCGGGCCAGGTCCGAGGAGGACGGTACGGCGCTTGGCGAGCACGGGCTGACCGTGGTGCAGGGCAGCTACCGGTTCAGTCACCAGGCGCACTGGCCGGCACAGTTGGCCGACATCCGGGCGGCGGCGCGGGAGCCGCTGGCCCGGGCCCGGGCGGCCGGTCTGCCGTTCCTGGTCGCCGGCGACTCGGCCGGCGGCCACCTCGCGTTGCACCTGGGGCTGCGCGGGGTCGCCGAGCCGGGCGACGTCGACGGCGTACTGGCGTACTGGGCGCCGGTGGACCCGCTGGACGAGGAATGGATCCGGTCCCGGGCCGGGAACGACCCGTGGCGGGACCTGATCGGCCGGGAGCCGTCCGCCGACGATCCGACAACCCGGGACGCCACCCCGTCGCGCCATCTCGGTAACGGGGTGCCGGTCCTCCTGGTGCACGGCGCGCAGGACGCCGCCGTACCGGTCGGGCAGACCCTGGCGCTGACCTCGGCGCTGCTCCGGGCCGGGCATCCGGTGCACTCGCTGGTCACCCACGGCGGCCACGCGCTGGACCTGGACCGTCCGGACATCCGCGCCGTCACCGCCGCCTTCCTCGACGCCAACCTCGCCAGCCGCTGACGCGGACCGGACCGGCGACCGTCAGCGGGGCACCGGCCAGATCCGGGCCCCGGCCAGGGCGAGCAGGCCGGCCAGGCCGAGCAGTGATCCGGCGAGCTGTACCGGCAGCCAGCCCGCCGGGTCGCCGCTGACCACCGCCAGCAGGGTCGGCACGGTGCAGAGCAGTCCCAGGTCCACGGCGGTGACCAGCCGGTGCAGCGGCGCGGTCGGCACCCAGCCCATCGGGGTGACGATCGGCGGCAGGTCGTGCCGGACGGCCCCCCGGCGGGCGGCCCGGAGCGCGCCGGCCGCGAGCGCCGGGCCGGCCGCGCCACCGAGCAGCAGCCAGGGCAGGACGGCGGCGGAGAACGCGCCGGCGACCAGGGCCAGCGCGCCGGCGCTCCAGCAGGTCGCCACCGCCACCGGCACGATCGACCGGACGGCCAGCAGGCCCCGCTCGGGCACGCCGAGCAGCCGGCCCAGTGCCGGGAGGTCGTGGTCCCGCCGGACGTTCCCGGTCAGCGCCCCGGCGGCGAGCAGGCCGCAGAGCGGCCACACCACGGCGAGCAGCGGACCGGGGCCGAGGAGGCCGGCGGAGAGGACCGGTGGCAGCAGCGCCGCACCGGCCAGCGCCAGCCGCTCCGGGGACCGTCGCAGGGTCAGCAGGTCGTGGGCCAGGGCCACCATCGGTCCGGGGAACCGGAGCAGGCCGGTACGACGGGGCGCCCGGGCCGCCCACCGGCGCTCCTCGCCGATCCGGGCCGCGATGCCGAGGTCGAGGGTGACCACACCGGCGGTCAGCGTCTGTACCTGGGCGCCACCGGCGGCGAGGGTGGCGAGCCGGACCCGGTCGAGCCGGACCAGCGCCAGACCGGCGAGCAGCACGGCGGCCACGCCGGGAACGGCCAGCCACCCGGGCGGGCCGGCGACGAACGGCCAGTCACCCGACGTTCCGCCGTCCCCGGCGACGGTCTGCGGCCAGCCCCAGGGTCCGAGCCGGCCGACCACGGTGGCGGCGCGGGTCGGCAGGTCGACGATCGTCAGCACCGCCGCACCGGCACCGAGCAGCAGCGCGAACCGGTCGAGTACGGTCGCCGGCTCGCTGACCACGGTCGGTACCAGCGTGGCGGCTCCGCCGACGAGGAGCCCGGCGACCCCACCGGCGAGTACGACCATGGTCAGCGGCGCGGTCAGCGCCCAGGCCACCAGGGTGCCGTGCAGCAGGCCGGCGAGGGTGGCGAGTCCCAGCACGACGAGCGCGGTGGGCCAGAGCAGTCCACGTCGTCCGGTCGGGCTGGACAGCAGCCAGCTGACCTGGGCCGGTGCGGCGGCCAACGGCCCGAACCGGCCGGCGACGGCGAGCACGGCGGCGTACCAGAGCAGGCCGATCGCGAGCAGGGTCGTCGGGCCGGGAACCGTGGGCGGTCCGGCGGCGAACCTGCTGGCGAGTTTCGGCAGCACGCTGGCCACCACCCCGCCGCCGACCAGGACGGTGAGCAGTCCCAGGTAGGCCTGTTCGAGGCGGTTGGCGGCGCGGGACCGGCGCCGGGCCCGCAGCCAGGCCCGGGCCGCCCGGGCGGAGTTGGCCGCGCCGACGTTCGTCATTCCTGCCAGTCCGTCACGTCGAGGGTCCGGGCCTGCGCCGCGCCGACAAGCGCGGGATCGTGGCTGGCCAGGACGACGGCTCCGCCCCGGTGGGCGTAGTCGCGCAGCACTGCGCCGACGGCCGCCCGGCCGGCCTCGTCGAGATGGCGCTCGGGCTCGTCGAGCAGGAGCAGGCGACTCGGCCGGGCCAGGACCAGCGCCAGCGCCAGCCGTTGCCGCTGACCGCTGGAGAGCCGTCCGGGCAGCATCGAGGCGAACCGGGTGACCTCCAGCCGGTCGGCGAGCACGGCCGGCTCGAACCAGTCGGTGGCGACCGGGCGGTTGGCGTACCGGACGAACTCCAGGTGTTCGCCGGCGGTGAGGTTCGGGTACCAGGCGGCGGTCTCCAGCAGACTCGCCACGGTGCGCCGGAACGCCGGGGACCGCTCGTCGGCGGGTGCTCCGTCGACCAGCACCCGGCCGGCCAGCGGCCGGAGCAGTCCGGCGAGACAGCGCAGCAGGCTGGACTTCCCGGTGCCGTTCGGTCCGGTGACCGCGAGGACCTCACCGGCCGACGCGGTGAGGCGCAGGCCACGAGCCAGCACCCGGTCGCGATAGCCGACGTCCAACCCGTCGGTCCGCAGGATCATCCGGTCATTCTCCGCCTCGCTGTCACCCCGGACCGTCCGCCGCCCTAGGTTGCGGCGCAAGCTAGATGGCTGTGCTACTGTCTCCGCCGTGGATCAGGAACGTCGGGCCCAGTGGCTGCGCGGAGTGCTGGACCTGTGTGTCCTCGCCCTGCTGCGGCACCGCGAGTCCTACGGGTACGAACTGGCCCAGTCGCTGAACGCGGCCGGCGTCGGCCCGATCCAGGGCGGAACCCTCTACCCGGTGCTGCTCCGGCTGCAGCGCACCGGACTGGTGGCCGCCCAGTGGCGGGAGGGCGCGGCGGGACCGGCCCGCAAGTACTACCGAATCACCCCGGTCGGGATCGAGACGCTCCACCGGACCGCCGTCGACTGGGACGCCTTCACCAGTGGGGTGGGCGTGATCCTGCGAGAGGTACAGACCCGATGAACCAGCGTGGCTGGCTCGACACCCTCGCCGGCGAGTTGCGCCGGCGCGGCGTCGACCCGGAACTCACCGCACACGTCGTTTCGGAGGCCGCCTCCCACCTGCGGGACAGCGGAGAGCCGCCGCTGGCGGTCTTCGGCCCGCCGGGGACGTACGCGGCGGCCGTCGCGGACAGCCTGGGGACGGCGGGCACGGCTGCGCCCGACCGGGTGCGTCAGCCGGCGTCGTCGCGGCCGGGTCCGCCCGGGCCGGTCCGGCTCGACGTGCGCGGGATCAGCAAGCGGTACCGCCGACGTCCGGTGCTGACCGACGTCAACCTGACGGTACGGGCCGGCGAGATCGCCGCCGTGGTCGGCGCCAACGGCTCGGGCAAGAGCACCTTCCTGCGGATCTGCGCCGGCCTGCTCAGCCCGGACGCCGGTCAGGTCCGGGTGTACGGCACCCTCGGCTACTGTCCGCAGGCCGGCGGCACCAGCGACTTCCTCTACCCCGAGGAGCACTTCGCGCTCGTCGGCGCCGGCCGAGGGCTGTCCCGGAGCCAGTCCCGCACCGCCGGCCGTGACCAGGCCGCGTCGCTGGACTGGGACCCGAGCGGACGTACCCAGGCACGGCACCTCTCCGGCGGCACCCGGCAGAAACTGAACCTGGTGATGGCAGGCCTCGGCGAACCGGACGTGTTGCTGCTCGACGAGCCGTACCAGGGCTTCGACCGGGGCACCTATCTGGACTTCTGGCAACAGCTCTGGCGGTGGCGCTCGGCGGGCAAGGCGATCGTGGTGGTCACCCACCTGCTCAACCAGCTCGACCGGGTCGACACCGTGCTCGAGCTGACCCCGGCACGGGAGACGACATCATGATCAAGATCTGGACGGTCGCCGAGTTCGCCCTGCGGGAGATCCTGCGCCGACGCGGGGTGCTGCTGATCATGCTGCTGTTGCCGCTCGCCTTCTACCTCAGCCGCCGAGGTGACCACCTCGGCCAGTCGATCCGGTTCGTCTGCCTCGGGATCGGCTGGGCGCTGAGCACCGCCGCGCTCTTCGCCGGCAGCGCGGCCCGGGGCATCGAACCACGGCTGCGGCTCTCCGGCTACCGGCCCCACCACCTGCATCTCGGCCGGCTGCTCGCGCTCTGGACGGTCGGCGTCGCGCTCTCCGTGCCGTACTTCCTGCTCGTCCGGTTCGACCAGGACAACGTCCGGTACGACGCGATCGCGCTGATCATGGTGTTGACCGTGGCCACCGCCGCACCCTTCGGACTGGCGCTGAGCGCCGTACTGCCCCGGGAACTGGAGGGGACGCTGGTGCTGCTGATCGTGGTCGGCCTGCAGATGGTGATGGACCCCGCCGACTCCGCCGCCCGGCTGCTGCCGTTCTGGTTCAGCCGCGAGATCGGCACGTACGCGATCGACCACACCGACGGCGGATACCTGACCCGGGGGCTGACGCACGGGCTGGTCGCCGCCGTCGTGCTCACCGCGCTGGTCGCGGTCGCCGCCACGATCCGGCTGCGGCGTCGCCCGCACCTGCGGTTCGTCTCGGCCCGCTGACCGGTCGCGGTCCGCGGGCCCTGCGGATTCCGCCCCGGCCGCAGTACCCTGCTCCCATGACCCCACTGGACGCGCTCGCCGCCGCGTACGCCCAGTGGTCCACTCCCGACCTGCCGCTCTACGGCAACGACCACGAGCGCGCGGACTTCGCTCCCTGACCGGCCGGTGCCACCCCACCCCATCCGGCCTGTCCCTGCGTACGCCTCGGGAGCGTTCCGTCATGTCCCGTACCCTCGACACCTCCGTCCGCACCGTGCTGAGAACCCCGCAGACCGCCCGGGTACTGGCGGCCAGCCTGCTCGGGCGGATACCGCTCGGCGCGGCACCGCTGGCTCTGCTGGTCTTCGCCCGGGAGACGATGACGCTGACCCTGGCCGGGCTGCTGGTCGGGGCGTACACCGCCGGGATGGCGGTCGGTCAGCCGCTGTTCGGCCGGTTCGCCGACCGGTGGCGGTTACCTCCGGTGATGTGGCTCGCGGTGTGCCTCTCCAGTCTCGGGTTCGCCCTGGTCGCGGCGGCGTTCTCCACCCCGCTGACCGTCGTGGCCGCGATGCTCGCCGGGCTCGGTGCGCCGCCGTTCGAGGCCGGGCTGCGGGTGCTGTGGCGGGACCTGCTGCCCGAGCACCAGGTGCACACGGCGTACACCCTGGACACCGCGACCCAGGAAATGATCTTCGTGGTCGGTCCGGTGCTCACCCTCGGCGCGGTCGGCCTGGCCGGGCCGGTCGGCGGCCTGGTCGCCGCCGCGCTCTGCCAGCTCGTCGGCACCGCCTGGTTCACCACCGCGCCGGTGGTCCGTCGGTGGAAGGGCGTGCCGGCGGTACGGCACTGGGCCGGACCGCTGCGGGCCGGCCGGCTCCGGCTGATCCTCGGCGCGCTGGTGCTGGTCGGCGCGGGAGTCGGCAGCGTGGTGGTGGCGGCCACCGGTTACGCCGAGGCGACCGCCGACCGGTCCTGGGCCGGTTGGCTGCTGGCCGCGCAGGCGGCCGGGGCGTTGGCCGGCGGGCTCGGTTACGTCCGGTTCGCCGCTGCCCGCCGCTCCGGCACGCTGCCCCGGGCGGCGGCCGCGCTGGCCCTGGGCTACCTGCCGTTGCTGCTGGTCCCGGAGCTGCCCGTCATGCTCGGGCTGATGGCGGTCAGCGGTCTCGCCCTGCCACCGCTACTGACCATCGTTTTTGTCACCATCGACGGCGTCGCCCCGGCCGGCACCGCCGCCGAGGCGTTCGCCTGGGCGGCCACCGCGTTCTCGGTCGGCAGCGCGCTCGGCTCCGCGCTGACGGGCGCGCTGCTCGACCGGTCCGGCAGCCTCACCGTCGGGTTCGCCGTCGCGCCGGTCACCATCGCGCTGGCCTACGGCGTGCTCCGGCTCACCCGTCGACCGGCACCAGCCCCGTCACCGGCCTGACCCGCCGCCACCCCCGGGATCCGGCACGGTCAGCCGGCACGGTCAGCCGGCCGGGCCCTCGGCCACCAGCGCCGACAGCCGGTCGACGCCGAGCACGCTGACCAGCAGCCGCTCCCGGGGCCGACCGAGCAGCCGCCGGGTCCAGTCGACAAAACCGCCGTCACCGACCTCGACCCGGACGCCGTCGTGGAGCACGGCCAGGCGGAAACACCAGCCGGTGTGGTGACACGGCCCGTCGACCGGCTCCGGAACCTCCCGCAGGACAACGTCCGGACGGTCCCGCAGCGCGGACCGGACGGCCTCGGTGACCGGACCGGCCGCCGGATCCAGCAGGGTGAGGCCCACCTCGACCGACTGGACGCCGGTGGCCCGCAGCGCGGTACAGAGCAGCCCCAACTGTTCGACCGAGTGCCGGCGCTCGAACCCCAGGCCGCCGCTGTCCGCGCCGGCGGTGGCCAGCGCGAAGAGGTTCGCGTGGGCGAACCGGTCGGCCCCGGCGGAACGCCGCGCCCGAATCACCCGTTGCAGCGCGGCGAGCCGCACCGGCGGCGCGCCACGGCGGGCACCCGCACCCCGGTCACGCCGCCGCACCGCCGCCTCCAACGCCAGCCCGGTGGTCGGATCCGCCGCCACCTCACTGCCGCGTACGGTGGCCAGCACGTTGTTCTGGTGTACCCCGGCGACGGTGGAGTGCGCGCCCAGCGGCGTGACCGGGGCCAGGGTCACCAACTCCACCTCGTCGGGCACCGCCGAGAGCAGTCGGTCCTCCACCCGTCGTTGCACTCGGAAGTCGACCGGCGCCGGCGCCACGAACCGGTCCTCGGTGTACCGGCGCAGCACGTCGGCGGGGCTGAGGAAGCCGGCCCGGGTACGGAACGCGGCGAGCAGCAGCGCGACCAGGTCCGCCCCGGAAAGCTGCACACCGAGGGTGTTGAGGATCTCGGCGCCGCCGGCCTGGCGTAGCACCCGGGCCAACGCGACGCCTTCCAACGCGTCGGGATCCGCCATCGCTCATCGCTATCACGGTCGGCCGCCGACCACCACCCACGACAGCGTTCAGCGCCGCCCCATCCGCAGCCGGCCGTGCCCGAACGCGTCGATCCGGCCCCACCGGCCGGGGATGCCAATCAGCTCGATCCGCCCCAGTTCCTCCGGCACCGCCGGCACGATCGTCAGATGCCCCTCGTGCGGCAGCAGCCCGAGCAGGGTACGGAGCAGCGCCAGCGGGGTCCCGGCCGAGGTGGCGAACGGGCTGCACGCTCCCGGGTACTGCACCGGATACCGGGTCAGCGAGCGGTCGTAGCCGGCGAACGCCTCCGGCAACCGGCCGTCGAAATACCGCGACGCCTCGATCATCGTCAACGAGATCCGGGCCGCCTCCTCCTCGAAGCCGTACCGGCGCAGCCCCATCGTGATCAGCGAGTTGTCGCTCGGCCAGACCGCACCGCTGTGGTAGCCGACCGGGTTGTAGCGCTGCTGTCCCCGGGCCAGCGTCCGTACTCCCCAACCGGAGAAGAGTTCGTCGCCGAGCAGCCGGGCGGCGACCAGGGGTGCCCGGTGCTCGGGCACGATCCCGCTCCACAACAGGTGTCCCATGTTCGAGGCGACCGCGTCGACCTGGCCGCCCTCGCCGTCGAGCGCCAGCGCGTAGTACTCCCCGTCCTCGATCCAGAAGTCCCGGTTGAACCGGTCCTTCAACACCTCCGCCTCCCGGAGCAGCTGGTCCGCGAACGCCGGGTCGTTCCAGAAGGTCCGGGCCAGCCGCGCCGCCCGCACCTTCGCGTCGTACGCGTATCCCTGTAGTTCGCAGGTGGCCCGGGGGTGGCCGGGCAGTCGACCGTCGCGGTAGGAGATCGCGTCCCAGGAGTCCTTCCAGCCCTGGTTCTCCAGCCCGCCCGGGGCGCGACACTCGTACCAGACGTAGCCGTCGCCCATCAGGTCGGCGTACGTGTCGAGCCAGGTGAGCGCCGCCCGGGCCTCGAACTCGAACTGGCGTACGGTGTCGGCGTCCCCCGTCCACTGCTCGTACTCGTCGAGCAGGATCACGAACAGCGGCGTGCTGTCCGCCGCCCCGTAGTACGTCGTCCTCGGCTGCTCCTCGAAGCCGCCGGGCTCGCCGTACCGGATCTCGTGCAGGATCTTGCCGGGTTCCTCGTCACGGAAGTCGTCGACCCGGCCGCCCTGCAGCAGTGCCATCGTCCAGAGGGTCTGCCGGGCGATCTCCGGTACGAAGGGCAGGGTCTGGAAGCCGGTCAGCATGCTGTGCCGGCCGAACAGGGTCATGTACCAGGGCAGCCCGGCCGCGGTCAGCCGTACCTGGCTGGTCAGCCCGGTGTACTGCAGCGCGGCGAGGTCGATCATGCTCCGCCGGTACGTCCGCTGCAGCGCCTCCGAGTCGCAGACGAGCTGCGGTGCCCGGGCCAGCCACTCGGCGAGTTCCTGCCGCTTCTCCGGCCGGACCTCGGTGTAGCCGCGGACGCTCTCCCGTACGTCACGTCCGCCCGCGCCCCGGATGATGCCGACCGCGTACAGCGTGGTCGTCCAGGTGCCGTGCGCGCCGAGTTCGATCCGGAAGGTGAGCCCGCTCTCGTCGATGTCGACGGGTTCCGTGCTGGTCACAATGGTCTCTGCCACGTGCCGGTTCCGCTGGTGGCAGAAGCGCAGCCGGCCGTCCTCCACCATCCGGACCGTCTGACCCGGCCGAGGGCGGGCCTCCCGGGCATCGAACAGGTCCGCGAAGTCGCAGCCGATCTCCATCCGTAGGGTCAGGCTGGTGGGCTCGTCCCGGTGGTTGAGTACGGTGAGCCGCTCCTCGAACCTGCCACCGAGGGAGCGGTGCCGGATCACCGACGTCTTCGCGTCGACGTAGTGGGTCGGCTCACCGGGCACCAGGAAGAACCGGGACTCGAAGTACTGCAGGTCGTCCACGGAGAGCGCGTTGAGCCGCTCGCCGTCGACGGTGAGCACCCACTTGGAGAGGAACCGGGTGTCCCAGGCGAAGAGACCGGCCGGGAAGTCCGGAGACGGGTCGACGTCGCCCCGGGCGTCACTGACCATGAAGGTGTTGCCGTCGAGGATGCTGACCATTCCGGTGCCCGAACTCTTACCCGCACCCGTCACCGTCGCGGCCTCCGTTCCGTCATCGTCGCGCCCTGCGGCCGACGAACCGTTCCCGGACCCGCTCCCGGGGATCCCGGGTGCCCGGCGGCGACGGGAAGGCCCGCCGGAACATCAGCAGCAACGGCAGGTTGCCCTGCACCGTCACGTCGTTGCGGTTGTACGCCGTCACCACGTGGGACTCACCGAGCGCGAAGTGGTCGAAGAGCCGCTGCTCGGTGCTGACCACACAGTCCGCCTCCCGGTTCTCGTGCGAGACCAGCACGTTGCCCCGGTTGATCGCCACGAACCAGTGGTTCACCCGGCCCTCGCCCGCGTCGAGGTCGAACCGGATGGTCCCCCTGGCCTTGTCGGGCAGGACCTCCGGCCCGTGGTCCTCGATCCAGGCGAAGAAGTCGCTGGTCGGGTCCGCCATCGCAGTCGATCCCTTCGTCCTCGCACCACTCTTCCGACAGCAGGTCCCCGCCGGGTCGTCGTCCGACGGCACCTCCCCGGCTGGTCATCCGACGCCGCTCCCTCCGACGGCGACCGACGACACCTCCCCCGGCCGGTCATCCGACGCCGCTCCCTCCGACGGCGACCGACGACCCCCTTGCGGTCATTCGACGACAGCACGGCGCCGGGCGTGCTCGGCCCGCCCCCGACCGAAGGCGTCGATCAGCCCCCACCGGCCGGGGATGTCGAGCAACTCCATCCGTCCCATCCGCTCGGGCAGCGCCGGATCCACCACCAGGTGTTCGCCGTGCGGCTCCAGACCGAGCAGGGTCCGGATCATCAGCATCGGGGTTCCGGTCGACCAGGCCTGCGGACTGCAGGCGGTCGGGTACTGCACCGGATACTTGGTGAGCCCCCGGTCGTAGCCGGCGAACGCCTCCGGCAGCCGTCCCCCGAAGTACTGCCCCGCGTCGATCATCGCCTCGGCGATCTGCCCGGCCTCGTGCCGGAAGCCGTACCGGCGCAGTCCCCAGGCGATCAGCGAGTTGTCGAACGGCCAGACCGTGCCGACGTGGTAGCCGACCGGGTTGTACCGGCCCTCGCCCTCGGCCAGCGTCCGTACGCCCCAGCCGGAGAAGAGCCGCGGTCCGAGCAGGTGGGCGGCGATCTTCGGGGCCCGGTCGTCGTCGACGATCCCGCTCCAGAGCAGGTGGCCGATGTTGGAGGAGAGCGCGTCCACCTGCCCGCCCTCGGTGTCCAGGGCCAGCGCGTAGTACTCGCCGTCCTCCACCCAGAAGTCCCGGTTGAACCGTTGCTTGAGTTCCGCCGCCTCCCGCTCCAACTGGTCCGCGTACAGCGGGTCCTGCCAGACCAACCGGGCCAGCCGGGCGCCCCGCATCTTCGCGTCGTACGCGTAGCCCTGCAGTTCACAGGTGGCGCGGGGGAACGCCGGCAGCCGCCCGGACGAGTACGAGATGGCGTCCCAGGAGTCCTTCCAGCACTGGTTCTCCAGACCGTTACGCAGGTTCCGCCGCTCGAACCAGATGTAACCGTTGCCCATCAGGTCGCCGTACCGGTCGATCCAGTGCAGCGCGGCCCGGGCCTCGTGCTCGAGTTCGGCGACCAGCCCGGTGTCCCCGGTCCACCGCTCGTACTCGTCGAGCAGGATCACGAACAGCGGGGTGGCGTCGGCGGACCCGAAGTACGGCGAGTGCGGCTGCTCCTCGAAGGCCGTCGACTCGCCGTACCGGACCTCGTGCAGGATCTTGCCCGGTTCGCGTTCCCGGAAGTCGTCGAGGTTGATGCCCTGAGCCATCGCCAGGTAGCGCAGCGTCGGCGCGGTGAGTTCCGGGGTGAACGGCAACGTCTGCAGGCAGGTGATCATGCTGTCCCGGCCGAACAGGGTCATGAACCAGGGCAGGCCGGCGGTCGGCAACCGGTCCGAGGTGGCCAGCGGCGAGTAGCGGAGGGCGGCCAGGTCGACCAGGCTCCGCTCGTACGTCTCCTCCAACGGCTCGGAGTCACTGGTCAGCTTCGGTGCCCGGGCCAGCCACTCGTCGAGGTCGGCGCGCATCTGCTCCCGGGTACGACTGCGGTGCCGCTGGATGCTCAGCCGGATGTCCCGCCCACCGGCCCCCTCCACCAGGGTCTCCACCTTCAGGTGGGTTCCCCACTGCTCGTGCGCCCCGAGGTGCAGCGAGAAGGTCAGCCCGGCCTCGTCGTACACGGCCGGCGCGCTGGAGGTGACGATCGCCTCCCGCCGGTACGTCTCCCGCTGGTAGCGGAGCCGCATCCGGCCCTCCTCGAGCAGGACGGTGGTGGTGCCGACCTTCTCCCGGACGTCCTTGATCTCGAACAGGTCCGCGAAGTCGGCCTCCACGTTCAGCCGCACCGTCAGGTCGACCGCCTGGTCCTGGTGGTTGAGGATGGTCAACTCCTCCAGGAAGCTGCCACCCACCGACCGGTGCCGGATGATCGAGAACTTGGCGTCGACATAGTGCGTCGGCTCGCCCGGCACCAGGAAGAACTGGGACTCGAAGTACTGCAGGTCGTCCACGGAGAGCGGGTTGAGCCGCTCGCCGTTGACCCGCAGCTCCCACTTCGACAGGAACCGGGTGTCGAAGGAGAAGAGTCCGGTCGGGAAGGTCGGCGAGGGGTCGATGTCGCCCCGGTTGTCGCTGACCACGAAGGTGTTCCCGTCGAGGATGCTGACCAGCTTTTTCATTGTCGCCGCCCCTGCCGCTTCACCCAGTCGCGGGGCTCGTGCGCACCGGGTGGTCCCGGCACCAGGCGGTGCAGGTAGCTGAACAGCAGCACGTCGCCCTCCACGGTGACCCGGTTACGCAGGAACGCGGCGAGCGGGTTCGCCTCACCGCAGGCGATCTGGTGGAAGAACTCGCGGTCGGTCCGTACGGTGCAGTCGGCCTGGCGGTCCGCCTGGGTGGCACTCACGTTTCCCGCGCTGTACACCAGCAGCCAGGTGTCGACCTCGTTGTCCTGCTCCAGTTCGAACCGCACCGTGCCCCGTACCTTGGTCAGCAGCGGGTTCGGTCCCCGGTGGTTGAGTTCCTCGAAGAACCTGGTGGTCGGGTCCATCTTCCTGATGATCGGATCCATCGCCCCGCACCTCCTCGTCGCACCCGGCGGCGGGCCGCCGACCCTGGCCCGGCGGCGGGCCGGCAGCCCGGCGTACCAGGTCTGCGGGCCGGCGGCTCAGTTGTTGGGTTCGTCAGCGCTGATGTCGGCCAGGACGGACTGCGGTTCCCGCTCGACGGCGAGGTCGCCCAGCGACACCAGGCCGATGAGCCGACCGTCCTCGACCACCGGCAGCCGGCGTATGCCGTACGTACGCATCAGGTCGGCGGCGGCCACCGCGTCGTCGTACTGGGTGACGGTCACCACGTCCTGGGTGAGGATCTCGTTGAGTGTGGCGGTGGACGGATTCAGCTCCTCCGCGACCCCACGTACCGTGATGTCCCGGTCGGTGACGATCCCGATCACCTGGTCCCCGTTGGTGACGATCACATCGCCGATGGCGCTGTCCCGCATCTCCTGCGCGGCGGCGGTCAGCGTATCGGTGCCGTCCATGGTCACCAGCCGGGTCGTCATGAACTCTCCGACGGTCGTCATCCTGCCTCCCTCTCGTGTCGGCCGCCGTCTACCCGGACTGCCCCCGGGATAACGCGTTTCGCGAAAGGTGCCACGGCGTTTCACCTGTGACGGATGGTTCCCGCCGCCCCTGTCCGGGCCGGCGGTGGAGACTTCGGTCGGATCGTCCGGGGAGTGCGGTATCCGGGATGCGCCGACCGGCCGGGGGTCAGCCGCGCGGTGGCACCCCGTAGACCCGGTCGACGGGCAGGCGCAACACGAGCCGGCGGTCCGCGACCATCGCCCGGCGGTAGTCGTCCCAGTCCGGGTGCTCGCCCTGGATCGCGCGGTATACCTCGATCAGTTCCTCGACCGCCGGATCGTCCGGGTCGGCCGCCGTGGCACCGAACTCGGCGGTGCCCTCGGCGACCACGTACGACCAGCCGTCGGCGCTGCTGACCTGGAAACTGGCCCGCGGGTCCCGGCGCAGGTTGGCGGTCTTCGCCCGCCCTTCTGTCACCGAGACCCGGATCAGCTGTCGGGCCGGGTCGAAGGTGTAGTTCACATTGGACAGCTGGGGACGGCCGTCCCGTCTGATCGTGGCGAGCACGCCGAGTGATCCGGCGTGGAGCAGGTCGAGCAGGGCCTGCCGGGTCCGTCCGTCCACAGTCCACCGTCCTTCCGTCGTGCTCACCCCAACCTAACCGGTCGCCGACACCGGCGCGGTGTCCCGGGTCACCGCGCTGCGTCGGCCAGCAGTTCGGCGATCTGTACGGCGTTGAGCGCGGCACCCTTGCGCAGGTTGTCGCTGGAGCAGAAGAACGACAGCCCGTGCTCGACCGTCTCGTCGGCCCGGATCCGGCCGACGTACGTCGGGTCGGCACCGGCGGCCCGCAGCGGCGTCGGCACGTCGGTCAACACCACCCCGGGTGCGCCGTCGAGCAGTTGCCGGGCCCGGGCCGGGCTCAGCGGGTTGGCGAACCGGGCGTTGACCTGCAACGAGTGCCCGGTGAAGACCGGCACCCGGACGCAGGTGCCGGAAACCAGCAGGTCGGGGATCTCCAGGATCTTGCGGCTCTCGTTGCGGAGCTTCTGTTCCTCGTCGGTCTCGTCCGACCCGTCGTCGACGATCGAGCCGGCCAGCGGCAGCACGTTGAAGGCGATCGGCGCGACGTACTGCCGGGGGGTCGGGAACTCGACGGCGGACCCGTCGAAGGTCAGCCCGGCGGCGCCGTCGGCCACCTTGCGGACCTGCTCGTCCAGCTCGGCGACGCCGGCCAGCCCGGTCCCGGAGACCGCCTGGTACGTCGCGACGACCATGGCGACCAGTCCGGCCTCGGCGTGCAGCGGACGCAGCACCGGCATCGCCGCCATCGTGGTGCAGTTCGGGTTGGCGATGATGCCCCGGGGGCGTACCGCCGCGGCGTGCGGGTTGACCTCGGCGACCACCAGCGGCACATCCGGGTCCATCCGCCAGGCCGACGAGTTGTCGATCACCACGGCGCCGGTCTCGGCGACCCGGGGAGCCAGCTCCCGGCTCGTACCCTTCCCGGCCGAGAAGAGCACGATGTCGAGCCCGCGGTAGTCGGCGGTCTCGGCGTCCTCCACGGTGATCTCGCCGCCCTGCCAGGGCAGCGTACGGCCGGCCGACCGGGCCGAGGCGAACAGCCGCAGCTGCTCCACCGGAAACCGCCGCTCGGCGAGTACCCGCCGCATCACGCCACCGACCTGGCCGGTGGCCCCCACAATGCCGATCCTCATACCGCGAGGCTACCCAGTCGACCGGACGGGCCGGCAAGGCGATTACCGCCACGCCACGCACCCGGCCGGCGACCCGGAACGGCCGGACCCTCCCGGCGACCCAGGACGGCCGGACGGGGTCCGGCGGCCACCGGATCGGCCGGACGGGCCCGGTCGTTGCCCGCCGGCTGTGGCGACGCCCTTTCGGGCGGGCCGGTCAGCCGGCCGCGTCGACGACCTCGCCGAGCCCGCTCGCCGCCAGGTCGTCGCGGATCGTCGCCGCGTCCCCCTCCACCACCAGGGTCAGCCCCTCGGGGTGCAGGTGCGTCGCGGCCGCCGCCGACACCTCCGACTCGGTGGCGGAGAGCAACGCCTCCCGCAAGGTGGCGTGGTAGTCGTCCGGTAGGCCGTGCACGACCAGGGTGGCCAGCGCGTTCGCGATCGCGGGCGGGGTCTGCAGCTCCACCGAGAGCTGCCCGGCCCGCCAGGCGCGGGCGACCGTCAGCTCCGCCTCGGTCACCCCGCTGTCCCGGGTACGGGTGATCTCGCCGACCGCGTCCACCAGCGCGGGTGCCGTCACCGCCGTCTGCACCCCGGAACTGACCACAAACCGTCCGAACCGCCGGGAGTACCCGAACTCGCCCCGGATCCCGTACGTGTAGCCGCGCACCTCACGGATCAGGTGGTTGAGCCGGGAGGTGAACGCCCCGCCGAGCACGGTCGCGGCGAGCGTCATCGGTACGTGGTCCGGGTGCGCCCGGTGCGGCGCGACGTGCCCGAGTCGCAGCGTCGACTGCACCGAGCCGGGCCGGTCGACCAGGATGATCCGCCGCTGCCCGGGGACCCTGACCTGCAGCGGCCCACCGCTCGAGGCGGGTGCGCCGGCGGCGCCGGCGAAGACGGTCGTGGCCAGCCGGTCGAGGTCGATCCGGTCCAGGTCACCGGCGACCAGCAGGGTGCCGGTCCGGGTCAGCCACTCGGCGTGGAACGCGGTGACGTCCTCGACCGTGACCGCGGCGACCGAGTCCGGATCGCCGTCCATCGGCCGGCCGGGCCGCTGGTCGGCGCCGAACAGGTCGGCGCGCAGCGCCGCGTCGGCCCGGGGACCGGGGTTCGCCCAGTACATCCGCAGCGCGGTCACCTCGTCGTCGCGGACCCGGGTGATGTCCGCCGGGTCCAGCCGCGGGGTGCGTACCGCCTCGGTCAGCAGCTCCACCGCCTCCGGCAGCCGCTCCACCGGCACCTGCACGCTGACCTGGAACGAGTCCCAGTCCGCGGAGATCACCAGTTCGGTGCCGAGTCCCTCCAGGGCGAGCGCGTAGGCGGTGGAGTCGCGTCGGGTCGTACCCTCCTCGATCGCCTTCGCGACCACGGCGGCCAGACCCTCCCGGCCGACCGGCTCGCGGCCGGCGCCGGCGTCGAGCAGCAGCACGGCGACCGCGAGGTTGTACCCGGGCAGGTGGGCGGCGACCACGTCCCCGCCGGCCACGGTCCGCCGGACCACCGGCGGGAAGGTGTACGGCCGCGGCGTACCGGTGGCCGGCCGGTCGGTGATCAACAGCTCGCTCACGCCTTCTCCTCCGGCAGGTAGGTCAGGGTCACCCGGTCGGCCGCGCCGAGCAGGTCCCGGGCCAGCCCGGTCACCTGGTCCGCGGTGACCGACAGCCAGCCGGCGAGCCGGTCCGCCGCGCGGTGCGGGTCGCCGAGCTGGGTGGTGTGCCGGCCCAGCAGGTCCGCCCGGCCGTCGACCGTGGCGAGCTGACGCCACCACGCGGTGGTCAGCAGGGCCCGGGCCCGGTCGAGTTCGGCCTCGGTCACGCCGTCGGCCAGCCCCTCCAGCACCTCGACCAGCCCGGCCTCCAACCGCTCGGCGGTGACCCCGGGCCGGGCGGTGGCGCTGACGATCAACGGCGCCGGTCCGTGCGCCAGGTCGACCCCGAACGCGCTGACACTGTCCGGCTGGGCCAGCCGGGCACCGTCGGCGAGCCGCTGGTACAGCCGGCTGCCCCGGCCCGCGCCGAGCACCATCGCCAACACGGTCACCACGTCGTAGCCGGGCTCGCCGAACGGGTGGGTCCGGTGCGCCAGGTAGACCCGGGGCGCCGGCACGTCGCCGGTGACCGTCTCCCGGGCCGGTACGCCGGTCGCCGGCACCTTCCGGCCCTCCGGTGCCGGCGGGATGTCCGACTGCGGCAGCAGCCGACCGAAGTACCGGTCGACCAGCGCGAGGACCTCGCCCGGGGAGGTGTCCCCGACCACCGTCAGGACGGCGTTGTTCGGGGCGTAGTAGGTGGTGTGGA
Source organism: Plantactinospora sp. B24E8 (assembly GCF_039871735.1). Taxonomy (NCBI): domain Bacteria; kingdom Bacillati; phylum Actinomycetota; class Actinomycetes; order Micromonosporales; family Micromonosporaceae; genus Plantactinospora; species Plantactinospora sp. B24E8. Next base: position 38,173 of record NZ_JBDPMH010000028.1, read on the forward strand.
ACGCCTGGAAGGTCGCCAGGTCGGCGGCGTTCAGGTCGGCCATCGAGCCGATCGTCGGGTGGTGGTACGGGTGCCCCGGCGGGTAGAGCAGCGGCAGGAGGCGCAGCCATGCGTCCCCGTACGGCACGTTCTCGTACCGCTGCCGCCGCTCGTTCTTGACCACCTCACGCTGGTTGTCCAGCGTCTCCTGGGTCAACGCGGGGACCAGCCCGCCCATCCGGTCGGCCTCCAGCCACAACGCGAGGGCCAGGTGCTCGGACGGCAGGGTCTCGAAGTAGTTGGTCCGGTCCGGGTTGGTGGTCGCGTTCAGCGACCCACCGGAGCCCTGGACGAGCTGCATGTGCTCGGTCTTCGCCACGTTGACCGAGCCCTCGAACATCAGGTGCTCGAACAGGTGGGCGAAGCCGGTCTGGCCGTCGGGCTCGTGCCGCGACCCGACGTCGTACCAGAGGTTGACCGCCACGACGGGCACGCTGCGGTCTTCGCTGACCACCACACGCAGGCCGTTGTCCAGCCGGGCGGTCTCGATCGGCCAGGGGTAACCGGTCTCGGGCATGAGCACGACGCTATCCGATCGGACCACCGGACCGGGCGCCAACCATGCCGTGCGCGGCCGATTGATCCCGGACACTCCCCCGGCCGGCCCTCCGTTCCGCCGACCGGCCCGGGCACCGGCGCGGCCCGGACGCGGCAGTCGACCGGCCCGGGCACCGGCGCGGCCCGGAGGCGGCGGCAGACCACAGTGGTCACCCAACCCGAACCGGGCGCATGCCCGGCAGCCGGAACCCGGGCCGGGAAACGGATCCGACCACGCGGAGGGTGGTCCGCCGGCTCGTCGACCCCTATGGTCCTGATCAATCCCCCAAGTCGATCGACGGTCGGGCCGGGCGGCGACGGGTGCCCCGGGACCACCGGCGGTCGGCGTAGTCAAAGGAGACGCCCTTGACGACGCCCTCGACCCCCGCCGCCGACCACGGTCCGGCGCTGTCCGGCCGCCGCCCACCCACCGGACCCTCCGGAGGTCGGCGGCGGCTGGCGGTCCTGACCGTGGTCACCCTCGCGGCCGGCCTGCTGCCGGCGCTGGCCGGCACCGCACCGGCCGCCGCCGCACCGGCGGGTCCGACCAACCCGTGGACGGCGCTGGGCACCTCGACCACCGCCCGGATCCCCGGCCCGACCGACGTCCGGGTCGACCGGTTCGCCGGCTTCGCGCTGGACCGGGCCGCCTTCGAGACCATCCTGGAGTCCGCACCCGCCGAACGGAGCACCACCGCCCGTACCCGGCCGCTGGTCGTCCCGCTGCCCACCCCCGAGGGGACGTTCCAGCGCTTCGAACTGGTCGACTCACCGGTGATGGAGTCCGGCCTCGCCGCCCGGCACCCGGAGATCCGGACGTACGCCGGACGGGGCCTGGACGACCCGACCGCGACCGTCCGGGCCGACCTCACCCCGCTCGGCTTCCACGCCTCGGTCCGCTCCGCCGACGGCGTCTGGTACGTCGACCCGTACAGCCGGACCGACCTGCGGCGGTACGCCAGCTACCACGTGCACGACACCGCCCACCCCGAGGACGTGTTCGTCGAACGGGAGGACGTGACGCAGGCCGTCGGGGACCTCGCCGACGACGTCGCCTCCGCCGCCACCGGGGCCGAGGTACGGCTGCGGACGTACCGGCTGGCCCTGGTGACCGACCCCTCGTACGCCACGTACTTCGGGCCGGAGAACGTCACGGCGGCGAAGGTGACGCTGGTCAACCGGGTGAACCAGATCTACGAGGACGAGACCGCGATCCGGCTGGTCCTGGTCGACGCCACCGAGAAGACCAACCTGAACACCCCGGCCGAGGCGACCGGACCGGACGGGCCGTGCGGTGCGGCACCCTGCTACACCGAGGCGCAGCTCAGCTCCTGCACCGGCGGCCTGCTCAGCCGCAACGTCGTGGTACTCGGTCAGCTCGTCGGCGCCGGCAACTACGACGTCGGGCACATCGGGCTCGGCAAGGCCGGCGGCGGCGTCGCCGGGCTCGGCGTGGTCGGCGGGGCCAACAAGGCCCGCGGCTGCACCGGACTGCCGACCCCGGTCGGCGACTACTTCGCCGTCGACTACGTGGCGCACGAACTCGGCCACCAGTTCGCCGGCAACCACACCTTCAACGGCACCCAGTGGAACTGCTCCGGCGGCAACCGCAGTGCGGCGAACTCGTACGAGCCGGGCAGCGGGTCGTCGATCATGGCGTACGCCGGCATCTGTCAGCAGGACAACCTTCAGCCGCACAGCGACCCGTACTGGTCGCAGCGCAGCTACACCGAGATCACCACGTACGTCAACTCGGAGCGGCCGGCCGTCAACGAGGTGCAGAACGTCGGCCTGCGTGGCTTCGACACCGACGGGCAGAGCTTCCGCCTCGGCTTCCGGGGCCAGACCTCGGCGCCGATCGTCCGGGGTGGCGACTACACGCCCACCGGGTTGAAGTCGACGATCGAGGGGATCCCCGGCTGGCCGGCCGGCGCCACGGTCAGCGTCACCGGGTTCGGCGGCGGCGCCGTCCTCGACGACACCGGCTTCCAGGTCACCTTCGGCGGCACTCTCGCCGGCACCAACGTCGAGTCGCTGGTGCTCACCGCCGACTCCGGTAACGGCGGTCCGACCGCGCTGGTCGGCGAGACGGTCAAGGGCGGCGCGATCGACAACCAGGGCTGGCGGGTCGAGCAGACCGGCAACCACGCACCCGTGGTCACCGCGCCGCAGTCGTACACCATCCCGGTCCGTACCCCGTTCGCGCTGACCGGCGGCGCGACCGACGCCGACGGGGACACCGTCACCTACCTGTGGGAGCAGAACGACCGGGGCGGAGTCAGCGGCGGCAGCGCCACCGGCACCGCGCTGGTCAACAACACGAAGACCAACGGGCCACTGTTCCGGCAGTTCGGCAGGGCGGCGGTCGTCGGCCCCGACGAGACGCTGGAGTACCACTCGCGGGGGCTGAACGCGGTCACCACCGACCCGACCCGGACCTTCCCGGACCTGGACCAGATCGCCGCCAACCACACCAACGCGGCGACCGGGGCCTGCCCGGCGGCCCCGCCCGTGCCGCCGAGCGGCGGCGCGACGAACGTGCCGCCGCACGTCGTCGACTGCTACTCCGAGTTCCTGCCCACCGCCGACTGGGTCGGCTTCACCGGCGACCGGACCCTGCACTTCCGGCTCACCGCCCGGGACGGCCACCCCGGCGCCGGCGGCATCGGCAGTGCCGACACCGCGCTGACCCTGGCCCCGGAGGCCGGGCCGTTCCTGGTCACCGCGCCGGCCACGGCCGACGCCGTGGCCGGCGGCTCCGACCTGCCGGTGGCCTGGGACGTCGCCGGCACCGACCGGGCGCCGATCGGGGTGACCGAGGTACGGATCTCGCTCTCCGTCGACGGCGGCCTCACCTTCCCGTACGTGCTCGCGGAGCGGACCGCCAACGACGGCGCCGCGACGGTGACCGTGCCGAACGTCGGCGCCAAGCCGGCGGCCCGGATCAGGGTCGAGGCGATCGGCAACGTCTTCTTCGACCTCAGCGACGTCAACTTCCCGATCTGGGCCACCCCGGAGGTCAGCTTCGACGGTCCGGACGTGGTGACGGTCCAGTACAGCGACGGGGTCTACCCCGAGGTGTACGTCCGGGCCACCGACCCGGACGGGGACCCGTCGGAACTCACCGGCACGGCCACCGGCCTGCCCGCCGGACTGTTCCTCGTCGGCGGGCGTCCGACCCCGGGCGGCACCGGTGAACCGACCCGCTGGGGCATCCTCGGCACCACCCGGGCGGCCCCGGGCGACTACCCGGTCACGGCGACCGTCACCGACGAGCACGGCCTGGGAGAAACCGTCCGGTTCGTGGTCCGGGTGCTGCCCGAGTCGACCGAGGTGGCGTACGCCGGGGACGCGGTGGTCTTCGGCGCCGGCCGGGGCGACACCGAGGTGCTGCTCCAGACCACCTTCCGGGAGACGTTGCCGTACCCCGGGACCGACCCCTGGCCGGGTGACGTCTCGACCGCGACGGTGACCTTCGCCGCCGGTGGCCGGACGCTCTGCACGGCCGTGCCGGCGCCGTTGGGCACGGACGACTTCGCGGCGGTCGCCAGCTGTACGGCGAGTCTGCCGACCGGCGGTCACGAGGTGACCGTCACGCTCGGCGGCAACTACGCCGGCAGCGCCACGGCCCGGGTCGAGGTGTCCCGGCCGGAGAACCGGGCGGTGCTCGGGGCCGCCGAGCTGACCCCGACCCGTTCCGCCGGCGCCTACCGGGTCGACCCCCGGTCCCGGATCGAGGTCGGCCTGCTGCTGGCCCAGACCCGGACCGGTGCCGCCGCCGGCCTGGTCGACCTGGAGTTCCGCTCCGGCGACCGGAAGTACCAGCTCCGGAGCACGGACGTCGACTCGTTCGGCGCCCGGCGGGTCGACGGCGCGGACCGGCTCGACCTGCGGACCACCGCCAGCCTGGTCGACGTCACCGACGCCCGGCGTCCGGTGACCGTCGCCACCGGGCTGACCCTGCGGCTGACCGGCGCCGACCGGGGGCCGCGCGGCGGCCGGGACAGCCTGGCGGTCACCGTCCTCGACGGCGACCGGCTGCTCCTCGCCGCCGACTGGGCCGGGGGACAGAGCCGGGAACTGACCCTCTCCGGCGGCACCCTTCTCGTCCTCTGAGACGAAGGGCCGGGCCCCTTCCACACCGTTCTGGTAGCGGAAGGGGCCCTTCCGCACAGCTCAGGGCGCCCGCGACCGTCGGCGGTCCGACACTGTACGGTGGCGCTCCGCCACCACCTCCGCCACTCATCGGGTATCGTTCACCGCGTGATGCGGTCGTATCGATGGTTTAGTCAGCCGGCTCCGGAGCCGGTGACTCAGCCATGACCTGACGTCACCAGATCCAGCAGAGCCGGCTGAAGCAGGGACATTCGTCCCTGCTTTTTCCATGTGAGCAGCCGGCTCGGCTCCCGGGCGCCGGCCCCCGGGTGAAGGTCGGCGGAGGGAGACTGCGAGATGACCACCACCGGAATGAGTCGGGTCAGCGACCAGCGCATCGACCGGATCGTGCCGTTGACCACACCGGCGTTGCTGCACCACGAACTACCGCTGGACGAGAAACTGGCGGCGGCGGTGCTGGACGGACGACGATCCGTCGGCCGGGTGCTGGACCGCGAGGATGATCGACTTCTCGTCGTGGTCGGTCCCTGCTCGGTGCACGACCCGGCCGCCGCCCTGGAGTACGCCCACCTGCTGCGCGACGCGGCGGCCCGGCACGCCGACGACCTGCTGGTGGTGATGCGGGTCTACTTCGAGAAGCCGCGCTCGACCGTCGGTTGGAAGGGTCTGATCAACGATCCGGGACTGGACGGTTCCGGGGACGTCAACGCCGGCCTGCGGGCCGCCCGCGCCCTGCTGCTGGACGTGCTCCGGCTCGGCCTGCCGGTCGGCTGCGAGTTCCTCGACCCGATCACCCCGCAGTACATCGCCGACACCGTGGCGTGGGGTGCGATCGGCGCCCGTACGGTGGAGAGCCAGGTCCACCGCCAGCTCTCCTCCGGGCTCTCCATGCCGATCGGGATGAAGAACCGCCCGGACGGCAGCGTGGGCACGGCGGTCGACGCGATCCGGGCCGCCGGGGTGCCGCACGTCTTCCCCGGCATCGACGTCTCCGGGGCGCCGGCGATCCTGCACACCCGGGGCAACACCGACTGTCACCTGGTGCTGCGCGGCGGCCGGGGTGAGCCGAACTACGACGCCGATTCGGTGGCCGCCTCGCTGGAGCTGCTGCGCGCGGCCGGGCTGCCCGAGCGTCTGGTGATCGACGCCAGCCACGACAACAGTGGCAAGGACCACCGCCGCCAGCCGGTGGTGGCCGCGGAGGTGGGTCGGCAGATGGCGGAGGGGCAGCGCGGCATCGTCGGGGTGATGCTGGAGTCGTTCCTGGTCCCGGGCCGGCAGGACCTCGACCCGACCTGTCCGCTGGTGTACGGACAGTCGATCACCGACGCCTGCCTCGGCTGGCCGGAGACCGAGCAGGTGCTGGCGGAGCTGGCCACGGCGGTCCGGGCCCGCCGGGCGACCGCCCCGGCCGAGGTGTGACGTAGCAGTCATTTGTGCTTCGCCCCGCGCGCAACCGTGTGGTCGGGGGCGGCGTCTGGATCAATAGGGCGAAAGACGCGCGTACGGTTGTCCTCGCGCGCCGAGCGCCTGTCTGCGACGTGTCCGCCCCCACCCAGAGGTTGATGATGCTGCTCCGTCTTCGCCGACTCCGTCTGTTCCGAGGTCGTCTGAACCGACCCGCCGTGCTGTTGTTCTGCGCGCTGCTCGCCGGGCTGGTGCTGGCCGGCGCGGCGTTCCCGGCGGTGGCGTTCTCGGGTCTGGCGGCGAAGGCCGGCGCCGAGTCGTTCGAGGACCTGCCGGCCGAGTTGACGGTGCCGCACGTCCCCGAAGCGACCCAGGTGTACGCGTCCGACGGGAAGACGCTGTTGGCGACCTTCTTCGACGAGAACCGCCAGGACGTCCCGTTGGACCAGATCTCCCCGGCGATGCGCAAGGCGATGGTCGCGGCCGAGGACCACGCGTTCTACCACCACAACGGGGTGGACCTGAAGGGCTTCCTGCGGGCGCTGGTCTCCAACGGCACCGGCGGGTCGAAGCAGGGCGCCTCGACGCTGACCATGCAGCTGGTCCGGATGTCGCTGGTCTACGGCTCGACCGATCCGAACGACGTGGTGGCGGCGAGCGAGGACACCACCGGCCGGAAGCTGCGGGAGATGCGGCAGGCGGCGGCGCTGGAGAAGAAGCTCAGCAAGGACCAGATCCTGGAGCGTTACCTGAACATGGCCCCGTTCGGCCACGGCACGTACGGGGTGGCCGCGGCGAGCCGCTTCTACTTCGGCAAGGAGCCCCGGGACCTGACCGTTCCGGAGGCGGCGATGATCGCCGGCCTGGTCAAGTCGCCGAGTTACTACGACGCGCTGGACAGCAAGGGGCCGGGCTACCAGCACACGGTGGAGCGCCGGAACTGGGTGATCGGCCAGATGCGGGAGACCGGCGCGATCACCCCGGCGGAGGAGGCGGCGGCTCTCGCCGTACCGCTGAAGGTGAAGGGCAAGACCCCGAGCAACGGGTGCACCAGTTCGGTGCACAACGACTGGGGCTTCTTCTGCGACTACCTGTCCCGCTGGTGGATGAACCAGGACGCGTTCGGCAACACCTCGTACGACCGGGAGCGGCAGCTCAAGGGCGGCGGCTACCGGATCGTCAGCACGCTCGACCCGTCCGTGCAGAAGGCGGCGCACAAGAACGTGGAGCAGTACCTGTCGACCGGGAAGCAGGACGCGCTGATGGTCGCGGCGGTCGAACCGGGCACCGGCCGGGTACGGGCCCTGGCCACCAACCGGACGTTCGGGCTGGACGACCCGGCGCACCCGAAGAACCCGATCTCCAGCAACCCGGCGCAGGCCCGGGAGGACGTCCGGGCAACCTACCCGCGTACGACGAACCCGCTGCTCACCGGCGGTGGCGACATCACCGGGTACCAGGCCGGTTCGACCTTCAAGATCTTCACCATGGTCGCCGCGCTGGAGCAGGGCTATCCGCTCAGCTACCAGATCGACGCGCCGAACCGGTACCCGTCGAAGTACACCGCGGCGGCCGGCACCGAGTCCGCCTGCCCCGGCACCGAGCGGTGGTGCCCGAGCAACGACAATGCCGGCATGGCCGGGCGGCACGACATGTGGAGCGCCTTCGGCCGCTCGGTGAACACGTACTTCGTGCCGTTGGAGGAGCGGGTCGGCGCGGCCAAGGTGGTCGACGCGGCCGAGCGGCTCGGCATCAGGTTCCGGGCCGGCAACGACGCGGAGATGGCGAAGGACGAGGCGTCGGCGGACGGCTGGGGCTCGTTCACCCTCGGCGTCTCGGCGACCACCCCGCTGGACCTCGCCAACGCGTACGCGACCCTGGCCGCGGACGGCAAGCACTGCGAGCCGATTCCGGTGCAGGAGATCCGGGACCAGTCCGGGAATCTGCTGGACGTGGCGAAACCCCGCTGTGACCAGGCGGTGGATCCGGGGGTCGCCCGGGCGGCCATCGACGCCGCCCGCTGCCCGGTCGGCGACCAGTCGGCGTACGGCCGGTGCTCCGGCGCCACCGCCTCGGTGGTGCGTCAGGTGGTCGGTCACCCGGTGGCCGGCAAGACCGGTACCACGGACAGCGATCGGACCGCGTCGCTGGTGGCCACCACCACCTCGCTGAGCGTCGCCGGCATCCTGGCCGACCCGGACTGGCCGGAGACCACCGAGAACATGAACCACAACCTCGTCAACCCGGCCGTCTACGAGACGCTGGCCGACGCGATGAAGGGCAAGCCGAAGAAGGACTTCCCGAAGCCGGACGCCGCGTTCGTCAACGGTGACCAGCGGTCGGTGCCGTCGGTGACCTGCCGCTCCGTCGACGACGCCACCAACACGCTGCGCGGTGCCGGTTTCCGGGTCGAGGTCGACAGCAACCAGGTCACCTCGTCCTGCCCGGCGGGTACGGTCGCCCGGACCGATCCGGACGGCCGGACCGTCTCGGGCGGTCTGGTGATGCTGCGGATCAGCAACGGACAGGGCCGGTCGGACGGGCCGGACGGGCGTGGCCCGGGCGGAAACGGCGATGGTGGACCCCGGAACGGCAACGGCGGGCCGCAGAACGGCGGTGCCGAGCCGCCGGCGGACCTTCCGCCGGGCGGCCGGCAATGAGCCGGACCGACCACCGACGGTGAGTTCGACGGCCGGCGTGACCTGTTCACGCCGGCCGCACAACGCCCAGGGTTGACAAGACCCGGAAAACGTTGCGCCGCCCATGGCAGGCCATGGGCGGCGCGGTGTCGGTGTGCAGGTCGCCTCTCGGCGAGTGGCACGACGCGGCTCCAGCCGAACGGTATTCCGCGAGGGCAATTGGTTGAGGCCCGGGGACACTGGACACACCGACAGTCCGTACAACCGCCGGACCCCCGCCCGGTGTTCCGGTCTCCGTCGTGGCGAAGGTCACCCTCGCCGGATCGGCTTCGACTCGTCCACCGGGGCCGGGTACCGCCCCGGTCAGGCCTCCTTGCCGCCGCTCTCCGGGGCCTTGGCCGGCTCACCGGCGGTCCCGCTGTCGGCCTCGGCCGCGGCGTCCTCGCCGTCCGTTTCTTCCCCGTCCGAGTCGCCCTCGTCCTCCGACTCCCCGTCAGACTCGTCGTCCTCGTCGGATTCGGACTCCTCGTCCTCGTCCGTTTCGGCGGCGGGCGCGGCACTGGTGAAGGTGAACTCGATCTCGACCGAGACCTCCGTGTCGCTCTCCCGCTCGATCTCCAGCTCGCACTCGACCTGGTCGCCCACGGCGACCCGCCCCGCGGCACCGTAGAAGATCTGACCGGACTCGAGCTGGTCGGCGAGCTGGCGCAGCCAGGCGGCCAGATCGTTCCGGGCGACCGTACGGGTGTCGTTGTAGATTTCCATGCCCGCCATGCTCGCATTCCACTGAGGACGAAACGCGAACGGGTCGACGACACGTCCGTCCCGTCGCCGGGCCCGACGTGTTGTTTGACCGGTTCCCCACCGGGTAGCCGGACCGGGTGACCGACGAGACAACCAGTATCGAACTCGACGACCTGCTGGACGACCTCTACTCCGGTCAGGAGCGGGTCACCCAGTCCGAGATCCAGCGCCGGGCGGTCGCCGCCGAGGTTCCGGCCGAGCTGCTGACCCGGATCACCGCGTTGCCGCAGGGCGAGTACTCCGTCGACGAGGTGGCCGACCTGCTCGGCGGCACCAGCCGCTGACGGCGGGTCGGGCCCCCACCACCGTCTGCCCGTCTGACAGCTACGACTTCTCCGCCTCGCGCTGGGCGATCGCATACCCCATCTGCAGGAAGTCGGAGGCGGCGACGGCGGTGAACGCGGTCGCCACCAGCCGGGTCAGGCGGGGGGCCAGGACCAGCCCGCCGGCCAGCCCGGTGGCCACCCACACCGCCAGGCAGAACGGACAGCTGAGCAGTTCACCGACGGCGTGCCGGGCGGAACTGCCCTGGTCGCGTACCTGCTCCATCACCTCACCGCTGCCGATCGGCCGGTCGTAGCGGGTGAAGGGGGCGCGCAGCGGGCTGGTCACGGCGTCCTTGGAGAGCAGCCGGCTGAGTTTGTGGGTGGCGATCGACAGCAGTACGACGTCCGCCGTGGTCGGCCGCTCGGGTACCCGCCGGCCGGTCGTCTTCGCCGCGATCCCGAGCGCCGTCGCCACCCCGGCGTACGTGCCCATCGCCGCGAGATAGCCGCCCAGCGGGCGGTGCTCGTGCGGTGCGTACGCCCTGCGCAACCGCGCCACCCTGTCCCGTACGTTCATGCCGCTCCGCTCCGCGCGTAGCCTGCTCTCCGGTTGTCCTGATCCGTCGGCGGTCGCCGGCCGGGGCCGGCCGCCCTCAACCCGCGGTCAGGTTGTCCGCCACCTCGCGGGCCAGGCTCGCCAGCGACTCGTCGGCGATCTCGCGCAGCCGCCGCTCCGGCGGGTCGGCGTCGAGCGCCAACCGGACGCTGGCTCCGCCCGCGTCGACCGGGGCGACCTCCAGCTGAGCCGTCCAGGACGGGCCTGCCGTGGTCCGCCACCGGACCCGCAGGTCCGCCGTCTCCACCTCCGGCCCCTGGCCGCCGTCGCCGCGTAACGGCTCCGGCAGCCAGGCGGAGACCCGGTCGGGGTCGGTCGCGGTGCTGAAGACGACCTCCGGCGGGGCTGACATGCCACGTTCGGCGTGCACCGTCACCAGGCGCCGTCCCGCAGTCGGCTCGGATCGACCTCCCGACCCGGATGCCGGGTCAGGTACTCGGTCTCCAGTTCGGCGGTACGCCGCAGGTGGTGGCCGAGCGCGGTGTCGGCCGCGTGCCGGAGGGTGTCGAGCCGGGTCCGGTGCAGGCTGTGCAGTTCCCGGATCAGGTCGTCGTCGCTCAGCTCGACCGGGTCGATGCCGAGCGACTCCTCCTCGGCGACGACGAAGTCGCTCGCCGTGCCGCCGTACCGGACGGGGTCACCGTTCCACTCGCCGAGCCGCTGCTCCGGACTGGCCTCGGTCGGTATCCCGCTGCCGGCCGGGGAGAACCCGCCGTGGCTCACTGATTCGGTCATCGTCGCCCCCGATGGCTCGTTTGGGTTGACGACTAGACGGTTGCCCAGACCGGGCAGGGTCAAACCCGTCCGGTGCCGCCGACACTACGACGCCGTGTCGGAGAAGCACCCCGCCGCCCGGTACGCTCGGGGGCATGAAACGGCTGTGGACACCGGCGTGGATCGTGCGCCACGTGCTCACCGTCGTGATGGTGGTCGGCTTCCTCGCGCTCGGCTGGTGGCAGATCAGCCGGGCGCTCGCGGGCAACACCCTGAGCTGGGCGTACGCCGTCGAGTGGCCGATCTTCGCCGGGTTCCTGATCTTTCTCTGGGTACGCGAGATCCGGTACGCCCTGCGCGGTGACCGGATCCCGGCGACCGGTCCGGACGGCTCCGGGGCGGCGGCCACCGCCTCGGGCGGCTCCGCCCCCGGGCTGGAGGGCAGCACGGCGGACGGCTCCGCCGCCGGGGCGGGTGTCCCGGCCACCGGGCCGGCGTCGGCGCCCGGTCAGGGCGGGGCGACGGGGATCCGCCGACCGGTTCGCACGGCCCGGCGCCGGCCGGCGGTCGAGGGCACCGACGACCCGGCGCTTGACGAATACAACCACTATCTGGCCTGGCTGAACGCCAATCCCGGGGCACGGCCCGCCGACTACCCCGGTTATCCCGGCCCGGCCGGCAGCAGGAAGGACACATCGTGGGCGCAGCCCTGACCCGCTACCGCGTGGTCGCCAACATCGTCGGCGTGGTGCTGATCGTGCTCGTGGTGATCGGCATGCCGCTGAAGTACCTCGGGAACAACCCGGTGGTGGTCGAGACGGTCGGCCCGGCCCACGGCTTCCTCTACATGGTCCTGCTGGTGACCGTGTTCGACCTGGGCCGGCGGGCCCGCTGGCCGCTGGGCCGGATGGTGCTGGTGATGTTGGCCGGCACGGTGCCGTTCCTGTCCATCTACGTCGAACGCTCGGTGGCCCGTCAGGTACGGCAGCAGGTGCGCCGGCCGGAACCGGAGCCGGTGGCGGGCTGACCCGGACGGGTCCGGCCCGGACCGCGACCGGGCCGGCCGTCGGACCGTCGACCGTCAGGCCATCGGCTCGTACGGCGACTCGGAGGCCGGCGGGTGGGCCAGCCCGCCGAGCCGGGCCGCCTCCCGGGCCCGGATCAGCGCCCGGGTCACCTGACCGAACTGCCGTTCCTGGTCGGAGCTGAAGAGCAGTACCACCGAGCCCCGGTACCGCCCCCACAGCTCGTACGCCGGTGGCCGCCACCGGTGGCCGGCGGCCGCGAGCCCGACCGGGACGAACGCCGCGAGGCCGAGGCCGGCGTACGCGGCGGCGGGCAGTTCGTAGAGGTCGCCGGCGTAGCCCAGCGCGACGCCGATGCCGACGAGCACCGCGACGGTGAGCAGGACGGCCCGGGTGGTCAGCCGGTCGTGCGGGCCGCGGGCGGTCTGCAGGTGGGTCAGTTCGGCGACCGGAAAGCGTCGACCGGCGACGATGAGTGCCTCGCGGGTGACTCTGACGCCGGGCTGGTGGTAGAGATCGGCCGAGGATCGCGGCACGTTGACCGCAGGTACGTCGAACTGGTGCTCCGGTAGGCGGTGGGTACGGCGGTTCGGCTCCATTCTTGCCTCCCAAACGGCTCCTGAGGCGCTCTGGTACGGCTGGTTCCGGGGATCGGCGGGTCGGCGACCGGGTTCACCCGGTCGCCCGGTCCGGCCGGGTGCCGGTGACAGTGGCGGCGTCGACGGTGACGTTCTGTCCGTTACTGACAGCTCCCCCGAGGCGTCCCCCATTGTGCGGAGGGTGTGCCAGCGGACGGTCGCCCAGAAGCTCCGAGCCTGTCGGTTCTCCCGGCGACAGCGGCCAGGATGATCCCTGCTTGGCGGATCTTGCCCAGGTTTGCCCACTGTCGACCGGCAGAACCATCCGCAAACACCGACCAAAGGGGCGAAGGCCCAGTTGGTACGCGTTCCCCCGGGTGGAACCGCCGAGGTCCACGGTGTGATCCACTGCGGACACGTACAGCGATCACGACATTCGCCTTATCTCTCACTACTGCCGCAGATCGCCCGCTGGCCACTGTCGGTAATCCACGACCCGGGCTAGGTTGAACCGGCCGGCCCGGAAGTCAGTCATCCCGCCGGGTGGCGCCGGTCCGGTGTCGCCGCGAGTCCAGCCAGCACCCGCGGTGGTAGCGCAGGAAGGGCTCTGCACACGTTGTCTTCTTCGGTGCGGAACCTGCTGCGGGCGCTTGTCGTGGCCGCCGTCTCGGCCGTTCTGGTCGCCCCCATGTCGGTGGCCCGGGCCGAACCCTCGGTCGCCGAGCTCACGCAGCAGATCAACAAGGCCTCGGACGAACTCGAGAAGGTCGTCGAGTCGTACAACAAACTGAACGAGGACATCAAGAAGAGCAAGGCCGCGGCGGCCGAACTGAACGCCCGGATCGGCCCGCTGGAACAGCAGGTGGCACAGGGCCGCGCCGAGGTGGCGCAGATCGCCTCCCGGGCGTACAAGTTCGGCGGGTTGAGCGACGCGAACGCGCTGCTCGGGCGGAGTGCGGCTGCCAACCTGGTCGACCGGCTCGGCGCGCTGGAACAGCTCGCCCGGGACCGCGACCGGCAGCTCTCCACCTTCGACGCCACCCAACGTCAGTACCTCGACCAGAAGGCCGAACTCGACGCCACGCTGGCCCGGCAGAACGCCCAGGCGAAGAGTGTGGCCAGCCAGAAGAAGAAGATCGAGAAGGACCTGGACAAGCTGTACGACATGCGCCGGGAGGCGTACGGCTCGCCGACGTCGTACAGCGGAAAGTACACCGGCACGATCCCCAAGATCGACGGCGACGCCGGCAAGGCGGTCACTTTCGCGTACAACGCGATCGGCACCCCGTACGTCTACGGAGCCGACGGTCCGAACGGCTACGACTGCTCCGGGCTGACCTCGGCGGCGTGGCGGGCGGCCGGAAAGTCACTGCCACACAACGCCGCCGACCAGTGGGGCGTGGTCGCGAAGATCGGCCGGGGCGACCTGAAACCCGGTGACCTCGTCTTCTACAGCGGCCTCGGGCACGTGGCGATCTTCGTCGGGAGCGGCAAGGTGATCCACGCGCCGACCGCGGGCGAGAGCGTCAAGCTGGCCAGCGTCGACCTGATGACGCCGTACGGCTACGGCCGGGTGCGGTAGCGCCGGTCGGTCCCCCGCTGTCGGGGGCATGCACAGCACGACGATGCCGGGAGGTCGGTGAACCCGACCTCCCGGCATCGTCGCTGTCAGCGCAGGTGCGCGATCCGCCGATGTGCCCGGCGGCGCCGCTACAGTCAGCCGACCGGGCTCAGCCGCCGGTGCCGGACCAGCGCGGTCTCGATCAGGATGTCCAGCAACGTCGGGTAGCTCAGCCCGGCCACCTGCCAGATCCGGGGGTACTGCGAGACCTGGGTGAAACCCGGGAAGGTGTTGATCTCGTTGAACACCGGCTCCACCCCGTCCCGCAGGAAGAAGTCGATCCGGGCCAGCCCGGAACAGCCGAGCGCCCGGAACGCCCGGACCGCGAGGTCGGCCAGCCGGTCGGCGATCTGACCATCGAGCCGGGCCGGGATCTCGAAAACCGTGCCGGGATCGTCGTACTTGGCGTCGAAGTCGAAGAACGACCGCTCGTCGGTGACCCGGATCTCCAGTGCCGGCCCGGCGACGACCCGGCCGTCCGGGTACTCCAGCACCGCCACGTCGACCTCCCGCCCCGGCACCCCCTCCTCGATCAGTACCTTCGGATCACTGCGCCGGGCCTGCCGCAGCGCCGCCGGCAGGTCGGCCCAGCGGGTCACCCGGGACACCCCGAGGCTGGACCCGGCCCGGGCCGGCTTCACGAAGACCGGCAGGCCGAGCCGGCGCAGCTCCGCCTCGGACGGCAGCTCGTCCGGGTCGGTCGGCCGCGACACCACCGCGTCGGCCACCGGTACGCCCTCGGCGGCGACCAGCTTCTTGGTGAGTTCCTTGTCCATCCCGGCCGCGCTGGCCAGTACGCCGTTGCCGACGTACGGCACACCGGCCATCTCCAGCACCGACTGGAGGGTGCCGTCCTCGCCGTACGGGCCGTGCAGGGTCGGGAAGACGACGTCCATCGCGCGCAGCCGGTCCACCGCCGCGAAGACGTTGACCGGCGCCCCGGCGCCGAAGACCCACTCCCCCGACCTGGTGATCAGCACCTGTTCCGGGCGGTACCGGCTCGGGTCCAGGTTCGCCAGTACGCTCGCCGCCGACTTGCGGGAGACCTCGTGTTCCCCGCTGCGTCCGCCGGTCACGACCGCGACCCTCAGCGTCGAATCAGACATGCACCCGCTCCCGTCCACTGTTCTGCTGTTCCGAACGCACCGGCAGGTAGCGTCGGGCCACCCGGGCGCCGATGCCGGTGAAGATCTCGTGTGGGTTGGTCCCGGCCCACCGCGCCCAGTCGGCGACGACCGGTTCGCCCCGGCTGCCGTCCCCGAAGAGCAACACCTCGTCGCCGGTCCGGACCGGCAGGTCACCGACGTCGACGACGATCTGGTCCATGGTCACCCGACCGGCGATCGGACGGCGTCGGCCGCCGATCCAGACCTCGCCGCGGCCGGAGACGATACGCGGGACCCCGTCGGCGTAGCCGACCGGTACCAGGGCCAGGGTGGTTTCGGCCGGTGCGACGTAGTCGTGCCCGTACGAGATCCCGGTGCCGGCCGGGACCCGCTTGGTCAGGATGACCCGGGACCGTACGGTCATCGCCGGTCGGAGCCCCACCTGCCGGTCCGCCCGCGGCTCCGGGCCGTACAGGGCGATCCCGACCCGGACCAGGTCGAAGTGAGTCTCGGGGAGCCCGACCAGGCCGGCCGAGTTCGCCAGGTGTCGTACCTCGGGGGTCAGCCCGCCGGCCCGGGCCAGCTCCAGCGCCCGGTCGAAGCGGCGCAACTGGACGGCGTCCCGGGGGTCGCCCGGGGTCTCGCCGCCGGCCAGGTGGGACCAGACGCCCCGGACCCGGATCCGGCCGAGGAGTTCGTTCCCCCGGGCCACCCGGACCAGTTCCGGCCAGTCGGTGTCGGTCGCGCCGTTGCGGGACAGCCCGGTGTCGGCCTTGAGGTGGACGTCCGCCCGCCGGCCGGTCCGCCCGGCCGCGGCGGCGATCCCCCGCAGGTGGGCGACGGAGGCGACGGAGAGGTCGATCCGGGCGGCGATGGCCGGCCCGAAGTCCTCGTCCGGGGCGTGCAACCAGCTGAGCACCGGCGCGTCGATCCCGGCCGCCCGCAGCCGCAGCGCCTCCGTCTGCGACGTCACTCCGAGCCACCGCGCCCCGACGTTCAGTGTGGTCCGGGCGATGTCCAGGAATCCGTGACCGAACGCGTCCGCCTTCACCACGGCCAGCAGGTCGGCGCCGGTGAGGCCGGCCAGGACCCGGGTGTTGTGCGCGATCGCGTCAAGATCGATAACTGCCTCCGCGAGTGGTGGCAGCGTCAACTCTCCCCCGTTGTTGATCACGTTCAGTGAGCCTAGGGAAAAGTTGTATGGATTCCGTGAAGACCGGGTGCGGTAGTGATGTGAACCTCGGCGGCGACTAGCCTGCCGGGATGACCCCGCCCGAGGCCAGGGAGCTGGCCGCCCTGGTGCTGGACCACCTCGCCCCGCGACTGCCGGAGCTCGCCGCTCCGCGCGGCACACCGGGCCGGAATACCCCGGTCCGCCAGCTCTACGCCCTGGTCGCGAAGCGGTTCCACGCCCTGGACGAGCAGGAGACACTGGTCGAGTTGGCCCGGGATCCCCGGAACAACTCGTTGGCCCGGCGCCTGCTCGCCCAGGCGGTAATCGATGATCAGGAGTACGCGGCCGCACTCGCCGCCGCCGTGGCCGCACTCGCCGCCGCCGTGGCCGCACTCCCGGCTGAGGAGAGGCCGGCTGCCCGGACGGCGGAACACGCGGTGGCACAACCGGCGGAGCAACCGGCAGCGGCCGGTCAGGGGTCCGAAGGGTCGGCGGAGGAACGCCGCCCCCGCCGCTGGGGTGGCTGGATCGCGCTGGCCGCCCTCGTCGTGCTCGGCGTGGCCGGCTTCCTGGTCGTCCGGTCCGTCGTCGACAACCTCAGCGGCGCCGGCGGGCTGACCGCACAGTCGAGCTGTACGGAGTACCGCCAGGCACCGCCCGAGGAACGGGTGGCGGCGATCCGGGAGATCGGGCTGGCCAAGGGCGTTTCCGGAGCGGACAGCCCGCTGGTGATGACCGCCATCGACCAGCTCTGCGACAGCCGGCCCGAGGCCACCATCGGCGAGCTGATCGGCCGACTGAAGTGACGGACCGGGGCCCGCGCGGCGAGCCCCGGTCCCACCACCTCAACTGACGTCGCGACGCATCGGCAGCGCCACGGCGAGCAGGGCGGCGACGGCCGCGTACCCGGCGAGCAGCACCCCGCCGAGCGGCGGCGACATCAGCGGGACCGGTGTGGTGCCGAGTTCCGCCGCGACCGTGTCGACCATGTAGCTGAAGCCGGTCAGGGCGGCGGTCGCGCCGGCGGGCAGGAACGGATAGAGCCGGTCCACCCCCGGAATCAGCACCAGGAGCGGTTCGAGCAGATAGAAGTAGCCGAACACCACCGCGAGTGCCGCGACCTGGTTGCGGAGCAGCGCGCCGATCCCGACACCGATCAGCATGTGTACGGCCAGGGTCAGCGCCAGCCTGGCGAACAGTTCCAGCACCGTCCCGGTGGACAGCCCGAGGGTGACGCCCCGGGTCGCCGCCCCGGCGAAGAGGACGGCCGCGCCGGTGGCGGTGAGCGCCAGCCCGTACGCCAGCCCGTAGCCGGCGTACACGACGAGCTTCGCCAGCAGCACCTGCCAGCGCCGGGGCGCGTACAGGAAGGTGGTGTCGATGGTCCGGTGCCGGTACTCCGAGGTGACGGCGAGGGTGCCGAGCACCACCGGTATGAAGACGGTGTACCCGACGAAGCCGATCACCGTCCGGACCCCGGCGGCGGTGTCGAGGCCGGGCAGCGGCTGGTCGAGGTTCTCCGGGCCGAGCAGGGTCAGCAGCCCGACCAGCGTGCCGCCGGAGAGGACCGCGACCAGCAGTGCCACCGGCCAGAGCCGGGTGGCCAGGAGCCGACGGAACTCGGCGTCGATCAGGCGGATCATGAGATCCCCTCTCCGGCGGTCGACAGACTCGGTCCGGCGGCGGCGGTCAGCCGCAGGAAGAGCTGTTCGAGGTTCCGGTGTTCGCCGACCAGTTCGGCGAGTGGTCCGGCGGTCACCTTGCGGCCGCGTTGGATCAGCACCACGTCGTCGACCAGCTGTTCGACCTCGCTGAGCTGGTGGCTGGAGACGAGCACGGTACGTCCCTCCCGGGCCAGCCCACGGAGGAAACCGCGCAGCCAGGCGGTGCCCTCCGGGTCGAGGCCGTTGCCCGGTTCGTCGAGCAGCAGTACGCCGGGATCGCCGAGCAGGGCGGTGGCCAGGCCGAGCCGCTGCCGCATTCCGGTGGAGAACCCGCCGGTACGGCGGTCGGCCACCTCGGCCAGTCCGAGCAGCTGGAGCAGTTCCTCGACCCGTCGGTCCGGATAGCCGCCCATCGCCGCGTACGTCCGGAGGTGGGCCCGGGCGGTGTGACCGGGGTGGAACGCCGAGGCGGCGAGGAGCGCGCCGACCGTGGCGGAGGGCCGGGGCAGGTCCCGGTAGCGTCGGCCGCCGATCGTCGTACCGCCCGAGGTCGGGGTGACCAGGTCGAGGATGGCCCGGATGGTGGTGGTCTTGCCCGCCCCGTTCGGACCGAGGAAGCCGGTGACGACACCCGGCCGGACGCTGAAACTCAACTCCTGCACGGCGGTGACCGCACCGAACCGTTTGGTCAGTCGGGACACCTCCACGGTCAGGCCGTCGGCGCTCATACCCGCACCCCGGGGGTCCGTCGCCGGCACCGACCTGGACCTGTCCGGGCGGCGACCGCGCCCTTGTTGATGATCAGGTTTGTTGCCATCAGCTCACCGTCCGTCGGGTCGTGGCCGGCGGCAGCACCCGCCGCCGCCCACACGTTGGCCATCTGTTCTATAAGTTGTATAGCAGCTGCCCGACGGGTCTTGTCAACCCTTTCCGCGCTGTTCTATAACTGATGGAACAGATGAGGGCGAGGACGAGTGATCATCGAGGTGGACCCGAACAGCGAGGTCCCGATCTACCAGCAACTCCGGGACCGGGTGGTCGAGGCGATCGCCACCGGGGCGCTCCGGGCCGGCGACCCGCTGCCCTCCACCCGGGCCCTGGCAACCGACTTCGGCATCAACTTCCACACCGTCAACAAGGCCTACGACCTGCTCCGCCAGCAGGGCCTGCTGCGGATCAACCGCAAGTCCGGGGCGGTCGTACTCCGGGACGGCGACTCGGGCCCGCCAACGCCCGGCTTCGTCCCGGAGTGGACCGCCCGGGCCACCACCCTGCTGGCCGAGGCCACCGCCCAAGGGCTCGGCAGGGACGAACTGCTCGACCTCTGCCGCTCGGTGCTCGACAGGTTCGACAACCCGCCGGAGCGGATGGCGGCGGGACACGGCAGAGAGGGAGACCAGCGATGACCGCGACGCTCATCGGACCGCTCATGGCCCTGCTCCTGGTCGCCGGGTCGGCCTGGACGATGCCCCTGGTCCAGCGCCCCACCCTGCCCTTCGGGGTACGGGTGCCCGCCCAGCGGGCCGGCGACGCCGCCATCACCACACAGATCCGCGCCTTCCGGACCCGGGTCGCGACGGCCGGGCTGCTCGGACTGCTCGCCACCCTCACCCTCGGCGCCGTCTTCCACACCGCCGGAGAAGAGACCCTGACGCTGGTCGGCAGCGCGCCGACGATCGCCCTGGTGCTCCTGGTCGCCCTCTTCTACCTGCGGGCCCGGCAGGTGATCCTGCGGGTGAAAGCCGACCACGGCTGGTACGGCGGTCTCGCCCAGCGGGTCGCGGTCGACGCCTCGCTGCGTACCCAATCCGAACGCTTTCCGTGGGCTTGGACGCTGCCGGCGTTGCTGACCGTGCTCGGCACCCTGGTCGTCGGGATCGCGCTCTACCCCGACATGCCGGCGCGGATACCGATGCGCACCACCGGCCTGGAGGTCCACGCGTGGCAGCCCAGGTCACCCTGGGCGGTCGGCCTGCCGGTGGTGCTGGACCTGTTCGTCACCGCCCTCGTCATCGGTCTGCTCGCCTGGTCCTACCGCTCCCGGGCCGACCTGGAGCCCTCCGCGCCGGTCCGGTCGGCGGCGCAGCACCGGCTCTTCCTCCGGCGGATCGGCCGGGCGCTGCTGCTCTTCGCGGCCGGCATGAACGCCGCCATGCTCTTCGTGTTCGTGCCGATCTGGCAGGGACGGCGGCCCGGCGCGCTGGCCACGACCGGCATGATGCTGGTCTGCCTGCTCAGCACCGCCTACGTGGTCATCGTCGGGGTACGGGCCGGCCAGGGCGGCAGCCGGATCGCCGCCGAGGCACCGGACGGGGAGCGGCCGGACACCACACACGTCGACGACGACCGGTACTGGCGGTTCGTCGGCCTCTGCTACGTCAACCGCGACGACCCGGCGATCCTGGTGCAGAAGCGGGTCGGGCTCGGCTGGACCCTCAACTACGGCAATCCCCGCAGCTACCTGGTCATCGCCGCCATACTCGCCATCGTCGCACTCATCGTCCTGGTTCCGACCCTCGGCTAGCTCAACCGGCCGGCGGCGGGACCTCCCGTCGGCCACGACCCGGGAGACCGACCGGTCGGCCACGACCCGCAGCCGGGCCGGCGACGACCCCGGAACACGGTGGTGGCCGGCATCCGAGTCGGACGCCGGCCACCACCGGTACGACTTCCGGCGTCTGACCGTCCGTCAGGCCGCCGTCAGGTGTGTCAGGCCGCCGCCAGGCCCTCGGCCCGGGCCAGCTCCCGCAGCCGACCCAGCGCCTGGATCTCCAGCTGCCGGATCCGCTCCCGGGAGAGCGAGAACCGGGACGCGACCTCGGTCAGCGAGTGCTCCCGCCCGTCCTCGAGGCCGTACCGGGCCCGCATGATGCCGGCCGACCGGTCGTCGAGGTGGTTGAGCAGCCCCTCGATCCGCTGCCGCTCCAGACCGGTGAGCACGATCTCCTCCGGCGACGGGGCGTCGCTGTCCGCGACCAGGTCACCGAGGTTGGTGTCACCGTCGTCGCCGACCGGAGTGTCCAGCGACACGGTGTCCTGCGACCAGCGGACCAGCTCGTGGACCCGCTCGACCGGCACGCCCAGCGCGGCGGCGATCTGCTCCGGCTCCGGGTCGGAACCGAGTTCACGGGTCAGCTGCCGGGCCACGTTACGCATCCGGTTGACGTCCTCGACCAGGTGCACCGGCAGCCGTACGGTCCGCTCCTGCTGGGCGATCGCCCGGCTGATCGCCTGACGGATCCACCAGGTGGCGTACGTCGAGAACTTGTAACCCCGCTCGTAGTCGAACTTCTCGACCGCCCGGACCAGACCGGTGTTGCCCTCCTGGATCAGGTCGAGCATCGGCATGCCGGAGCGGACGTACCGGCGGGCAATCGACACCACCAACCGGAGATTGGCGCGGATGAACAGGTCCTTCGCACGTTCTCCCTCGGCCACGAGCCGCCGGAGTTCCGCGTCGCTGACACCCTCGGGGACCCGGTCCTCGTCGAGCAGGTGCTCAGCGTAAAGGCCGGCCTCGATGGCCTTGGAGAGGTCGACCTCGGCGGCGGCGTCGAGCAGCGGTGTGCGGGAGATCTCGTGCAGGTACACGCCGACCAGGTCGCGCTCCTCGGCAACCTCGTCGGTCCGCATCACGATCTTCTTCTCCACGTTCCCCACGGTCCCCTCGTCGTTCTTCCCGGTGGACGCCCGGGCTCCTGCTCCTGCCGTCCCCACGTTCATCAGCCCCTCCCCCGTAACTTCCGCTGTGCCCCGCGGTGCTGACACCTACACAACAGTTGAGACGCGTTGGGGATTCCATCTCGTGAGTCGAAAGTGTCACGAATGCCTGAGTAGTTGCTGAAAGCACGATCGACGTTTGCTGTCAGTCGTCCCGATCGGGTGAGTCGAAACCGGCAACGCCACAGCTACGGGGCTTGCGTCGACTCGCGCCCAGGTATCGCACCATCGCCACACAACGACACACAGCGATCCAGGTCACCAGGTTGCTGCGATTCTCGTCACGGTCTGGTACACGTACCGCACGGCCGGTCGGTTCACCCCGCCGCACCAGGATTACCCCTCCGCCCGGGCAACAATCCGCAGCCCGGATCCAGTCCCGGGGCAGCCACCGACGACAACCGCCGTCCTCGCCCGCCGCGCGCCGGGTGCCCGGAGGACGGCGGGCCGACGCTTCGGAGCGAGCGGACACCGACGTCGTCCGGGGTGGCGGCGGGATACCGGGATCAGCCCACCAGCAGAGCGAGGGCTCCCCGGACCTGGTTGGCCGACCGGTCGAGGGCGGCCCGGGCGTCCGCGATGGCCGCTCCGGAGAGCATTGCCACCAGAGCGGCCTTCAGATCACCGTCGGCCTCGGTCAGCGCCCGCTGGGCGACGTCCTCGGCACAGCCGGTCGCCTCCATCAGGATGGAGATCATCCGACCTCGCAACTTGGCGTTGGTGGCCACCATGTCGATCATGAGGTTCGAGTAGACCCGCCCGAGTCGGACCATCGCGGCGGTGGAAAACGCGTTCAGGACGAGTTTCTGGGCCGTTGCCGCCTTCATCCGGGTCGAACCGGTCACCACCTCCGGTCCGGTGTCGACCCCGATGAAGACGGTCACCGTACGCGCCGCGGCGGCATGCGGATCCGCGCAGAGCAGGACCGTGTCCGCCCCCAATTCGGTCGCTGCCCGCAGGGCACCCAGCACGTACGGCGTACGTCCACTCGCCGCGAGACCGACCACCAGGTCACCGGACCGGACGCAGTCCCGGGCCTCGGCCTCGCCACCGATCTCGTCGTCCTCGGCGTCCTCCACGGCCCGCAGCAGCGCGCCCGGCCCACCGGCCAGGTGGGCACAGAACCACCGGTCCGGGGCGTTGAAGGTCGGCGCCAGTTCGGCGGCGTCGAGCACGCCGAGCCTCCCCGAGGTCCCGGCCCCGAAGTAGTGCACCCGCCGACCGCCACGCAGCGCAGTCACCGCGAGATCGACCGCGACGACCAGTTCGTCCAGGACGTCCGCGACAGCTGTGGGCACCAGCCGGTCGTCCTCGTTGATCACCCGGAGTACGTCCCGGGTGGACATCAGGTCGAGATCGGCGCTGCGCGGGTTGCGTCGCTCGGTCGGCGCGGAAACCCGGGCCACGGCACGTCCGTCCGACCCCGGTCCGGCCCCGTCGGCCGCCGTGGTCCCGGTCCCCGGGCGGGACGACCCCGCGGCGGAATCCGGACGCGGGCTCGCGGGTGGCGCACCGGGCTCGACCCGTCCGGTCGTCATCTCCACCCTCCCGCGCATGGACCTCCGCCGAGTCTCCTGCTCATGCCATCGCCCCGCTCCGCTCGCCGTCGGCACCGCACTCCGCCACACCGGGCCTCAGGACCGCCGCCGGCTGACCCGGTGCGGTTGCACGGCCTCCGCGGTGACCTCGAGCGCCTTCCTGGCCCGGGTACGGTTGCGGGCCGCCACGCCCACGAAGAGGCAGTCGACGACCGTCAACTGGGCGAGCCGACTGGCCATCGCCCCGGACCGGTACGTCGTCTCCCGGGCCGCCGTGGTGAGGACGAAGTCCGCGACCTCGGTGATCGGCGAGCGGGGAAAGTTGGTCAGCGCGACCGTGGTGGCACCGCGGGCCCGGGCCTGCTCGAGCACCTCGACCGCGTCCAGGGTGGTGCCGGTGTGCGAGATGCCCATCGCGACGTCGCCCTTGCCGAGCAGCGCGGCCGAGGTGAGCGCGGTGTGCACGTCGGGGAAGTAGAAGGCGGTACGCCCGATCCGGTGCAGCTTCTGCTGGAAGTCGGAGGCGACGAAGCCGCTGGCCCCGGCGCCGTAGATGTCGATCCGGCCGGCGTTGTTGATCGCCTCGACGACCTGCTCGCAGACCGCGGGGTCAAGCTGCTCGGCGGTCTCCTCCACCGCCCGGGCGTCGCTGAAGGCGATGGTGGCGATGATCTGCGCCAGGTCGGCACCGGGCGGAATGTCACCGCCGACGACCCGGGCGTCCGGCGGTTCGACCCGGCGGGCGGCCTCGGCGGCGAGTCGGATCCGCAGCTGCGGGTAGCCCTCCATGCCGACCGACCGGCAGAACCGGATGACGGTGGCCTCGGAGGTCTCGGCGGCGGTCGCGAGGTCGGTGATGGTGCGACGGGCGGCGTCCGCGGGGTCGGCCACGACGAGTCTGGCGACCCGCTGCTCGGCGGGCGACAGGGACGGGAGCAGGCCGCTGATGTGCACGATCAGCCCACCCGTCTCGTGACTCGCAGAAATCTTCGCAGTCTTCACCACGGATGAAACTTACTTTCATAAAGGTGGGAGCGTCAACCATGACGCGCGACACCTGCGAAGGTACGCCCGACCGGCGGGAAATCGCGGCCGGTCAGCCCAGCCGAGCGGGCCGATCCCGCAACACGTTCGGCTGGACCGGAAGGCCGGCACGTACGGTCGGACACCGTCCGGTTGAATCGTCGCCTATCAATAGGTTACCGGTCGCCCGGGACCGGTCGGCCGAGGGCGCCGGTCGGCGGACCACCGCCGACCCGGGCGGTACCGTGGCGGAGCCACCTGGTCCGGGCCGATACCGTGGCGGAGCCAACCTGGTCCGGGCCGATACCGTGGGCCCATGGTAGATCGCAGTGTGCTCGTCACCGGCGGCACCGGTGGCCTCGGCGGCGCCGTCACCAAGGCGTTCCTGGCCGACGGCTGGCGGGTGGTCGTACCGGTGCGCGTGGACGGTCCCGGACCGACACCGGACGCCGGCCTGCACGAGGCCCGGACGCCAGCGACCGGTACGCCGGCGGAGGTCCGGGTCGTCGCGGACCTCACCCACCCCGACCAGGTGGCCCGCGCGGTCGCCGTCGCCGCGGGTGACCCGGCCGCGCCACTGCGCGCGGTGGTCAACCTGGTCGGCGGGTACGCCGCCGGCGGCCGCGTCCACGAGACCCCGCTGGACGACTTCGAGCACATGATCAACCTGAATCTGCGCCCGACCTACCTGGTCACCCAGCAGGCGCTGCCACACCTGGTCGAGGCCGGCGGCGGGGCGATCGTCTGCGTCTCCTCCCGGGCCGCGCTCGCCCCGTTCCCCGGCGCGGCCGGTTACGTGACGGCGAAGGCCGCCGTGCTCGCGTTCGCCTCGGCGGTGGCGGTGGAGTACCGGCAGGCGGGGATCCGCTGCAACACGGTGGTGCCGAGTGTCATCGATACCCCGGCCAACCGCGCGGCACAGCCCACTGCGGACCACTCCCGCTGGGTGGCGCCGGCCGAGGTCGCCGGGGTGATTCGTTTTCTGGCCGGTGACGATTCCGCGCCGACGAGTGGCGCGACCATTCCGGTCTACGGACGGGCCTGAACGCGGCCTCCCGTCCGGAGTGGTCGTCGGCGACCTCCCGGCCCGGCTCGTCCCCGGCCGCCGGTGCGCCGCCGCCGGGTCCGCCCGGGCCGGCAGGCGCCGGAGTGGACCGTGCGGGCGGTCGGCTCTGCTCCACCGGGCCGGACGCTGTCGGACCGGACGCTGTCGGACCGGACGCTGTCGGACCGGACGCTGCCGGGCCGGGCCGGAGTGGATTCGCCCCGGGCGGGCCGTGCTCCGGCGGCAGCCAGTCCCGCAGGCCGGCGAGAATCGCCTCGGTCACCTCGTCCGGCGACCGGTTCGCGTCCACCACGACAAAGGCGGCGTACTCCGGCAGCGAGCGGTAGGCGGCCACCCCCGCGGTCAGGTAGTCGATGCTCTCGTGGTCGGTGCCCCGGGCCTCGATCCGCCGGTACGCCTCCCCGGGCTCGACGTCGAGCAGGAACGTGACGTCGGACGGCGGGAAGACCCGGTACAGCACCCGGGCCAGCCGCTCCCAGCGCCGGCCACCACCGTGTGCCCGGATGCTGGCGTACTGGCAGACGGCGTACCGGTCCATCACCGCGATCCGTGAACCGAGCCGGGACCGGAGCAGTGCCCGCGCGATCGCCAGCCAGCGCAGGACCGACTCGGCGAGCAGCACCCCGTTGCGCCCGAGCAGCCGCTGTGCGTCCCGGCGGCCCACCCGGCGGGCCAGCCGGCCGAGCCAGCGCCGCCCGCCGGCGTTCTGCCAGTACGTCGCCGGCAGGCCCGCCTCGGTCAGGATGTCCGCCAGACGGTGTGCCTGAGTGGTTTTTCCCGATCCGTCGATCCCGACCAGGGAGACGGTCCGCAGCCGTCCCCCGCCTTGCCGCTCCTGCAGAGTCCGGGCCACCCCCAGCACGGTACCCGGCGACGGCGCCCGGCGGCGCGAACCGCGCTCCGCCGGGCACCCCGCGAGGGCGGGCGGACGGCGGTCCGGGACCCCCCGTACCGGCCCAGGTGTGAACGAACGGAATGCCGGGTAACGGTAAATCTCCATCCCACCGACCAGTTGCCCGTTTACTCAACGACCCGGGAGCACAGATGGAGCACAGCGGCGACGAGACCCTGCTTGCCACCCTGAAACGGGTCGCCGCCGTCCTGAAGCAGTCCGAGATCCCCTTCGCCCTCGGCGGCAGCTTCGCCGTGTACGCGCACGGCGGTCATTCCAGCGACCACGACGTCGACTTCCTGATCCGGGAGCAGGACGTGGAACGCGCTCTGGAGGCGTTGGTCGAGACCGGCTTCACCGCCGAACGCCCCCCGGAGGACTGGCTCGTCAAGGTCTGGGACAACGACCGGATGGTGGACCTGATCCACCGGCCGATCGAGACCCCGGTGACCGACGAGACCTTCCGGGACACCGTGGTACGACCGGTCGACGCCATCCACATGCCGGTGCTCTCCGCGACCCACCTGATGGTGCACAAGTTGCTGAGCTTCTCCCAGCACTACTGCGACTTCGCCCGTGGACTGCCGCTGGCCCGTTCCCTGCGCGAGCAGATCGACTGGGACCGGGTCCGCAAGGAGACGGCGCACTCCCCCTACGCCGAGGCCTTCCTGGTGCTGCTGGACCGGCTGGACGTGGTGCCGTACAGCCCGGTCGACGACGGCCGGCCACCGCTGCGGGTCACACCGGCCGGTACGGCGTCGCCACACCGGGGCGGGGAAGAGGAGGAGGTAGTGGCGTGAACCGACAACCGGGAACCGGGGAAGAGCCGCCCGACGACTACCTGGAGGCGGCGATCCAGCGGCTGCTCACCGAGCACACCGAGATCGCCGAGCAGGGCCTGACCGTGACCCGCCGCGACCACTCGCTGGTGGTCTGCGGCGAGGTGGAGAGCGCACAGCGGCGTGAGGAGATCCTCCGGCTGGTGCTGGAGCACTTTCCCCGGCTGCCGGTGACGGTCGACATCGGACTGATCCGCACCCAGGCCCCGACCGAGGTGGAGGAGCTGCGGTGACGGGAGACGACAACATGGTGGTCCGGATCGCCGCGGTCGGCGACGTGCACATGGACCAGGACGTGCTCGGTCGGTTCCGGCCGGCTCTGGAGCAGTTGCCGGAGCGCGCGGACGCGCTGCTGCTGGCCGGCGACCTGACCCGGCACGGCACCGAGCGCGAGGCCCGGTGCGTGGCCACCGAGTTCGGCAACCTCGGCGTACCGGTGGTCGCGGTGCTCGGCAACCACGACTACCACTGTGACGAGGTCCCGGCGGTGATCCGGGTGCTGGAGGACGCCGGGATCGTCGTACTGGAGGGCACGAACCTGGTGCTGGAGTGCGGTGGGACCCGGATCGGCATCGCCGGTGCGAAGGGCTTCGGCGGCGGGTTCGCCGGACGCTGCGCGAGCGAGTTCGGCGAGCCGGAGATGAAGGCGTTCATCCGGACCACCCAGGCCATCGCCGACCAGCTCGGGGTGGCACTGCGGGAGATGGAGTGCGACGTACGGGTGGCGCTGACCCACTACGCCCCGGTTCCGGACACCCTGGCCGGGGAGCCGCTGGAGATCTATCCGTTCCTCGGCTCGTACCTGCTCGGGCAGGCCATCGACTCGGCGCCGACCGAGCTGGCCCTGCACGGGCACGCGCACGCCGGCAGCGAGCGGGGCACCACTCCGGGCGGGGTACGGGTCCGTAACGTGGCCCACCCGGTGATCAAGCAGGCGTACAGCGTGTTTCACCTGCATGCGCCGTACGCGGGGACGAGCGGGAGGGTTTCCGCGATCAGCGGTTCGGGTAGTTCCTGAGGCATGGACCTACTGCTCTGGATTCTCGCAGTCGTACTGGTGGTCGCCGGCGTCATGGCGCTGTTCCGGCGGCAGCTCCTCTGGGGCATCGTGCTGATCATCGTCGGCCTGCTCGTCGGGCCGTTCGGGGTCAGTGTCTTCAGCGGCTAGTTCCGGGCCGACGCAGTGCCGCGCCGGCCCGCCGAGCTGACCGACATCCCTCCGAACAACATCCCTCCGAACCAACCGGGGTCGTCCGGTCCGGGTCTAAGTCCTCCCCCTGAAGACCCCGGCCGACGACCCCGGTTCCTGTTCTCCGCCGGCTCAGCAGCGGGGCACTCCCGGAATGAAGCCGTCGTAGCCGGTGAGGACGTACGCGTCGGCGATGAACCGGCCACTGCCGATCCGGTCCCAGATGTTGCTGGTGCCGTAGGTGCCGGTCACCGTCGTACCGGTGGTCTGGCACTGGATGGTGACCCGGGTGCCGTCGGCGACGGTGCCAACCGACGAGTAGCCGGTGCCCGGTCCGGAGCGGACGGTGAGCGCGGTGCCGGAGGTGTTCACCGTGCCGGAGCCGGCACCGCCGCCGGAGCAGCCGTTGTCGCTGGTGTAGTTGCGCTCGCCCCAGTAGAGCGCCAGGCTTCCGTTGAACCGGACCTGCACGTCGGAGCCGTTCAGCCGCTGCTCGTAGTGCAGGTGTGGGCCGGTGGAGCCGCCGGTGGTGCCGACGTACCCGATCACGGTGCCGTAGCCGACGGATCGGCCGACAGCGGTGTTGAAGCTGCTGAGGTGGGCGTAGTAGGTGGTGTAACCGCCCCCGTGGTTGATCCGGACGTACTTGCCGTAGCTGGTGCCGCCGAGGTCGGCGACCACGTCCACGGTGCCGGGCGCGCTGGCCACCACCGGGTCGCCCTGGTCGTCGGTGCGGTTGAAGTCGATCGCGTACGCCGGGCTGTGGTTGCTGCGGGTCTGCCCGGACCAGGTCTGGTTACAGGGGAACGGCACCTTGAAGGTGGGTGCCGCGGCGGCCGGCGAGGCCGGCACCAGCACCGTCGCGGCGATCAGCAGACCGGCGCCGACGAGGGCGAACAGGCGGGAGCGCATCCATGACCTCCTACGCAGAAAGTTTTCCATGGCTGAATGAATCGTGGCAGAAAACTTCAGCTGGCGGAAGGGCGGTGTCCCGGCGTGCGGACGACCGGGTCCGGAGCCGATCCGGTATACCTGGACGTCATGGCCTCGCCGACGTACCTGAGATCCATGCCCCTGCACGCCATCACCGAGGTGTACGGCGAAGCCGGCCTACGCGACCGGTTCGAGCTGGAGGTCGAACGCTTCGACCCGGCACAACGGGACCGGCTCGGCGCAGCCCTGGAACTGGCCGCGAGGCTGCACCGGGACGACCGGCGCGTCCGGGAGCCCTACCTCAACCACCTGCTCCGGGTGGCGATCCGGATCATCGTCTACTACCGGGTCACCGACGTGGACGTGATCGTCGCGGCGCTGCTGCACGACGCCGTCGAGGACCACCCGGCCGAACTCGCCGACCTGCCCGCCGACAGCTCCCGGTCGGCCGCCACCGAGGCGGCCCTCGCCGAGGTGGCCCGGCGGTTCAACCCCCGGGTCGCGCGGCTCGTCGCCGCGGTCACCAATCCCGAGTACGCCCCCGACCGCGACCGCGACGAGCAGTACCGCGCCCACCTGGCCGAGAGCCTGGAACGGGAGCCCTGGGCCCGGGTGATCAAGATTTCCGACTTCACCGACAACGGCGTCGGCGTGATCCACACCACCGGCGACAAGGTGCCCCGGTCGGCCCGCAAGTACCGCCCGCTGCTACCGCTGCTGCGCGACCTGGTCCGTCGCCCGGACACCCCGTTGGACGCCGAGGCCCGGACCCACATCCTCGGTCAGTTGGACCTGGCCGAGCAGCGCTTCGCCGCCATCCTGGACGGTCCGGAGGTCGCCCGGGTCCCGGCCGGCGAGTGACCACTACCGGACGGTCACGCCCGCCCGTCGGACGGGTCGGCCGGACGGCGCCCACGACGCCGCCGCAGCAGCAGTCTGGCCACCACCATGGGCAGCAGGTGAAGCACGACAAGAAGCACCACCGTCAGCAGTGCGATCTGCGCGGCGGAGAGCCCCTGCGGCGCCAGCACCAGGGCCGCGGTGACGGTGCCCACCACACGCAGAGGTCTCACCCGGGTCGGCGGACCCCCGCCGGCCGGGTCGGGCTCGGCGGTGTGCCGCCGCGTCGTGGCCGCCGCGACGATCGCGATCAGCACCGCGACCTGCAGCGCCCAGAAGGCCGCCCGCCCGACGCCGGCCCCGTCGGTCACCGACGGCGCGGCGACGGTCGTGGCCGCGAACGCGACGAAGGCCGCCGGCCAGACGAAGACAATCGCGGTGGTCGCTGCCAGCACCATCTTTCTCGGCCGGCTCACCTGCGGCTGAACCTGTCGGCTGAGGCGGTTGCGCACCTCGTCGGAGGCCCACACGAGCCTGCCGGTCGAGCCCGTCCCGGGCGTCGGGCCTGCCATGCGGGCAGCCTAGCCCGACCGGCCCGACGGCATGGTCCGCGCCACCACGGCATGGCCGCCAATTGCTGAGCAGGTTTCCGAATCGTTACGCCCTCGTGCCTCTCCGGGGCTGGACGCCCTTCCGGTGCAAGCGCTTACATGTGGTGACGCCCACAGTCCGGCACGGGAGCCGTCGGCTCCCGGCATGCCGGCCCGAAAGGAGGACTACATGGCGGTCCAGTCCAGAAGACCACGCCAGGCCCTCGCGATCGCCGGTGTGTTGGCGCTGGCCATCGGCGCAGGCGCCTGTTCCGGCGAAAGCTCCAGCGGGCTCGACCCGGATTCCCCGGAGTGCGCCCCGTACGCCAGCTACCAGGGCAACGAGGGCGAGGTGTCGATCTACGCCTCGATCCGGGACGCGGAGGCCGACCTGCTCCAGCAGTCCTGGAAGCAGTTCGAGGACTGCACCGGCATCGAAATCAACTACGAGGGCAGCGGCGAGTTCGAGGCCCAGCTCCAGGTGAAGGCCGACGGCGGCAACCCGCCGGACATCGCCTTCATTCCGCAGCCCGGTCTGCTGGCCCGGTTCGCCGAGGCCGGCAAGCTCAAGCCGATGGCCGCCGACCTGAAGGCCATCGCCGACGCCAACTACCCGGCGGACTGGCTGAAGTACGCCACCGTCGGCGGACAGGCCTACGGCACCCCGCTCGGCGCCAACGTGAAGTCCTTCGTCTGGTACTCGCCGAAGGCGTTCGCGGAGAAGGGCTACAAGGTCCCGACCAGCTGGGCGGAGTTGATCTCGATCAGCGACCAGATCGCCGCCGACGGCAAGAAGCCGTGGTGCGTCGGTCTGGAGTCGGGTGAGGCCACCGGTTGGCCGGCCACCGACTGGATCGAGGACCTGATGCTGCGTACCCAGACGCCGGAGGTCTACGACCAGTGGACCGCGCACGGCATCCCGTTCAACGACCCGCGGGTCGTGGCGGCGGTGGACCAGGCCGGCTCGATCCTCAAGAACCCGAAGTACGTCAACGGTGGCTACGGTGACGTGAAGAGCCTCAACTCCACCTCCTTCCAGGAGGGCGGGCTGCCGATCCTGCAGGGCCAGTGCTGGATGCACCGGCAGGCGAACTTCTACGCCAACTACCTGCCAGAGGGCACCAAGATCGGCCCGGACGGTGACATCTACGCGTTCTACTTCCCGGCCGTCGACCCGGCCAAGGGCAAGCCGGTGCTCGGCGGTGGCGAGTTCACCGTCGCGTTCACCGACGAGCCGACGGTGCAGGCGGTCCGCCGCTACCTCGCCTCCGGCGAGTACGCCAACTCCCGCGCCGCACTCGGCAACTGGATCACGCCGAACAGCAAGCTCGACGTGACCAAGGTCGAGCAGGCGGTCGACAAGCTCTCCATGGAGGTGCTGCTCGACAAGTCGGCGGTCTTCCGGTTCGACGGCTCGGACCTGATGCCGGCCGCGGTCGGCTCCGGCACCCTCTGGAAGGGCATGATCGACTGGGTCAACGGCAAGGACACCCAGAGCACCCTGGACTTCGTCGAGGGCTCCTGGCCGAAGTGACATCCCGGGGCGGCCCGGTCCGGCAGCGGACCGGGCCGCCCCGTCTCCCCGTCCGCGCCGTAGGTACCCGATCCGCTGGAGACGCTGATGGAGTTCGCCGACGAGGCACCGAAGCTGCTCATGCTCCTGTACGGCCTGCTCGCCTTCGCGGCGGTGGTCGGCGGCCTGCTGGTGCTGCTCGACGTCGTACCGTCGTGGTTCGCCCGGCGCCGGGAGGCCGCGCTCATCGCCGCGTCGACCGCCCACACCCGGGCCCCCGCCGGCGGCGGGCCCCGGCCGCGTCGTCGATCGGTGGTCAACCGCCGGGAGGGCGGCCTCGGACTCTTCTTCCTGCTGCCGACCCTGCTGCTGCTCGCCGTCGGGCTGATCGTGCCGGCGATCCGCACGGTGCTGCTGTCCTTCATGGACGGCGGCAGCCGGAACTGGGTGGGACTGCAGAACTACACCTGGATGTTCGCCCAGGACGAGATCTTCCGGGTCCTGACCAACACCCTGATCTGGGTGATCGTGGTGCCGCTGGTGGCCACCGCGATCGGCCTGATCTACGCGGTGCTGGTCGACCGGGCCCGGTTCGAGGCGGCGGCGAAGGCGCTGATCTTCATGCCGATGGCCATCTCGTTCGTCGGCGCCAGCATCATCTGGCGGTTCGTCTACGCCTACCGCTCCGGCGAGTACGACCAGATCGGCCTGCTCAACCAGATCTGGGTGATGTTCGGCGGCGAACCGCAGCAGTGGCTGCAGAACGCGCCGCTGAACACGTTCCTGCTGATCGTCATCATGATCTGGATCCAGGCCGGTCTCGCCATGGTGGTGCTCTCGGCGGCGATCAAGGCGATCCCGGCCGACATCATCGAGGCGGCCCGGCTCGACGGGGTCAACCCGTGGCAGATGTTCTGGAAGATCACCCTACCGAGCATCCGGTCCGCGTTGATCGTCGTCGTGGTCGCGGTCTCGATCGCCACCCTCAAGGTCTTCGACATCGTCCGGACCACCACCAACGGCAACTACGACACCGGTGTGATCGCGAACGAGATGTACAACCAGGCCTTCCGGTTCGGCCAGACCGGTCAGGGCTCAGCCCTGGCGGTGTTCCTCTTCGTCCTGGTGATCCCGCTGGTGATCTACCAGATCCGCAACCTGCGCAAGCAGCGGGAGGTTTGAGATGACCACCACGACGCCTCCCGCGCCGGTCGGCACCCCGACCCCGGCCTCCGTACCGGCCACCGCCGCCGGTCGGGTACGCAAACGGCTGAACACCCGGGTCGCGACGCTCGCCTCGGTCCTCATCGCGGTGCTCTGGACCCTGCCGACCTTCGGCCTGTTCGTCTCCTCACTGCGCCCCGAGGACGAGATCAAGACCACCGGCTGGTGGACCGTCGTCACCAACCCGGCGTTCACCCTGGACAACTACCAGGAGGTGCTGTTCGGGCGGTCGTCGATATCCGGGCAGCTCGCCAGCTACTTCGTCAACTCGCTGGTGATCACCATCCCGTCGGTGCTCTTCCCGCTCGCCTTCGCCGCACTGGCCGCGTACGCCCTGGCCTGGATCAACTTCCGGGGCCGGGACTGGGTCTACATCGGCATCTTCGCACTGCAGATCGTGCCGCTGCAGATGGCGCTGGTGCCGCTGCTCAGCTTCTTCTCCGAGGGCGTGAGCCTGGGCGGGTTCACCCTGCTGCCGGCCTGGAATCTCGCCGACGAGGAGAAGTTCGTCCAGGTCTGGTTCGCGCACACCTGTTTCGCCCTGCCGTTCGCGGTCTTCCTGCTGCACAACTTCGTGTCCCAGTTGCCGAAGGACCTGATGGAGGCGGCCCGGGTGGACGGCGCCAGCCACCCCAAGATCTTCCGCTCGATCGTGCTGCCGCTGATCGTGCCGGCACTGGCCGCCTTCGCGATCTTCCAGTTCCTCTGGGTCTGGAACGACCTGCTGGTCGCACTGATCTTCGCGGGTGGCAGCAAGGAGGTCGCCCCGCTGACCGTACGCCTGGCCGAGCTGGCCGGCACCCGGGCCAGCGAGTGGCAACGCCTCACCTCCGGCGCGTTCGTCTCCATCGTCGTACCGCTGATCGTGTTCCTGTCCCTGCAGCGCTACTTCGTCCGCGGCCTGCTCGCCGGCGGTGTCAAGGGCTGACCGGGAGACCAACGGAACTCCCGGACCTTCCGCGCCCGCCGCCGGATCGGCGGCGGGCGCGGCACCCGGGCCCGCGGCCTCCACCTTCGCCCTCCCCTCGGCGGCATGGCCGGCGCCAGCGCCCGGCCGAGAGATGACACGGTGACCAGAATCGACGACGTCGCCCGGCTGGCGGGGGTCTCCACCGCCACCGTCTCCCGGGCGCTGCGTGGCCTTCCGACGGTCTCCGAGGAGACCCGACGGCGGGTACGACTCGCCGCCGAGCAGCTCGGCTACACCGCCTCGCCCAGCGCCTCCCGACTGGCCGGGGGCAAGAGCGGCACGGTCGCCGTGCTGGTGCCCCGGATCGGTGCCTGGTTTCCCGGTGTGGTGGTCGACGCCGCCGAGGAACTGCTCCGTCCGGCCGGATACGACCTGCTGCTGCAGCACGTCGGCGGGCCGGAGCACGCCCGGCAGCGGTTGCCCCGGACCGCCGACCTGCCCAAGCGGGTCGACGCGGTGCTGCTGGTCGGCACCCCGGCCCTGGTCAGCGCCGCACCCGTGTTCGCCGCACCGGACTACGGCGGACGCGACCGCGCCCTGCCCGGGGTGACGGTGGCGGCCGGCGCACCGGTCCCCGGCTGGCCGAGCGTCGGGATCGACGACGTGGCCGCCGCCCGGGTCGCCACCGAACACCTGCTGACCCTCGGCCACCGGCGGATCGTCTGCCTCTCCGGCGACGCCGCCGACCAGTTCACCCGCCCGGCGGACCTGGACCGACGCTGGGGCTACCGGGAGGCGATGCAGGCGGCCGGTACACCACCGGAAGCGATCCTGGAGGTGGGGGCCCGGGTCGGGGTGGACGGTGGCCGCCAGGCGACGGCCAGCCTGCTCGCCCGGACCGCACCCGTCCCCACCGCGATCATGGCCACCTGCGACGAGATGGCGATGGGGGCGATCGTCGCGCTGCGCCGGGCCGGCCTGCGGGTTCCGGCGGACGTCAGCGTGATCGGGGTCGACGGCCACGACTACGCCCGGGTCGTCGGGCTGAGCACGGTCGCCCAGCCCGCCGCCGAACTGGGCCGGCTCGCCGCCCGTACGCTGCTGGACCGGCTCGCCGGCCGCGGTGGCGGTGGCGGTGGCGGTGGCGGTGGCGGTGGCGGTGGCGGTGGCGGTGGCGGTGGCGGTGGCGCCGATGGTGAACCGCAGCGACACATCCTGCCCACCCGGTTGATCGTGCGGGATTCGACCGGCCCGCCCCGGGCAAACTGACTACACCCGTCCGGTACACACCTCTGGGAGAACGCCCTGAACACCGCCGACACGACCGCCCCCGCCGACCCGACCGCCGAAGCCCCCACCTCCGGCGGACCCGACGACACTCCGGCCGACCGCTGGTGGCGGCACGGCGTCATCTACCAGATCTACCCGCGCTCGTACGCCGACTCCGACGGTGACGGAATCGGTGACCTGCTCGGCATCACCGCCCGGCTGGACCACCTGGTCGAGTTGGGGGTCGACGCGGTCTGGCTGTCGCCGTTCTACCCGTCACCGCAGGCCGACGCCGGATACGACGTGGCCGACTACCGGGACGTCGACCCGCTCTTCGGCACCCTCGCCGACGCCGACGCCCTGATCGACGCCGCCCGGCAGCGGGGTCTGCGGCTCGTCGTCGACCTGGTGCCCAACCACACCTCGGCGGACCACCCCTGGTTCCGCACGGCGCTCGCCGAGGGCCCGGACGGGACCGCCCGGCAGCGGTACGTCTTCCGGGACGGGCGTGGCCCGGACGGTGCCGAGCCGCCGAACGACTGGCGCAGTGTCTTCGGCGGCCCGGCCTGGACCCGGGTCGTCGAGCCGGACGGCCGGCCCGGACAGTGGTACCTACACCTGTTCGACACCGGCCAGCCGGACCTGAACTGGGACCACCCCGAGGTACGCGAGGAGTTCCGCGACATCCTGCGGTTCTGGCTCGACCGGGGCGTCGACGGGTTCCGGGTCGACGTCGCGCACGGCCTGGTCAAGCAGGCCGACCTGGCGGACTGGCACGAACCGCAGGAGATCCTCTCCGGCCCGGAGGTCGACCGCCCCCGGCCGCCGATGTGGGACCAGGACGGGGTGCACGAGATCTACCGGGACTGGCGGCGGGTACTGGACGGCTATCCGGGCGAGCGGATCCTGGTCGCGGAGGCCTGGGTGGAGCCCGCCGAGCGGCTGGCCGCGTACATCCGGCCGGACGAGATGCACCAGGCGTTCAACTTCGAGTACCTGCTCGCGGCCTGGACCGCGCCGGCCCAGTACGCGGTGATCACCCGCTCCCTGGAGGCGAGTGCGGCGGTCGGCGCCCCCACCACCTGGGTGCTCTCCAACCACGACGTGATCCGGCACGCGAGCCGGCTGGCCCTGCCGGTCGGCACGCCCCGGCCGAACGGCATCGGGATCGGCGACCCGCAGCCGGATCCCGTACTCGGCCTGCGCCGGGCCCGGGCGGCCAGCCTGCTGATGCTCTCGCTGCCCGGCTCGGCGTACCTGTACCAGGGTGAGGAACTGGGGCTGCCGGAGCACACCACCCTGCCGGACGAGTTCCGTCAGGATCCGACGTGGCAGCGCAGCGGACACACCGAACGTGGCCGCGACGGCTGCCGGGTGCCGATTCCGTGGGAGGCGGACGCCCCGTCGTACGGCTTCGGGCCGGGGGACGCCAGCTGGCTGCCGCAGCCGGAACTCTGGGCCGAGTACGCGCTGGACCGGCAGCGCGGGGTGGCCGGCTCGACGTACGAGATGTACCGGCACGCCCTGCGGCTGCGCCGTGACCTGCGGCTCGGCGCCGGTACGGTGCACTGGCTGACCAGCCCGGACGAGGTGCTCTGTTTCCGCAACCAGGGGCTGCGGGTGCTCACCAACTTCGGCGCCGCCCCGGTCGACCTGCCGGAGAGCGCGGAGCTGGTGCACGCCAGCGGGCCGCTGGACACCGACGGTCGGGTGCCGACCGACGTCACGGTCTGGTTCCGGATCGCCGAGGACACCCCGGCCTGATCGGGTGGGGGGGTGGGGGTTGGGGCCGGATCACCCACTCTGGGCGGTCAGGCTTGATCCCGTCGTGGGCGATCCGGCCCCGACCCCGGCGTCTCCCCGGGCCGGGCCGGATGCTGGTCCGGAACAACCTCCTCGGCGCGTTCGCTGAGCAGGTCGTGGACCCGCTGGATGTCGCGGGGCGCGGTACGGGAGGCGAGCCAGTACATGATGCCGGTGGGGATGAAGAACAGCTGGAACGCGGCCAGCCCGACGGCGAAGTTCAACGGCGGTGGGAAGGCCGAACGCAGCGCCTGGGCGGCCACCCCGATCAGCCCGTTGCCGACCGCCCGGCCGGCCCCGTTGACGAGGTTGCCGAGGCTGTAGACGGTGCCCCGGTGCTCGGGCGGATTGACGTCGGCGATCAGGGCGAACCAGTTCGGCGAGTTCGCCGAGGTCAGGCCCAGTGCGACCAGGGCGGTCAGCAGGCTGAACCCGACCGTCGGCTCGGTGAAAACACTGCCGAGTACGGCCAGCACCACGGTGCCCGCCGAGGCCCCGTCGGGCACGTCGATCCGGATCGGCACGAAGAAGAGGACGAGGTAGAACGGCACGGCGGCGAGCACACCGATCGCCGCGACCAGGGCCCGGCCCCGGGGCGTACGGCGTTGCACGGCGTCGCCGACCAGTCCGCCGACGATGGAGAGCACCCCGCCGAGCTGGAACAGTACGGCGAAGACGCTGCCGACGACGGTGGCGGTGGCGGTCGAGAAGCCCTGGTCCTCGGCCCGTTCCCGGAACAGTGCCGGTAGCCAGACCAGGGAGCCGAACGCCACCTGCGCGGTGAGCCCCTGCAGGATGAGCCACCGGTTGGTCCGGCGCGCCAGGATCGTCGGCAGGTCTGCCCGGCTGATCCGGTAGTCGTAGTCGCCGCCGGCGGCCAGCGCGCCGGACAGCTCCGGCTCGCTCTGGCCGCGCCGGATGTCGTAGGTCAGCAGGTAGGCCAGGGTCGCGGCCACCCCCACCGCGCTGAGCAGCAGGAACGGTCGACGCCAGTCCTGGGCGCCGAGGATGCCGCCGACCAGGGTGCCGGCCAGCGTGCCGACCCCCTGGGAGAGTCCCCAGAAGCTGAGCACCAGACCTCGGCGGCGCGGGGTGACCAGGTCGGTGACCACGGAGAAGCCGACCGAGCCGACCGCGCCCAGGCCGATCGCGGCCACCACCTGGGCGGAGAAGAACAGCGGGTACGCCGAGACGAGGCCGCTGCCGGCGGTGCCGGCGGCCCAGAGCAGGGTGCCGATCATGAGCAGCGGTTTACGGTTGCTCCGGTCTCCGACGTACGCCCAGCCGACCGCGGCGAGCGCGCTGACCAGGAAGCTGGCCGCGGTGACCAGCCCGACCGCCGCCCGTTCGACGCCCAGGTCGGGGGCGATGGAGTCGTACAGCGGCGGCACGAGCCCGATGGCGACGTTGTCCAGCGAGGCGAGCACGACAAACACCGTCACGCTGTAGAACCGGTGCACCGGTCCCCCACCGCGGGCGGACCGCGTACCACCGTTGCGCATGTCCGGCACCTAACCAGGATCAGGTAACGGCCGGGTGACGGTCGGTCCAGGGGTGCTTTCCGCGTTATCCGCAGACGAGGCGCGCCGGGAACGGTTGGCCGCGACAACGCCAAATCGTAGTGTGCACGCAACCCTCCGTGACGGCGCGGTCAGGAGTGGTGCACGGCCGGCTCGGATTCCTGGAGGAGCGCGATGGAACCGACACGAGCTCACGTCAGACAGCGGTCGGCCGAGCCGGCGGACCCGACCCGGTTGGCGGACCCGAGCGAGCCGGCCGTTCCACCCGAGGCCGATCCACCCGAGCCGGCCGGCGAACCGCGTGGCGACCGGCCCGACGGCGACACCGGGGGCGCCGGTGGCACGGAGGTGCTGCCCGACCTGGCGGAAGCCGACTGGATGTACCACGCCAACGCGCTGGCGGAGACGAGCTTCTGGGCGGTCGCCCGGAACCTGCCCCGACTCGTCCGGGAGGCCGTGGCCCTGGCCTGGCGGGTGAGCCCCGTCGACACCCTGGCCGCGATCGGGCTGAACATCGTCGCCGGAGTGATGATCACATTCGGGCTGCTCGCCACCAGCACCGTCCTGCGGGAACTCTTCGCCTCCGCGCCCACTCCGGACCGGATCCGGGCCGCCGCGCCGAGCTTGGCAGTGGCCGCACTCGCTGTGATGGCCAAGGGCGGTCTGACCATCGCCGCCGGCTGGGCCCAGGCCCGCCTGATGCCGCAGATCAACTATCAGGTCGAACTACGACTCTTCGAGGCCACCACGGCGGTCGACCTCGCCGCCTTCGACGACGCCGGCTTCTCCGAGGAGATGGACCGGGCCCGGGACCGGGGCATCTACGAGGCAACCTCGATCGTCAACGACACCGTCGACCTGATCACCGGTCTGGTCGGGGTGGTGGCCACCGCTGTCGCGGTCACCGTGATCCAGCCGCTGCTGCTGCCCTGCCTGCTGATCGCGGCCGTACCGGCCGCCATCACCGCGGTCCGGATCGCCCGCCGCGAGTACCTCGCGCTACTCGCCCGGCTCACCCGACGACGCCGGATGTGGATGTTGGCACATCTGATGGCGAACCGGCACACCGCAGTCGAGGTACGGACCTACCAGATGCGAGGCTTTCTGGTCGGCGAGTACCGGCGGGTCATGCGGTTGGAGACTGCGGCGCAACTGAGGCTGGTCAGGTCCCAGACGTCGAGCCGGGTGGTCGGCACCTCCCTCACTGGTCTGGCCACCTTCGCCGTCTACGCCGTACTCGGTTGGCTACTGCTGGCCGGGGCCATTCCGCTGGCCGCCGCCGCCACCGCGCTGCTCGCCCTCCAGGCCGCCCGGACCAGCCTGAACACCACCATCCACGCGACTAACTCGCTCTACGAGGACGCGCTCTACTATCGGGACTTCCTAACCTTCGTGGAACGGGCGGAGAGTCGGACCCCGGCCGGCGGTGGCCGACCCGTCGCCGGCTTCGAACGGATCGACGTCGAGGAGGTCACCCTCAGCTATCCGGACACCGAGCGCCCGGCGGTGGACAAGGTCAGCCTCACGGTGCGGCGAGGTGAGGTGATCGCCCTGGTCGGCGAGAACGGCTCCGGCAAGACCACCCTGGCCAAGCTACTCGCCAACCTCTACCAGCCCACCAGCGGCACGATCCGGTGGGACGGAGTTGACGTCACCGCCTTCGCTCCGGCCAGCATCGGCTCCCACATCGCGGTGCTCAGCCAGGACTGGTGGAAGTTCCCGTTCACCGCCCGACAGAACATCGCCGTCGGCCGGCACGACCGGCCGCACGAGACTGGACCGACCGTGGTGACGGCGGCGACGGCCGCATCCGCGCACGAGATGATCGATGAGCTGCCACACGGCTACGAGACCCTGCTCGATCGACGCTTCAAGGACGGGCAAGACCTTTCCGGCGGGCAGTGGCAGCGGCTGGTCGCCGCCCGGGGCCTCTACCGGAACGGGCAGCTGCTGATCTGTGACGAACCCTCCGCGGCTCTCGACGCCCGGGCCGAACACGCCCTGTTCCAGCAGTTCCGTCGGCATCCCGAGCGGGCGGTCGTCCTGATCACGCACCGGCTGGCGAACGTCCGGCACGCCGACCGGATCTACGTCCTGCGGGACGGACGGCTGATCGAGGAGGGCAACCACAGTCAGCTGATGGTCGCCGGCGGGCTGTACCACGAGCTCTTCGAACTCCAGGCCAGCGGCTACACGGCCCGGGACTGACCGCGTCCCCGGACGGCGACGCCGGTCGTCAGTGACCGGCTGTGGTGGTCAGGATCGCGGTGACGGCCGCGGCGTCGGTCCGGTCCTGGTTGCTCAGCATGACAACCCGTCGGTCCGAGCGCTCCGACCAGGCATCGAACGCCCTGAACCCGGTGTTCTCGCCGGAGTGGTGCACCCACTCCTCCCCGGCCATCGCGCCGAGGAACCAGCCGTACCCGTACCCGCTCTCGGTATCCCCAATGAATCCGACTCAAGGTTCACTCAAGGATCGACCAGCATGCTCGACGACCCCCGTACGCCTCGATTAACTTTCCGGCTAGGCAAGAAGTCACAGCAGCTCGACTTGGGTCTCACCCGGCAGCCAGTTCCCCCGCCCCTTCATTTCCTGAAGGAAATCTTCCGTGACAGCTCGAACCCTTGTGCGTGTCCTGGCATCAGTCGCCGCGAGCATCGCGGTCGTGATGGCGGTTTCCTCTCCGGCCGCCGCTGTCTCGTACGAGAAGAACGTCGGCACCTACACCACCGCGTCGCCCAACTACGGGGCTTCGGGTCACTGGGTCCAGAGCGTCAACAACACGTCCAACCACCTCGCCGTATTCCAGGCGGAGGGCGACAGGTGGTGGATTCTCGACAACGTCAAGGACGGCAAGTCCGTCGTTGTGGTCTGGTACAACTACCGCAACGGAACGCTCTATCGGACCGGCGAGTGCAAGAACAACCACGGCGCCCCGTCCTGGGCGGTCTGCAACAAGAATTACTACGAAGACAGCACCATCTACGCCAAGACCTGCCTTTATGATTCCGCCACCGGAAAGTACGACCCGTGCAATGTCGGCGGCTTCAGGTTCCGGGTGAGCGACGCGAGGATCGTCTGAAACTCCGGCCACTCCGGCAGGCACCTTCGGCGTCCATGACCACCGTCGCGGCCCCGCCTCACATCGTCGCGGTCAACGCGGCGACCACGTCGGCGGCGGGGCCGGTCCGGGCGTTGCGGTAGCCGGTGCCGGCCCACAGGTGCACCAGATCCGGTTCGTCGGCGCGGACCGCCGCCGCGCGCAGTTCCCGGGTCAGGTGGTGGATAGCCGGATAACCGAGCGGCGCCGACGTCTGGTGCCGGTCGACGAGCCCGTTGCGCAGGGCCCGGGCCGGACGGCCGGTGAAGACCCGGGTCAGTACGGTTCCGGTGCGCGCCGGGTCGGCCAGCGCGTCCCGGTGCGGCCGGCTCGCGCCGCTCTCGTCGGTACGCAGCAGCAGGGTGCCGACCAGCACCCCGGCCGCTCCGGCGGCGACCAGTCGACGGACCCGTTCCGGCCCGTCGACCCCGCCGGCGACCACCACCGGCAGCCCGGTCGCCGGCCCGAACTCGTCGAGCAGCCGCTCGACGGTGGTCGGTGGCATCGGCCGACCCGGGTCGTGGGTGCCGCTGTGCCCGCCCGCCTCGGTGCTCTGTGCGACGAGGCCGTCGACGCCGAGGTCGCGGGCGGCGCGCGCCTCCGCCAGGGTGGTGACCGTGGCGAGGACCCGGCTGCCGGCCCGACGCAACGCCCGGACCGTCGGCAATTCCGGCAGGCCGAAGGTGAAGCTGACCACCGGCACCGGATCGGCGAGCAGCAGGTCCAGCTTGTCCCGCCAGTGGTCGTCGTCCTCGACCAGTGGCGCGTTCGCCAGGTCCAGGCCGTACGGTTCACCCTCGGGGGCGAGTTCGCGGGCGTACCGCCGGAACTCCGGCTCGCTGATCCGGTCGGTGCCGGGGACGAAGACGTTCACCCCGAACGGCGTACCGGTGCGACGCAGCTCGGTCATCCGGGCGGCGAGCGTTTCCGGGCTCTGGTAGCCGGCGGCCAGGAAGGCGAAGCCGCCGGCGTCGGTGACCGCCGACACCAGGGCGGGGGTGCTGCCTCCGCCGGCCATCGGGGCACCGATCACCGGCAGGTCGCTGCCGAACAGCCGGGTCCAGAGGGCGGTCATCCGGCACCGTTGCCGGCCGGGCGGGTGCTGTCCACGTCCCGAGTATGCCGGGCTGGTCAGGCGGTGGCGGCGGGGTGCCGGCGCAGGGTGGCCGCGACCACCGCCAGCATCGCCAGCACCAGGGCGGCGAAGCCGACCAGCGAGGTGGCCAGCGGCACCCCGAGCCGGGTGGCGAAGCCGATGCCGAGCACCGGGAGTGCGAGACCGACGTACGCGGTCAGGAAGACCCCGGCGATCGCCTCACCGCGGGCGTGGCTCGGGGCCAGCGTCGCCGCCGTGCCCAGGCTGCCCTTGAGCAGTACGCCGGCACCGCCGCCGGCGATCAGTCCGCCGGCCAGGAACCCGGCCGGGGAGGAGAGCAGCACGCCGGCCGCCAGCACCACCACGCCGAGGGTGGTGGCCGGGATGCCGATGGTGAGTTGTCGGGCCGGGGCGACCCGGCCGAGCAACAGTTGCGCCACGGTCGCCGCGCCGAAGACCCCGAACGCGGCCAGTCCGGCAACCACCGGTGAGGTCAGGCCGATCGCGGCGAGGAAACTCGGGGCGAGCGAGGTGAACAGGCCGAGGATCGCAAAAAGGCCGAAGGCGGCACCGGCGACCGCGAAGTAGCGGATCCGGTCGGTGGCCGGTACGGCGATCCGCTGCGGGCGGTACGGCTGGCCGTCCTTGCGGGCCGGCGGCACGGTCTCCGGCACCAGGAACAGTCCGAGGGCGGAGCCGACGAGCAGCACAAGGAAGAGCAGGTACGGCACGGTCAGCTTGCCGTCGACGTACTGGGCGAGCAGGCCGGCGACGAGTGGGCCGATGGCCAGCCCGCCGAGGTTGGCGGCGGTGGCGACCAGTCCGGCGCGCAGTGGTGGCGCGTCGGGTCGGGCGACGGCGTGCAGTTCGGCGAGGTGTGCGGTGGCGGTGGCGGTGATCATGCCGATGCCGAAGCCGGTGATGACCCGGGCGAGGACCAGGCCGGGCAGGTCGGGCCAGAGCAGGAAGAGGACCGCGGCGACGACCTCGAGCAGGATCGCCGGCACGAGTACCCGGCGTCGGCCGAGCCAGTCGGAGACGTGGCCGGCGAGGAAGAGGCTGACCACCACGCCGACGGCGTAGGCGGCGAAGGCGACGGTCACCATCGTGGTGGAGAAGTGGTCACGTTGCCGGTAGAGGGTCCAGAGCGGGGTCGGTGCGGTGGAGAACGCCATCGCGACGACAAACGCGAAGGCGACGATCCAGAATCCTGCCCGGTGCCGGCCCACCGACGGTGTCGACGGTACGGACGGCGGCGCTGCTGGCGGCACAGCCGGACGTACGTCGATGACCTGCGAAACCACGTTTTCTCTCCTCGCCAGGGGTTGAGCCACGGGCTCGACGATGCCTCGGCCAACCCAGCATGAACAACGATTGTTTGTGCTAGCTTCCATCTCGGTTGCAGATGGGAAGGGGCGTTCGGATGGAACTGCGCCACCTGGAGGTCTTCCT
This sequence comes from Plantactinospora sp. B24E8, assembly GCF_039871735.1. Classification (NCBI taxonomy): domain Bacteria; kingdom Bacillati; phylum Actinomycetota; class Actinomycetes; order Micromonosporales; family Micromonosporaceae; genus Plantactinospora; species Plantactinospora sp. B24E8. Next base: position 82,997 of record NZ_JBDPMH010000028.1, read on the forward strand.
GGCGATCGCCGAGGAGGGCACCCTCACCGCCGCCGGCGACCGGCTCCGCCTCGTTCAGTCCGGGGTCAGCAGCACCCTGCGGGCCCTGGAGGCGGAACTCGGCGCCACCCTGTTCACCCGGACGGCCCGGCGGGCGGTGCTCACCGACGCGGGCCACGCCCTGCTGCCGGAGGCCCGGACCACCCTCGCCGCCGCGGCGACCGCCCGGCAGGCCGTCCGGGAGACGCAGGCCGGGCTTCGCGGACCGCTGGCGGTCGGCACCATGACCACGATGCAGCCGATCGACCTGCCCCGGCTGCTGGGCCGGTTCCAGTCCCGACATCCAGCGGTGACGGTCAGCATGCGGGCCTTTCCCGACGGATCGGTGGGCCTCGTCCGCGCCCTCACCGAAGGTGAACTTGATGTGGCATTCGTATCCCTCAACGGGCCACCGCCGCCCGGGGTGACGGTCCGGCAGTTGACCCGGGTTCCGCTGCGGCTGATCCTGCCACCGGAGCACCCGCTGGCGGCCGTACCGGACGTGTCGCTCGCCGAACTGGCCGGGGAACGGTGGATCGACTCGCCGCTCGGCTTCGGCAACCGGGCGGTGGTCGACGACGCGTTCGCCCGGGCGGCGGTACGGCGTTCGATCATCCTGGAGATCGCCGACGTGACCTCGATCCCGGCCTACGTCCAGGCGGGGCTCGGGGTGGCGCTGGTGCCGGCGTCGATACCGCTGGACGACAGCCGGCTACACCCGCACCGGCTGCGCGGCGCGGAGCTGTACTGGTCGATGTCGCTGGCCACCGCGGACGTACCGATCCGACGGCGGGTGGTCGGCACCTTCGTCACCGCCGTCGAGGAGGAGTTGGCGGCCAGCACCCGGTGACCCGGTGAGGGGACCGGCCGCCCCCGGTCCGGTCCCCTGCCGCGGTCCGGTCCCTACAGCGGCGGCGCCACGTCCCGCCGCTCCTCCACCCGGCGGTACTCGGTCGGCTCCGCCGTGGTCACCACGGAGCGGCGCCGGCCCCAGATCAGGGTGGTCATGATCAGGCCGAGCACGCCGGCGGCCATCAGGATCCAGCCGACGACGTCCAGGTCCAGGCCACCGAGGCTGGCGTTCAACGCGAAGGTGAGGATCGCGCCGAGTGCGATCAGGAAGATGCTCGTGCCGATACCCATGACGGGCCTCCTTCAGCGGGTCATCGAACCTTTTTGAACCCCTCCTTGCGGTCCGTCGTGGCCGCCGGTGGAAGTCGGGGCGCAAACGCTCCCGGTTCAGGTTGAGAAAGGTTCGTTGGCTGTCCGGTCCTGCTACCCGATCGCCACGAAACTCAATCGCCGGGCCGACCAGCCGGCCCGGCGAGGCGGCGGCCGAACGGGTCCGCCGGAGTACGACGGCCGGGTTCTGGGTAGCGGGAGACGATGGCGGCTCCCCGGGTGTTGGTGGTCGGGCAACTGACCCGTGACCTCGTCCTGACCGTGCCGGAACTGCCCGACCCGAACAGCGCGGTCAAGGTCGCCCGGCCGGGCACCCCGACGCCGGAACAGCCGGGCGCCGGTGGAACCCGTACGGGCCGCCCCCCGGCCACCCGTGACGGCGATCAACGCAGCTCGGGCAGGACGTGCTTGGCGTACAGGTCGAACAGGCCCTGGTAGTGCGGGCCGGTGTTGGCGACGTAGACCTCGTCGAAGCCGGCCTGCCGGTATTTGTCGATCATCTCCAGGTGTGCCTGCGGATCGTTGCCGCAGACGAACGCCTTGCCCACCATCTCCTCGGTGACCAGCTCGGACGCCTGCTCGAAGTGTCGGGGCGAGGGCAGCACCTGGGACAGGTCACCCGGCACGCCCGCGTTCGGCCAGCGCTCGTACGCGATCCGGGCCCCCTCCTGGGCGCTGTCGGCGAAGGCGGCCTTGAACCCGGCCTGGCAGGGCTTGTCGCCACCGCCGCCGTCCCGGAACCGTTTCACCAGGTCGCCGTCGGGCATGGTGCTGACGTAGCCGTCCCCGATCCGGGCCGCCAGGTCGACCGCCTTCGGCCCCTCCACCGCCTCCTCCAGCATCTCCAGCCGGACGTCCGCGCTCGGCCACGGGTCGCCGAAGATGTGCTCGTTGAGCGCCTCGCCGGTGCCGACCCCGAGCACGAACCGCCCCTGGTGCAGCACCGCGCTGGTCGCCGCCGCCTGGGCGATGACCGCCGGATGGATCCGTACGGTGGGGCAGGTGACCGCGGTCGTCACCGGCAGCCGGCAGACCTGGCTCAGCGCGCCGATCATCGACCAGACGAAGGCGCTCTGTCCCTGCGCGTCGACCCAGGGATGGTAGTGGTCGGAGATCCAGAGCGCCTCGAACCCGGCCCGCTCGGCGCCACTGGCCTGTTCCAGCAGTTCGGCCGGGGCGTACTCCTCGCTGGACAGGAAGTAACCGATCCGCATGCTGTCCTCCCGGATGTCGTACGGGTTGCCCCCACCGTGCTACCCAGTCCGGGACCCGCGCATGTCCGGCCGGAACGCCGGGGTCCCCTCCGGATCTGGCGGGGACCCCGGGCACCGGGCTGGCCGCCGGTCAGCGCTCAGACCAGCAGCGCGTTCGGCGGCAGCCCCAGCAGGATGCGACCGGCCAACTCGACGAGCGCCGGGCGGCGGTGCCGGAAAGGGTCAGACAGTCGTGCCGGAGGCGGCCCCGACCGTCGGCCAGCGGGATCGGCCGGGGCCGCCGGGAGCGGCTACGGGGCGCAGCTCCGCGCGCGGTCGGCGACGTCGGCGCACCGGAACAGCGACGGGTTGACCTGTGACGGCGGACGCCACCTGAGCGACGCCTGCTCGTAGTCGTAGGCGAGGGCCAGCAGTTCCGCCTCGGTCCAGGCGGTGCCCAGGAACGACATCCCGACCGGGCGCCCGTTCGCCGGGTCGTACCCGATCGGCACGGCGACCGACGGGTACTGGGCGCGGGCACCGATCCCGGCCGACCCGCTGCCGACGAAGACGACGGCGTCCAGGTTCTCGGCGGCCAGCACCGAGTCGATCCGCTCGCGGGCGGTGGTGATGCCGGTGTCGCGGCTGGTCTCGTACGCGGCCCGGGCCGTTGGGTCGGTCAGGTCGACCTCGTTCGAGGCGACCAGTTGGGTCTGGCCGAACTTCACGCTGCCCTCGTCGACGTGCGCCAGGTTCCACCGGACCACGTCGTCGAGGGTTTTCATCGGCGCGTTGCGGGGCAGCCGGGCCAGGTAGGCGTTCAGGTCCCGCTTGAACTCGTACGTCAGGATGCTCGGCGGCAGCCCGCCGGTGCTCACCGTCACCGGCACCACCGTGGCGCCCCGGGCCCGGAGCACGTCGAGTGCCTCGGCGAACAGCACCCCCTGGTTGCCGGTCGGCGCGCTGGCCACCCCGATCCGCTTGCCGGCCAGGGCGGTGGTGGAGAGCGCCTTCGTGTAGTCGGTGCCGACCACCCCGGTGCTGGTCCGGGTCACCGGATCCTCCGGGTCGATCCCGGTCAGCGCGGTGAGCAGCGCGGCCGCGTCGTAGACGGTGCGGGTCATCGGGCCGGCAGTGTCCTGGCTGGCCGCGATCGGCACCACCCCGGTCCGGCTGACCAGACCGACCGTCGGTTTCACCCCGACCAGGGAGTTCGCCGCCGACGGGCTGAGGATCGAGCCGGAGGTCTCGGTGCCGACGGTGACGGTGGCGAGCGCGGCGGCGGCAGCCGCACCGGAACCGGAACTGGACCCGCTCGGGGTCTGGCTGACGTCGTACGGGTTGAGTACCTGGCCGCCGAGCCCGCTGTAGCCGGACGGCATGCCGCTGGTGGTGAAGTTGGCGAACTCGGTCAGGTTGGTCTTACCGAGGATGACCGCGCCGGCCGCCCGCAGCCGGCTGACCAGGAAGGCGTCCTTCGCCGGGTACGAGTCCGCCAGGGCCAGTGCCCCGGCGGTGGTGGGCAGCCCCGACAGGTCGATGTTGTCCTTGATCAGCACCGGGATGCCGTGCATCGGCCCCCGGGCGCGACCCTTGCGACGCTCCTGGTCGGCCTGCTTCGCCTGGGCGACCGCGTCCCGGGCGACGACCCGGACCGCGTTCAGCCCCGGCCCGTTGCTGTTCAGCATCCGGATCCGCGCCAGGTACGCCTCGACGAGTTCCTCGGAGGTGATCCGGCGGGTGGCGAGGGCCGCCTGCAGTTGGGGGATGCCGGCACGTTCGAGGTCGATCGGGAACGGCCGGTGCCGTCCGGTCGCCTCGGTCGGGGTGCCGAGGGACGCGGTGACCAGCGCGGCGGCGCTGACCAGGACGGTGGCGAGGAGCGCGACCCGCAGGACGGGCCGGGGCCGGGGTGGCACGGCGGACTGGAACACGCGTACGCCCTCTCGTGGGGGAGTTGTCCGGGCGGCGGCGCTCAAAGGCCCGGACGCGGGGATGTGCAGAGCAGACGAGTCGGGTGTTGAGCGTACGAGACAGTTCGATGTCGGTTCGGTAAAACGATCTCCGATCCGGGCCTCGGGCCGCCGGCCGGTGAACCGCCGCTGCGGCGGGGCCCCGGACCCGGTCGTCACCGGTTCAGGGTGCGGGTCAGGCCGGCGACCACGGCGGTGGTGAGCACCCAACCGGCGATGATCAGCAGCGCGGCGACGTACTCGGTGGCGCCGGACGGCTTCCAGGCGTTGTCGTGGCCCAGGTTCACGATCGGCAGCAGCAGGTCGAGCGCCTGCAGCGTCGGGTTGTGCGCCGGCGCCTCGGCCGGATTCCGGGGTACCGACGGGTCGAGGACGAAGCTGGCCGTGCCGAGCGCCCAGAAGCCGACCAGCCAGATCCCGGCCAGCCAGGTACGGAAGCCGTACCCGACGAGTCCGTCGAGCAGGTAGCCGAACAGCCGCCCCGGCAGCCGCAGGGTCGCCCGGCGACGTCGCTGCCGTTCCAGCAGCACCCGGCGCGCCTCCACCTCCTGCCCACCCCGCCGGTACGCCTCCGCCAACTGCTCGTACGGCTGCGGGACGTACCCCTCCGGGCTGCGGCGCAACCAGTCCAGACGGGCCCGGACACGGACCGGCAGCACCGGCAGCGGATCGCCCGGCCCGCCCGGCCTCCTCGCGATCAGCAGCTGGTACGTGCAGCCGATCAGGTCGAGTTCCGCCGGCCAGGAGGCCGGATCGTCGAAGATCGACTCGGCCTGCACGCCGGAAAGCCGGACCCGGCCCTCCGGCGGGGCGGCGCAGGTCAGCCACAGTGTGCGCACCTGGGCTCCGCCGAGGTTCACCGCGAAGCCGCCCGGGTTGCGCAGCCGGGCTCCGGTCAGGTTGAGCTGACTGCCGATCCGGGCGTGGACCAGGAGCAGCTCGCCGTCGGCGGTGAAGCCGTACCGGGCGGTGAGGCTGCCGGTCACGGTCAGCCGGTCACCGTCGAGCGCGACCCCTCCGAGCCGGCGCAGCCTCGCCCCGTCGAGGTCGAGGTTGCCGCCGATCCGGGCGTCCCGCAGGTCCACCAGCCCGCCGACCTCGCAGTCGACCAGCACCAGGTCGCCGCGTACCTCCGCGAGCCGGGCCGACAGTCCGGGCAGGACACAGCCGGTGAGGACCAGGTTCACCAGGCTCGCCTCGCCCAACTCCGGCACGGCCGCGAACTCGCAGCCGTCGAACCGCACCGGTACGCCGACCGCGACGGCGCCCAGGTCGAGCCGACCGACGACCCGGGCCCCCCGCAGTCGTACCGCCGCCCGGGGCGGACTGCCGGGGGCGGTGAGCAGGTCCACCAGCACCTCGGCCCGGACCGGCTCGGCGTCGGTCAGGTCGACCTCGATCCCCCGGGCGAACGCCTCACGTACCCGCCGCTCCGCCGCATTCCACCGCGTCGACCGTCTCCACACCCCCGCGAGGATCGCAGATCCCCGCCCGTGCGCGGTTCCCGCCCGTCAGGCGGCCGCGGACCGGAGTGTCTCCACGACCGGGCGCCGAGCGGCGACCACCGCGGGGATGGCGGTGAGCGCGGCGATGGCGAGCAGGACTCCGAGTGCGCTGGCGACCAGCCAGGACGTGGGCGGGTACTGGATCTCGGTACGGCTGACGAACGTCAGGAGCCCGACGGCGGCCGGGATCCCCGCGACGACGCCGGGTATCGCGGGAAGCAGTTGCGCCACCGCCAGGCCCACGCCGGCCTGTCCGGGCGTGGCGCCGAGGGTCCGCGCGACCGCCAGCGGCTGCCGGGCGTCGAGGACCGCGGTCCAGGTGTTCACGACGGTGTTGATGAGCACGAGGACGCACAGTATGACGACGAGGACGAGCACGGCCTGGTCCCTTCGCTGACTGCGCGGGTTGACGAGTTCCGTGTAGCCGAGGTCGAAATGCTCGACCTGGGTGTTGATGAAGAGCACAGAGACGACCGCGATCGTGGTGATCAGGCTGTTCACGGTGATCAGCCGGGCGCGGCGTGGCCGACGGGCGTTGATCCGCACCCCGATCAGCAGGGCGGTGGGCAGTTGCCGCGACAGCCAGATTCGCCATCGTCGGCGTCGCGGTGGTGTTGCGGCGTCGGCCAACGCGTGGGCGGTGCTGGTGGCGGCAGCGCGCACCACCGGTACCAGGGTCGCCGCCACCGCGATCGTGAGGGCGAGAGCCGTGGCGGCGAGCACTATGCGCAGCGTGGGTGGCTGGGCGTTCACGGAGCCGATGAGTCCGACGCTGGGCCGGATCAGCACGGGTGCGGCGAACCAGCCTGCGGCCAGCCCCGTGGTGGCGGCGGTCAGCCCGATGACGAGGTACTCCGCGAGGTGGACGGCGGCGATCATGGCTGGTCCGGCGCCGACGGCCTTGAGCAGCCCCACCCGGCGACGCTGGCCGATGATCCGGCCCGCGACGATGCCGGCGACCCCGGCCAGCGCAAGGCCGCCGAGCAGCCAGCTGCCGACGAGCAGCGCGGTCTGTGCGTCGCTGTACAGCCGACCGTTGAGGTAGTCGATCGCCTGCCAGGTGGTGAGTTGGTCGCCGAGGGGGTACGTGCTGCTGGCCGCCGGGTCGGCGAGCTTGAGGTTGAGGGTGTACGACAGCGGTTTGCCACCCGCAAGCGTGGCCATGTCGCCGCGGTCGACCCAGACCAGGCCGCCGCGCTCGACCAGGACGCTGCCGGGGTAGTGCCACCCGGCGTACGGATAGGTCGCTCTCGCGGCGGTGACCGCAGTCCCGATCACCCGCAGCGGATGGCCGTCGATCTCGACCGTGTCGTCGACGCGGACGCCGAGGGCGTCGGCGAAGGCACGCTCGACGACCACGCCGCCGGGGCGTACCCAGGTGCCGTCGGTCACGGCGGGACGGTTGATCGACACGGGCGCGGTGTCCCGGCCCTCGACGACGGCGTGCGCGGACGTGCCACCGGCCGTCATCGTCAGGTAGGCGATCGGGAAGGGGCCGCTGTGGTCGGTGACGCCGGCCGCGGTGGTCCGCGCGGCGAGTTCGTCCAACGCGGCCTGACCGGTGGCCCGGGGCGTCACGATCACGTCCGGGCCGGCGGTGGCGGTCCGGGTCTGCTCGTACGGCCGCCCGGCGATCTCGTTGAGGGTGAGGCCGAGGGTCAGCGTGGCGGTGGCGGCGGTGACGGCGACCAGGAGCAGGACGGTTTCGGTCCGGCGGCGGCGCAGGTCCCGGACCAGCAGTCGGCAGACGAGCAGCAGGCGGCCCGACATGTCAGCGCCGCCCGTCGTAGACGGTGCCGGTGGCAGCGCCGCTGCCGCTGCCGGCGAGCAGGTTGTCGTCGACGAACGCCCCGTCGCGCATGGAGATCACCCGGTCGGCGACCGCGGCGATGCGGGCGTCGTGGGTGACCACCACGAGGGTCTGACCCACGGCGTGCAACTCCTCGAACAGCCGCAGCACCTCCAGGGTGGCGGCGCTGTCCAGGTTGCCGGTCGGTTCGTCGGCCAGCACGACCTGCGGCTCGTTGCTCAGCGCGCGGGCGATGGCGACCCGTTGGCGCTGGCCGCCGGAGAGCGCCGAGGGCAGGTGGGTGGCCCGGTCGGCCAGTCCGACCCGGTCCAGCAGGTGCAGTGCACGTCGCCGGGCCCGGCGGGGCGGCTGGCCGGCCAGCAGCGCGGCCAGCTCGACGTTCTCCACCGCGGTGAGCTCGTCCATGAGGTGGAACGACTGGAAGACGAACCCGAGGTTGTCCCGCCGCAGCCGGGCCAGGGCCCGTTCGCCCATCGTGTCGATCCGGTGTTCGCCCAACCACACCTGACCGCCGGTCGGCCGCTGCAGTCCGCCGAGCAGGTGCAGCAGGGTGGACTTGCCGCAGCCGCTCGGGCCCATGATCGCCACTGTCTGTCCGGCGGGCACGTCCAGGTTCACCTCGTCGACCGCGCGCACCAGTGTGTTGTTCGCGCCGTACCGCATGGTCAGCCGGCGCGCCCGCAGCGCCGTCGATCCGGTCATGCCTCTGCCTTCCGTCCAGCCCGATCACGCTCTGTCCACATACGCTCGCAGGCCTCCAGCCACTCCAGGTCGGCCCTCAGTCGCAGCACGACGCCCTCCAGCAGTACCCCGGCGACCGGATCCACCGACCGGTCGAGCGCCGCCCGCTGACTGTCGCGCAGCCGGCGCAGCAGTTCCCGCCGCTGCGCGTCGATCAGTGCCACGGGATCAGCCAGCCGGCCGGCCGCGGCGGCCACCAGCTTCAGGTGGAACTCCGCAAGGTCAGGCTTCGGCCAGCTCACCTCGGCCAACCAGCCGGCGACCCGCTGCTGTCCGGCCGGGGTCAGCGCGTAGACCCGGCGGTCGGGCCGGTCCGGCAGGCCGTCAGCCCGCTCTGAGGTCACCAGTCCGGCCCTGTCCAGCCGGGCCAGCGCCACGTAGATCTGCCCGGCGTTCATCGTGTCGCCGACCGGGCCGAGGGCGTCCCGCATCCGGCTGCGCAGCTCGTACCCGTACGCCGGTTCCTTCGCCAGCATGGCCAGCACCACGTCCTGCACCCGGGCGCTCCTCTCCGTTCCGGACCGCTATTAGATAGCCGGTAGCTATGGTGCTGTCAAATGCCCCGCTCCGACGCGCGCCAGGCTGACCCGGCATCCATCGATCGGTTGACCGGCGGACCCACCGGGGCCCGCGCCGGCCGTGGCTGCGTGGTCGATTCGACGCCGGGACACGGCCGGCAGGCTTCCGGTATGGCAATCATCGAGGTAGACGGCCTCGTCAAGCGCTACGGCGACCGCACCGTGGTGGACGGGGTCAGCTTCGCCGTCGAGCCGGGCGAGATCTTCGGCATCCTGGGTCCCAACGGGGCCGGTAAGACCACCACCGTCGAGTGTGTCGAGGGGCTGCGTACCCCGGACGGCGGCGCCGTCCAGGTCTGTGGCATCAACCCGCGACACGACACCGGCGAGCTGCGACAGCTGCTCGGCGCCCAACTACAGGAAAGTGAACTGCCCGACAAACTCACCGTCCGCGAGGCGCTGGAGCTGTTCAGCTCCTTCTACCGCGAGCCGGCCGACTGGCGCGAACTGGTCGACACCCTGCGTCTCGACGACAAGCTCGGCACGCAGTTCCGGCGACTGTCGGGCGGGCAGAAGCAGCGGCTGTCGATCGCACTCGCGCTGGTCGGCAACCCGAGGGTCGCGGTGCTGGACGAACTCACCACCGGCCTGGACCCGCAGGCCCGACGCGACACCTGGGACCTGATCGAGGACGTCCGCGACCGGGGCGTGACGATCCTGCTCGTCACGCACTTCATGGAGGAGGCGGAACGGCTCTGCGACCGGCTCGCCGTGATCGACTCGGGTCGCCTCGTCGCGCTCGACACCCCGGCCGGGCTGGTCGCGAGGATCGACGACCGGCAGCGGATCCGGTTCCGGCCGTCGGCGCCACTGGACCACGCCCTGCTGACCGCGCTGCCCGAGGTCACCTTGGTGGAGCGGGCCGGCAACCAGCTCGTGGTGACCGGCACCGGAAACCTGCTGCTCGCGGTCACCACCGTGCTCGCCCGGAACCAGGTCGTCGCCGCCGACCTGCGCGTCGAGCAGACCTCACTCGAGGACGCCTTCGTGGCACTCACCGGCCGACCCGTCGAAGCCTGAGGAGAACACCGTGTCCACCCTCTCCCGCCTCACCGTCACCGAAACCCGGCTGTTCTTCCGCGAGCCGATGATCGTGTTCTTCGCACTCGCCTTCCCCCCGATCCTGCTCGCCATCTTCGGGGCGATCCCCTCGTTCCGGGAACCCGACCAGTCCCTCGGCGGCCTACGGGTGATCGACCTGTACGTGCCGATCGTCGTCGCGATGAGCCTCGCCATGTTCGCGCTCAACAGCCTGTCCCAGCTCTTCGCCTCGTACCGGGAGAAGGGTGTGCTGCGACGCATGCGGACCACCCCGGTCAAGCCCGCGATGATGCTCGGCGCCCAGCTGCTGATGTCCACGATCCTGTCCGTGCTGACGATGGCGGTCGTGCTGGCCGTCGGCCGGCTGGCGTTCGACGTACGCCTGCCCGGGCAGCCGGCGGCCTACCTGCTGGGCTACCTGCTGGCCGCGCTGGCGATGTTCGCGATCGGTCTGCTCGTCGCCTCGCTCGCGCCGAGTGGCAAGAGTGCCACCGCGGTCGGGACCGTGCTCTTCTTCCCGATCGTCTTCTTCGCCGGCCTCTGGCTGCCCCGCGACAACATGAACGACGTGCTGCGCACGATCAGCGACCTCACCCCGCTCGGCGCGGGTGTGCAAGCATTGCAGGACGCCACGGCCGGGCACTGGCCGCAACCGCTGCACCTGGCGGTCATGCTGGGCTGGACGATCGTGGCCGGTGGGTTGGCCGCGCGGTACTTCCGCTGGGAGTGATGGTGAGCATCGAGGCGGAACTGCGTGCGGAGTTCGACCGCTGGGAGCGCCGGGAGATCGCGCTCTTCAAGGTCCTTCCGTACCTCCTCCTGGCGGCGAGCGCCCTCCTCACGCTGCTGCGGCCGACCTGGGAACGGCCGATGCACGTCCCGGCGGTACTCGGCCTCGTGCTCGCTACCGTGCTCTGGCTGCTCTGTTTCCACACCCTCCACCCGGAGTGGCACCAGAACCGCCCGCTGATGGGCCTCTACTACTCGGGCCTGATGGTGCTGGCCGCCGGCCTGGTGGCGATCGCCCCCTTCTTCACCATCTTCACCTTCGTCGGCTACCCCCAGGCGTTCCTGTACCTGTACCTGAAGGGCCGCTGGCGGTACGCCGGCGTCGCGACCACGGCGATGATCTCGGCGGTGGGATACCTGGGCGGGGCGGCCAACATCATCGACGGGGCGTGGCGGGAGTGGATCGCGATCAGCGCGGTCAGCGTCGTGCTGGCCGGCGCGTTCTTCTACTTCGCCGTGCTGTCCGACCAACGTAACGACCGGCAGAAACAGGCGCTGACCGAGCTGCACGAGGCGAACGTCAAGCTGGAGGCGGCGCTGGGCGAGAACGCCGGTCTGCACGCGCAACTGCTGGTCCAGGCCCGGGAGGCCGGGGTGCTCGACGAGCGGCAGCGGATGGCCCGGGAGATCCACGACACCCTCGCCCAGGGGCTCGCCGGCATCCTCACCCAACTCCAGGCCGCCGAACAGACCATGGACGAACCGTCGACGTGGCGCCGACACGTGACGAACGCGATGAACCTGGCCCGGGAGAGCCTCGCCGAGGCCCGCCGTACGGTGCACGCGGTGCAGCCGGAGGTGCTCGTCGAGGCCCGGCTGCCGGACGCGATCAACGACGTGGCCCGACGCTGGTCGGAGGTGAACCACGTGGACGCCCTGCTGACCACCACCGGCGATCCTCGGCCGATGCACGCCGAGGTCGAGGTGACGCTGCTGCGGGCCGTGCAGGAGGCACTCGCCAACGTGGCCAAGCACGCGAAGGCCAGCCGGGTCGGGCTGACCCTGTCCTACATGGAGGACCTGGTGACCCTCGACGTACGCGACGACGGGGTGGGTTTCGACCCCGAGGCGAAGCGCGGCCACGGATCCCCGGACGGCGGGTTCGGGCTCGCCGGCATGCGGCAGCGGGTACAACGCCTCGCGGGGCGCCTCGACATCGAGTCGGAGCCGGGCGGCGGCACCGCGATCTCGGCGTCGCTGCCGGCGATCCCGGCCGGAGGTGCCCGGTGATCTCACTGCTGATCGTCGACGACCATCCGGTGGTCCGGGACGGGCTGCGGGGCATGTTCAGCGCCGACCCGCGCTTCGAGGTACTCGGCGAGGCCGGTGACGGTGCCGAGGCCGTCGCCGCCGGAGAGCGGCTCCGACCCGACGTGATCCTGATGGACCTGCGGATGCCGAGGACCGACGGCGTCACCGCGATCAGGGAACTGGCCCGACGCGGGATACCGGCCCGGGTGCTCGTGCTCACCACGTACGACACGGACAGCGACGTGCTGCCCGCCATCGAGGCCGGCGCCACCGGCTACCTGCTCAAGGACGCGCCCCGGGAGGAGTTGTTCCGGGCGGTGGAGGCGGCCGCGCGGGGACAGGCGGTGCTCTCCCCCGCCGTCGCGACCCGGCTGATGGGACAGCTCCGGCAGCCCGCCTCGGAGCCGCTCTCCCAGCGCGAACTGGAGGTGCTGGAGCTGATCGCCGGCGGCTGCACGAACCGCGAGGCGGCAAAGCAGTTGTTCATCAGCGAGGCGACGGTCAAGACCCACCTGCTGCACGTGTACGCGAAACTCGGCGTCAACGACCGGGCCGCCGCCGTGGCCACCGCCTTCTCCCGCGGCTACCTGACCCCACGCGGCTGACCGCTGTGACGGATGGTGCGCGGCGGTCGGCACGGCCACCGGACCGGGCACCGGCGGTCGCGTAGGTTGGGCAGTCATGGTCACGGCCACGGATGTCCGGCAGGCACTCGCCGACCTCGCCGACCCGCGCCGGGCGGAGGGCGTACGCCGGTACCTGCGGATGGTCCCGGGCGGGTACGGCGAGGGCGACCGGGCCATCGGGGTCTCGGTACCGGATCAGCGCCGGGTGGCCGGGCGGTACTGGCGCCACCTCTCCCTGGCCGAGGCGACGGAGCTGCTGACGAGCGACGTGCACGAGGAGCGGCTGACCTCGCTCTTCATCCTGGTGCGGAAGTTCGACCGCGGCGACGAGGCGGAACGGGGCCGGATCTTGGAGCGGTTCCTGGCCCGGCACTACCGCAGCATGCCCCGGGTCATGCTCCGGTACGCGATCGAGAAGTTCGAACCGCAGCGCCGCAGGGAGTACCTGTCCGGCGCGGCTTAGTGCCTCTCACCATTAATTCGTCGGGGTTATGCGGCGAGCGTGAGCGGGCTCGACGCCGGAGCGCTGCCGATGGGCTTTCAAGGGCCTCTGTGTCGGTGCCAAGGGCATGACGCTGCGGCTGGACTCGGCGAAGGTGAACGGCCTGTTGGTCGCGGGTTGCGGGGGGTACCCCCGTATGCGCGGC
>NZ_JBDPMH010000029.1:0-92692 GCF_039871735.1 Plantactinospora sp. B24E8
CTACGGACCACCGTGCCACTGCTCGCCGACGAGTACCGACGCAACCGCACCACCGGCGGTTTCATCATCATCGACGAGACCACGAACCGCACGGTCGGCGCCGGCATGATCGTCGAGGCCGGCTGAGGCCGCCCGCCGAGCCTTCACCGGATCAGAATCCGGTCGGGACAGCTTCTTCATCGGTACAACCGATCATCGACGAATGCTGTCACAACTGCACCCGGAGGCGGCCCACCAGCCGAGGGACGGCACGCCGGTCGTCCGGCCGGTGCCGCCGATGGCCGGTCGGGCCCTCGTCGGCCGGCTGCTCGCCGCCGCCCTCGTGGGTCTGCTCGCCTTCGGGCTGACCGGTCTGTTCTTCGTCCGGACCCGGTACGGCCAGCACCTGGACGGTCTGCTCCTGCCCCGCGCCGAGCGGGGCGGCGGATACGAACAGCGTACGGCCCTGACCGTTCCCGCACGGGACCTGCTCGCCGTCTTCGGTCACCCGTTCACCATCGGCGTGCTGCTCGTCGTGCTGCTGACGGTGGCGGTGCTCACCCGCCGGACCTGGATGGGGGTGGCGGGTGTCGCGACCGTATCCGGCGCGGCGGCTCTGGCGGCGGCGACCAAGACCCTGCTACCGCGCCCTGATCTCGCCGTGTCGACCTCCACGACGCACAACAGCTTTCCCAGCGGGCACGTGACCGCGGCGATGGCCCTGCTGCTGGCGTTCCTGTTGGTGCTGCCCGACCGGTTGAGGTGGTGGCTCGCCGTACCCGGCGCTGCCGCCGTCGCGGTTGTCGCCGCGGCCACGATGGTCACCGGCTGGCACCGGTTCAGCGACGTGCTGGGTTCCGTACTTCTGGCGGCAGCGGCCTGCTGTCTCTCCAACGCCGTGCTGGCGGCCTGTCGCCAGGCCTCGGAACCGGACCGCCGGACGGTGCGGCACCGGATCCTGGCTCTCGGCGTCGGACTGGCGGGCCTGGAGGTCGGGCTACTGGTCGCCCCGACCGCGGTTTTCGACATCCGCAAGGGGCCGCTTGTCGCGATCCTGGCGGAGGGCAGCATCGTGCTGCTCGTCACGGTTCTGCTGGTCTGTCTGATGCCCATCGGCCGCCGCGGGCCCTGACCGGTTGACAGACGCCGCGGTGAACCGGTGACGTCCGGCCGGCCAGGGGGGCGGCCGAGATGACAGGCCGGGAGGCCGGGGCTTCCCGGGGAGCTGTCCGGCGACACCTGCGGTCAGGCGTGCGGCACGCCGTCCGAAGCGTCGCGAGGCTGATCCGCACGGCGCTGCGTCGCGGGGGTGACACCGTCAGCGGTGTGGGTCGGGTCCGTCACGGTGGTGGTCTCGGCGGGCTTACGACGGTGCAGCGTGAAGGTCATGACCAGGACGACCAGCGCACCGACGACCAGCCCGAGGATCGCGCTGGCCACCGTGTTGACGAGCCAGCCGACGAGACCGCCGAGCACACCCGTGGCGTCGTGGGCGGCCTCCTCCACGTGGTGCACGGCGTCGTACAGCACGTGCAGGCCCAACTCGTCCGCGCCGACCAGCAGGATGTGTCCGCCCACCCAGAGCATCGCGGCGGTGCCGACCACCGTCAGCACGGTGAGCACCACCGGCATCGCCTTCACCAGACCGCGACCGAACGCGGCGGTGGCGCCGGAGAGTTGCGCCAGGCGCAGCCCGGCGTCGTCCATCCGCACGATCAGGGCCACAACGCCGTACACCAGGACGGTGATGACGACGGCGACGACAGCCAGGATCGTCAGGCGGGACCAGAATGCCTGGTCGATCACCTCGTTGAGGGCGATGACCATGATCTCCGCCGAGAGGATCAGGTCGGTCCGCACCGCCCCGGACACCAGCGTCGTCTCGTCCTGCATCTGCTCCTCGCCCGCGCTGTGCGCGTCGTGGTGGGCGATCTTCGCCCACACCTTCTCCGCGCCCTCGTAACACAGGAAGGCGCCGCCGAGCATGAGGATCGGAGTGAGCAGCCAGGGCACGAACTGACTGAGCAGCAGCACCACCGGCAGGATGATGAGGAACTTGTTGCGCAGCGAACCCAGGGCGATCCGCTTGACGATCGGCAACTCGCGCTCGGACGCCAGGCTCCGCACGTACTGCGGGGTCACGGCGGCATCGTCGACGACGACGCCGGCGGCCTTGGCGCCGGCCTTCGCGGCGGCCGCCCCGATGTCGTCGACCGACGCGGCAGCGGCGCGAGCCAGCGCCGCCACGTCATCCAGCAGGGCTACGAGTCCACTGGCCAAGGGAGGTCCTTCCTGGGTTGAGCAGAGTCCGGGGTAGCCCATTCTCGCTCAGCTCCCTGCCCGGGGCATGCCCGGGCAGGGACCGGTCGCCCAGCGGACAGCCGCTGGGCTGGACGCGTCCTCGCCGGCCGGCCGGCGTCGGCCGGGATCGGTCAGGGTTTGTGGCCGACCACGCCGTAGGCGGTGACGTCGCGGGCGGTGGGCCGGGGTTGCGGCTCCGACTCCGCCCGCCACTCGGCGAGCGGCACGATTCCCGGCGGCACCAACTCCAGGTTGGTGTAGAACCGACCGATCTCCTCGGCGCTGCGGGCCCGGCCCTGTCCGTTCGCCGGATTCTCCCGCCAGGCCGCCTCGATCTTGGCGGCGAGTTCCGGTGGCAGGAAGTCGTTGGTGAAGTGGGTCATCACCAGCGCGCTGCCGGGGGCCAGCGGTGCGAGCAGTTCCTCGACCAGGCCGTACGGGTTGTCCTCGTCGACGATGAAGTGCATGATCGCCACCAGCAGCACCGCGACCGGCTGCGTCAGGTCGAGTGTGGCGCGCAGGTCCGGGTGGTGGAGGATCTCCTGCGGCCGCCGCAGGTCGGCGTCCAGATAGGCGGTACGCCCCTGCGTGGTGCTGGTCAGCAGCGCCCGGGCGTGCACCAGCACGATCGGGTCGTTGTCGACGTAGACGATCCGCGACTCGGGAGCGATCGCCTGTGCCACCTCGTGGGTGTTGTCCACGGAGGGGATACCGGTGCCGATGTCGAGGAACTGCCGGATCCCGGCCTCCCGGACCAGGTAGGTCACCGCCCGGTGGAGGAACCGGCGGTTCTCCTGCACGGCGGTCCGGGCGCTCGGGTAGACCTTCAGCATCGCCTCGGCCGACTCCCGGTCGGCGGCGAAGTTGTCCTTGCCGCCGAGCAGGTAGTCGTAGCGACGGGCCGGGTGCGGCACCGTGGTGTCGATCCGGGTCGCGAGATCCTCGACCGACAGGGACTGAGAACCAGGGTCGGACACCGACACCTCCAGAGCTACCTCGAAGCCGGCACCATCCTATGTGCCGACACCGGCGACGGTGGGCGCAGGGGCGGTCCGTGGCCGAATCCGGCGCCCGGCCGGGTCGCGGCCCTCGGATCTTGCGTGACGGAAGCGGGGGGCGGAGGATGCGGGAAAGCGCTTGCCCAACGGAGGGCGATGCGAGATGGAGAACATTGTGCGAAAGACACTACGTAGATTCGTACCCTTACCCCTGACGCTTGCCGTGGGCGTCTCCCTGTTCGGCTTCAGCCCTCCGGCCGCGAGCGCTGCCCCTGCCCCCGGCCCGCGCCAGATGGAGTACCTGACCCGCGGCCTGGTCGCCGCCCAGACCGCGGACGGCATATTCCTGAGTTGGCGCTTCCTGGGCGACGAGCCGGACGGCATCTCCTGGAACGTCTATCGCAAAGACGGCGACGCGGACTTCGTGAAGATCACCACGATCGCGCCCAGGAACGTGCAGCCCGAGAGCGACTACGACACGAACCCCGGCATCGTGAAGGAGAACGTCACCCCGTCGAACTACACCGACCCGGACGGCGTCCTCACCTCCGTCTACGAGGTCGCTCCGGTCGTCGGCGGCGTCGAGGGCCGGCGGCAGGGCATGAGCGTGCCCATGCTGTCGGCCCTGCCCGGTCAGGCCGGCCAGGCCAACCGGGGTGCGGCCACCTACATTCCGCTCAAGCCGGCGCCGGCTCCGGTGCCGCTCGCGCACTTCACCTACCGAGGGCAGCGGTTCGGTCCCGGCACCAACCTGAACGCGGCCGACATGGTCGTCCCGGGTACGGGTAACCAGAACTGGTACGTCGTCGACATGAACCTGTTGAGAGGGTTCCGGGTGGCGTACCACGACCAGGCGACCGTGACCCAGGAGCAGCTCGACGGTTGGGTCGCCAAGCTCAACGAGTACAACACGACACCCAACGCGCTCGGCGTCGCCACCTACCCCAGCGCCCGGCCGCTGACCAACTCCCTCGTGGACGGCAAAATCACCAGGGCGCTGTACGACGAGCTCGAAGCCGAGTTCGTCACGTACGTGAAGAACCTGGACTCCGGCACGTCGCTGCCCTACGCGAAGACCAGCGCCGGTGCGGTCCACACCTCGCAGAGCAGCGCCTACGCCACGCACGACATCACGGTGGCCGACTTCGACGGCGACGGCGAGTACGAGATCGTCGTCAAGTGGCGCAGCACCCAGCAGGACCCCATGTACTCCGAGCCGATCTTCAACGGCAGTAACACCACCACCGCCCCCGAGTACGTCGACGCCTACAAACTGGACGGGACCCTGCTGTTCCGGGTCGACATGGGCTACAACGTCCGGGCGGGCAACGACCACGAGACGACCCTGTTCGCCGAGGACTTCGACGGTGACGGCAAGGCCGAGCTGATGCTCAAGACCGCGCTCGGCACCCGGATCGGCAACTGGGACGAGGCGTCGCAGTCCGTCGTCTACCCGGACACGCGCAACACCGTGGTGGGCGGCGAGGACGGCCTGCACGCGACCACGGACAGGTTCAAGGAGTACTTCGCCACCGGCGACACCGCTGCGCTCGACACCTACTGGTCGCTGCTCAACAGCTTCGCCATCAGCTACCGCAGCCCGGTGGCCGGAAACGGCAACGACGGGGTCAACGACCCGGCGGTCAAGCGCTGGATCAAGACGTACCACGTCGGCCCGATCGGACCGGCCAAGGACGACCAGGAGTTCTTCTCGGCCTTCGAGTGGGACGCCGGCGCCGGCCGGGGTGTGCTCGTGGACAGCGCCCGGTACCCGTTCACCTACCGGGGTAGCGTCGACGGCGACAACTGGGCCATGACGCCGGCCACCCAGCGCGGCAACTTCTCCTACCTGGCCTTCCCCGGCCCCGGCGCCGGCAGCGGCCCGGCCGACTACAAGTCGCAGATGATGGCTCCCTCGGAGGCCTACTGGCTGGAGAATCCCTGGAAGGCGGCCTCGTGGGGCGACGCCCAGGGCAACCGCGCCAACCGCTACCTCGGCGTCGTGGCGGCCCTGGACGGCAAGCACACCTACGCGGTCTCCCAGCGCGGCTACTACGCGCGGACGACCTTCGCCGCGTTCACCCTGGTGGACGGCAAGGTCAGGCTGAAGGCCAGCTTCGACTCGGCCGACCCGCGGTACTGGTCGCTGGGCGGCACCGCCTACGACTACCAGAACCGGGGCAACCACTTCACCGACTCCGCCGATCTCGACGGCGACGGCCGGGACGAGATCGTCATGAAGGCCATGGTCCTCGGCCTGAACGCGGACGGCACCAAGATCCTGCCCAAGGTGATCAACGGCGACACCATGCCGACGATCGAGGGCCAGAACAGCGTGCCTCCGGTGGCCAACAGCTTCGAGTTCGCCACCGACGCGGTCCGGACCAACCCGCTGAACACGTGGGCGCCGCTGCGGCACGGCGACCGCAGCGCGCTGCTTCCGGTCGACAAGGACAACAACATCCGCGTCTGGTCCGGCAGCGAGGAGAACCTGTACGACGACATCCGTACCGGCCGGCAACACGGTTGGCTGCCCGGTCCGGAGGCCCACGATCCGTTGAAGGGCATGCGGCGCGACGACCGGGGCGAGGTCGTCCGGGAGAACTCGATGGTCTTCGGTGTCTACGCCGGCACCGACGCCGAGGGTGCGGTGGCCGGAAACTTCTCCAACCGCTGGCCCGGCGCGCAGGGGTTCTCCCAGAACGGTGCCCGGAGCATGGTCACCGGCGAGCTCCTGAACGGCAGCAACAACCTGCGCAGCGGCCAGTACGCCATCTGGTTCGGCGGCGGCCTGACGGCCATGGCCGTCAGCGGTGCCACCATCAGCACGGTCGACGACCTGACCTTCGCGCCCACCCCGTACCTGGCGACCGGCCTGACGTCGACCGGCAACAAGAGCACCCCCACGCTCAAGGCCGACCTGCTGGGCGACTGGCGTGAGGAGCTCGTCCTGCGGGCCAGCGACAACCGTCTGGCCATCGTCACCACCCTGTCGCCGACCGAGTACGGCATCCGGACGCTGATGCACGACCCGATGTACCGCAACGGCGTGGCGAACAAGAACACCGGCTACGACCAGTTCGGGTTCGCCAGCTTCTATCTGGGCGACGAGGCGAGGCTGCCGTCGATGCGGACCGACATCGCCGTCCCGGCCGGGCCCGACACGACCGCTCCGACGGTCACGGTGAAGCCGGAGTCGAAGGGCAGGGACGGGGTGTACCGCGATGTCTCCTTCAGGCTCGCCGACGCCGGCAAGGTCGACCGGCTCACCCTGAACGGGGTCGGGAAGGACCTGGCCGACAACACCTGGTCGGATCTCAACGGGGTGAAGCCCGGCGCGTTCGGCGGCAAGGCCGGTAGCAACGAGCTGAAGGTGTACGACGTGGCGGGCAACGTCACGACCCTGACCTTCACGCTGGATGTCACCGGCCCGACGGTGACCGTGAAGGACGGGGCGACCGAGACGGTCGGCACCCCCGCCACCGGGTACGAGCAGGTGTCCTTCAAGCTGTTCGACGAGTACCGGGTCGACCGGCTCAGCCTGAACGGGGTCGGGAAGGACCTGACCGACAACGCCTGGTCGGATCTCAACGGGGTGAGGCCCGGTGTGTCCGGGGCGGTACTCGGGGCGAACGAGCTGACGGTGTACGACGTGGCGGGCAACGTCACGACCCTGGCCTTCACGCTCGTCGCGCCGTCCCCGGCGGCGCCGGCCTGGGACCCGAAGCAGGCGTACCGCACCGGCGACCGGGTCTCCCATGACGGCGCGGTCTACGTCGCGCAGTGGTGGACCCAGAACGAGAAGCCCGGCAGCACCCCGACCGGCTCGTGGATGGAGCAGGGTGCCCCCGTCCCGGCGGCCGGGGCCGACGTGCGGTCCTGGACCCCGTCCTGGGTCTACCCCGGTGGCGAGGTCGTCGAGCACGACGGCCACACCTGGAAGGCCAGGTGGTGGTCCCGGGACCAGCAGCCGGGCGAGCCCAACGGCCCGTGGCAGGACCTCGGGGCGTACTGACGAACCGAGGCCAGGGAGGGTCGGTCCGTCCGGGCCGGCCCTCCCTGGCCTACCAGGCCACGAGCCACCGGCATGCGTCCGGGGGCGGGCCGCCGCCCACCGGCCCGGGGCGGTGCGGGGGTGTCACGCCGGCTGCGACCGGGTCGCGGACCCGGCGAGGTCCCGCAACACCACCTTCGAGAACTTGCCCGTCGCCGTCTTGGGAATCTCGTCGAGGACGACAAAACGATCGGGAACCCACCACGAGGCGACCCGTTCGCGCAGGTACTCGCGCAGACCCGGCTCGTCGATCCTGGCCCCGGCCGCGGGTACGACGTACGCCCACGGTCGCTCTCCCCAGCGGTCGTCGACGACGCCGACCACCGCCGCCTCCCGCACCGCCGGGTGTGCCATCAGCTCGTTCTCGAGCGTGACCGAGGAGATCCACTCCCCGCCGGACTTGATGATGTCCTTGCTGCGGTCGACGATGCGGAGGTAGCCGAACTCGTCGACGGTCGCGACGTCACCGGTCCGCAGCCAGCCGTCATCGGTGAAGGACGACGCGCCCGGATCGGCGCCGAAGTAGCGGGCCGCGACCGTCGGCCCGGCCACCTGCAGTTCGCCCGACGTGGTGCCGTCCCGCGCGACGGGTCGACCCTCGCCGTCCACGACCCGTACGTCGACCACCGGCACCGTCGGCCCCGGCTGGCCGAGCACCCGTCGGCGAGCGTCCGCCGGCAGTGCGTCGTGTACCGACGACACCCGCCCGCACGCGACGAGCGGACTCGTCTCCGTCATCCCCCACGAGCTGGTGATGGGTACGCCGGTCGCCCGCTCCCACGACTCGGACAGCGCCTCCGGCAGGGCGCTCCCACCGCTGACCACCGTGCGCAGCGAGGAGAGGTCCACGGTGCCGAGCAGTGGCTCCAGGCCGCGCCAGATCGCCGGCACACCGGCGGAGAACGTCACGCGGTGCCGGGAGAGACGCTGGATGAGGTCCGTCGGGGCCATCGCCGGACCGGGAAGCACCAGTTCGGCTCCGGCGAGGGCGGCCGCATAGGGCAGCCCCCAGGCGTTGACGTGGAACATCGGCACGATGGGCATCACCACGTCCCGCTCCGAGATGGCGAAGCTGTCGACGCCCAGCAGCAGCATCGCGTGCAGGACGATGGAGCGGTGGCTGTAGAGCACGCCCCTCGGCCGCCCGGTCGTGCCCGAGGTGTAGCACAGGCTCGCCGCGTCGTTCTCGTCGACGTACGTCGCCGCCGCCGGCTCCGGGCAGCGGGCGAGCAGCGCCTCGTAGTCGACGACCCGCGGGTCGGCGGGGATCTCCTGGTCACCGCCGTCGTCCATCACGACGATCCAGCGAACCGTGGCGACGGCGCGGATGACGTCCCAGACCGTGCCGAGCAGCGACCGGTCGACGAAGACGACGTCGTCGGCCGCGTCGGACATGATGTGGATCAGGTCGTGGGCGAAGAGCCGGTGGTTGAGCGTGTGCAGGACTCGGCCGGCCGACGGGACACCCAGGTAGAGCTCGAGGTGGCGCTGGCTGTTCCAGCCGAAGGTGCCGACCCGTGCCGATTCCGGGACCGCCAGGACGTCGAGCACGGCGGAGAGCCGCCGTGCCCGGTCGACCACGTCACCCCAGGTCGCGACCGTCTCGCCGGAGGCGGTCGCCGTCACCACGCGCTTGTGGCGGAATCCCAGGTCCACCCGTCGCATCAACAGACCGACGTCGAGCGACCTGTCCTGCATCAGCCCGCGCACAGTGCCTCCTCTTCCGTGAGAATGTCCCCGCCGTCGACGTTCCGGGCGTGCGTGGCGGTGCCTGCGGTGGGCCGGTCCCGCCGCGATCGAGCGGGCCGCCGGGGACCGGACCGCCATCGGCCGGACCGCCATCGGCCGGCGGAGACCCTCCTCACCGGTTGGTTGTCGACGCCAGGTGGACGTGCCGGTCGTCGGCGTCCAGCACCAGGCTTGTCGGCCACTGCTCCCAGCTGCGCCCGAGCCCCCGGTGCTGCGGCGATCCCCTGTAGACGAAACTGCGGACGCTGTCGATCATCAGGTCGGACAACCTCAGCCGGCCGGGCTCGTTGCGCTGACTGAAGGCGTACGAGAAGACGGTGCGCCCGAAGGTGCCGAACACGAACGGCAGGTCGATCGCGTGCACCGCGCCGTACACCTGGTCGAACGGTGCGGGCTCCTGGTTCCAGTCGAACCTGTAGTGGTAGAGCGACCGGTTCCCGCCCCGCGCCATGGCATCAAGCGAGTCCCGGTTGATGCCGGTGAAGACTAGATCGGTCAGGGCCGCGGCGGCGTCGTTCCAGCCCTGGGGCTTGTCCACCGGAAGGTACTCGTCCCGGAGCAGATCGGCGGCGGTCAGGGTGCCGGCTTTGTCGGGGTCGAACAGGTACTGCATGGTGAACCGCTCGTAGTCGCTCGGTTTGTGCGCGTTGATGGCGCTGCCGAACAGCTTCCCTTCCTCCAGGGTGTTCCCGGCCAGGACGGGCACGTCGCGGACGACTCCGGAGGCCAGCACGGCGTACGGGTCGGCGGGGATCACCGTGCCGTCGGCGATGACCGCCGGGGTGGCGTCGAGTTGGTGCCTGACCAGCACCCGTACCAGCTCGTCGGCGGGGAGTGAACGGAGCAGGTCGATGCCGGTCCGTCCCGCGTCGGGGTGGTCGCTCTCCGCGGCCCGCATCACCCGGTCGGCGTACGCCCTCGCGTCGGCCACGCTCCGGGTGCTCAGGCCGCCACTGAGCGGAATGATCTTGTCGACCATCCCACGCGCCAGCGGGGAGACGAGCAGGGACCAGACGTTCACCGCCCCCGCCGACTGGCCCATGACGCTGATGTTGTCGGCGTCGCCACCGAAGCTCCGGGCGTTGCGGTCGACGAAGTGGAGCGCGCTGACCAGGTCGAGAGTGCCGAAGTTGCCGGACGCCGCCAGCGGGTCGCTGCCGTCGGTGCCCTCGGCGTTGAGCCAGCCGAAGACTCCCACCCGGTAGTTGACCGTGACCACGACGGCCTGGGCGCGTCTGGCCAGCTCCCGGCCGTCGTACATCGGATCCGCCGAGTAACCGACGACGTTGCTGCCGCCGTGGATGAAGAACACGACGGGCAGGTCGCGCCTGGGTGTCGACGGGCGGAAGACGTTCAGCGTCAGGCAGTCCTCCTCGCCGACGGGCTGCCGTAGCCCGTCGCGTACCGCCAGGTCGTAGAACGGTCCGTTCGGGGACGGGCTGAAGAAGCGGCCCGGCTGCGTGCACCCCGATCCGTACTGCCGGGTGTGCCGGACCTCCGTCCAGGACCGGTGGGGTTTCGGCGGACGCCAGCGGAGGTCACCCACCGGCGGCTCGGCGTACGGGATCCCCAGCCAGGAGTACGTCCCGGTCGACCTGCCGTCGTCGCGTCCGGCGATCGGCCCGAGTGTCGTCCGGACGAGGGTCGGGTCCTTCCGAGGCGGGGCGGCGTGGGCGGCCGCACCGGTGAACGGCACCGGGATCAGGACCGCGCTCGCGAGGATGATGCCGAGGATCGGCCGGAGTAGCGAGGACGTCGGACGACGAGGCCCGCCCGGTTCGCGGACGATGGCGGCCTCGGACGGCACAGCAGGCATCGGCACTGCCTCCCTGGGGTTGAACGTGGCACGCGGTGTCGCTCTACCGCGCCTTTATTGCCATCGCGTGCCATCACTGTTACATGCGTCACTGACGGGTGGCAAGAGCCGGCTGTCCGCCCGCGTACGCCGTCGGCCCGTGCGGCGGCGCCGCTGCCCGGCCGGCGTCTCGGCGCCTGACGCGATTGCCCCGTACCCGATGCCCGGCCCGCCGTTGCCGCCGCTCGGCGCTGTCGCGGCCTTGATTCGCGGCTCAGACCGGGGGAGTCCGGGTGGTCTATCGGCGCCCGGACGTTTCCGCGGCCGACCCTTGCGGGTCCACTGTGACCCGTGGCACAGTGAGTGGCACTCAGTGCCGTCTATAAGCGGCCTGGCGGCACAGCGTGCTTAGTCAGGAGGTCCGCGATGAGCCAGATGCTGCGAGTTCGTGGCAGATCGAGACAGTTCGCCGCCGGGATGGCGCTCGCCACCACGCTGGTGGGTGCGACGGCGGTCCTCGGGCCCGCGTCTGCCACCGCCGCGTCTGCCACCGCCGCGGCGGGCCCGGTCCGCGGCTGCGCGGAGTTGGCGGGGACGGCGATCCCGGCATCGGCGATCAGTCTGCCGACCAGGGGCGGCCGCGTCGGGACGGCGTCCCCGGTGACGCAGATCGTGAGTGGCCAGACGATCGAGTACTGCAGCGTCGGCGCGGCGCTGTTCCCCGTCGATCCCGCCGCGCCGGAGATCAGGCTGCAGGTCGCCATGCCGGTCGACTGGAACCGCGACGCGATGATGTTCGGTGGCGGCGGATACAACGGGACGATCCCCAACCTCGCGCAGAACGTGCCGTTCGGGCGTCCCGACCAACCGGCACCCCTGGCCCGTCGGTACGTGACGTTCGCGAGCGACTCCGGCCACCAGGCGGGTCCCGCCGGGTCCCTGGACGGCTCCTTCGGCATGAACGACGAGGCGCTGCGCAACTTCGCCGCCGGCGATGCGCTGAAGAAGACCCGTGATGCCGCCCTGTACCTCATCCGTCGCGGCTACGGCACCGGGCCCGTCCGCACGTACTTCGCGGGCGGCTCGACCGGCGGTCGGGAGGCGCTCGTCGTCGCGCAACGGTGGCCGGACGCCTTCGACGGCGTCATCTCCGCCTACCCCGCCTGGAACAACACCGCCGAAGTCCTGCACCTCGGACACCTCGCGCGGGTGATGTCCCGTCCCGGCGCGTTCCCCGGGCCGGAGAAGCAGACCCTCCTCTACGACAGCGTCATCGCGGCGTGTGACGGGCGGGACGGTCTCGAGGACGGGATCATCTCGAACCCCGACGGCTGTGAGTTCGACCCCCGGGCGCTCCGCTGCCCCGAGGGTGCCGACGCCGGTCCGAGCTGTCTCTCCGACCCGCAGATCGACTCGGTCAACGCCGCGTCCGGGCCGTTCCGCTGGCCGTACCGGATCGCCAGCGGCGAGCGCCACTATCCCGGCTTTCCGCTGCTCTCCGGAGCGGACATGCGGACGCCGGTACTCGGCTTCGGTTACTCGGCGCCCGCCAACCCGATGCCGGTGACCAGCGGATACGGGGCCCAGTACTGGGACCAGTGGGTGAAGTACTTCCTGACCAGGGACCCCGGCCACAACTCCCTCGACGTCGACCCGAGCCGACCGGGGAAGTGGCTACCGCGGATCAGTTACCTCTCCACCATCCAGGACCGCAACGACCCGGACCTGCGCCCCTTCGCGCGCTCCGGCGGAAAACTCCTCCTCCTGCACGGCGCCGCGGACGAGTTGGTCTCCCACCGCTCGACGAACGACTACTACCGTCGGGTGCTCGACACGGTGGGGACCCGGCAGACGCCGGAGTTCATGCGGTACTACCTCGTGCCCGGCGCGAACCACGCCAACGTCGGCGCGCCCGCGTTCGCCGCCACCTGGGACTCGCTCTCCGCGCTCGAACGGTGGGTCGAGGACGGACAGCCGCCGGTCAGGCCCGTGGTCACCGACGGCAGGAACGGCAGGACACGCCCGCTCTGCGAGTACCCGCGCTGGCCACGGTACCGCTCGGGCGACCCCGACAACGCCCAGAGCTTCGTGTGCGCGCGGTGACGGGCACCGACGACGGTCCGCCGGTGACCGCAGGTCGCCTGGAGGGAGGCTCGGTGACCGCAGGTCGCCTGGAGGGAGGCCCTGTGACGACGAGTGGTCGGGTGGCGCTACGTACCCGGGCCCTGACGAAGATGTTCCGCGGCTTCCGCGCGGTCGACTCGGTGGACCTCGTGGTCGGCGAGGGCAGTGTGCACGCGCTGGTGGGTCCCAACGGTGCCGGGAAGACCACCCTGTTCAACCTCCTGACCGGATTCGTCTCCCCGACCTCCGGGGCGATCGCGGTCTTCGATGAGGACGTCACCGGGCAACCGCCCGAGCAGGTCGCGCGGCGCGGCGTGGCCAGGTCGTTCCAGATCACCAGCCTCTTCGAGAGCCTGACCAGCCGCGAGCACGTGGAGCTCGCTCTCCAGGGACTCACCAGGCAGGGGTTCCGGTTCTGGCGGTCGGCGAAGCTGCTCGGCAGAAACCGTGCCCGGGTGGACGAACTGCTCGGGCAGGTGGGGCTGACGCCGTTGGCGGAGAAGCCGGTCGGACTGCTCGCCTACGGCCAGAAGCGCGCGCTGGAGCTGGCGCTGGCGCTGGCACTGGATCCCCGGGTGATGCTGCTCGACGAGCCGACGGCCGGGATGGGGATCGAGGACGTCGACCGCACCATCGAACTGGTCCGGCGCATCGCGGCCGGCCGTACCGTGGTGCTCGTCGACCACAACATGCACGTCGTCGGCAGCCTCGCCGACCGGGTGACGGTGCTGCAGCAGGGCAGGATCCTCGCGGAGGGCGCCTACGACGAGGTCCGCAACGACGAACGGGTGATCACCGCCTACCTGGGCGAGGCCGACCATGCTTGAGGTCACCGGCCTGCGGGCGTGGTACGGCGAGGCGCGGGCACTGCACGAGGTGAGCCTTCGGGTGGGCGAGGGCGAGGTCGTCACCCTGGTCGGCCGCAACGGCGCCGGCAAGACCACCCTGGTGCGGTGCCTGATCGGCCTGCACCGGCAGGTCAGCGGCACCGTCTCGTTCCTCGGCCGGGACGTCAGCCGGATGCCGGCCCACCAGCGGGCCCGCGCCGGCATGGGCTGGGTCCAGGACGACCGCGGCATCTACGCGAGCCTCACCGTGGAGGAGAACCTGCTGCTCCCGCCCCGGGTCTCCGAACGGGCCTGGACGCTCGACCGGGTCTACGAGGCGTTCCCGGAGCTCGCTGACCGCCGCAGGGCGGGCGGCACCACGCTGTCGGGCGGGGAACAGCAGATGCTGGCCATCGCCAGGGCGCTCCGGACCGGCGCCCGGCTGCTGCTGATGGACGAGCCCTCCGAGGGCCTGGCCCCGGTGGTCGTCGCCCGGATCCGGGAGATCATCCACCAGATCAAGGCCACCGGTGTCGGCGTGCTGCTCATCGAACAGAACGTCAAGTTCGCCGCCACCGTGGCCGACCGGCACTACCTGCTCAGCCAGGGCCGCATCGTCGAGACCTTCGACAACGCCGAGTTCCGGCGGCGCGAGGGCGAACTGCTCGAGCACCTCGGCATCTGACCGGTCGACCCGACGACGCGACACACCTGACACCACCACACGAGGAGAACCACCATGAAGAGCAAGCGGATCCGCGCCGGTGCCGCGGCCATCACCGGAATACTGCTCCTCGGCGCCTGCGGTCGCGGCGGTCCCGCAGGGTCGGACGGCGATTTCACCGACGGCAAACTGGTGCTCGCGGTGCTCAACGACCAGTCCGGCGTCTACAAGGACGCGTCCGGGCCCAACTCCGTCAAGGCGGTCAGGATGGCGGTGGCCGACTACCAGAAGAAGTACGGCGACCAGGCGGTCGTCGACGACATCGAGGTGACGTCGACCGACCACCAGAACAAGCCGGACATCGCCAACACCAAGGCGAAGGAGCTGTACGAGCGCGGCGGCGCGGACGTCATCCTCGACGTGCCGACCTCGTCCGCGGCGTTGGCCGTCGCCAACCAGGCGAAGAGCCACAAAAAGCTGTTCCTGGACGTCAGCGCGGCGACCACCGAACTGACCGGGGCCCAGTGCAACAAGTACACCTTCCAGTGGGCGTACAACACCTACATGCTGGCCAACGGCACCGGCACCACGGTCACCCGCAACGGTGACAGGAACTGGCACATCATCTACCCCGACTACCAGTTCGGCCAGGACATGACCAAGTCCTTCACCGAAGCGATCACGAAGGCGGGCGGCACGGTGCAGGGCACCATTCCGACGCCGTTCCCGAACGACAACTTCGCCACCTTCCTCACCAAGGCCGGCAGCACCAATCCCGACGTGATCGGGACGATGCAGGCGGGCGGTGACCTGATCAACGTGGTCAAGCAGTTCAACGAGTCGGGGTTGAAGGAGCGGGGCGTCGACCTGGCCGTCGGGTTGATGCTGATCACCGACATCCACTCCCTGGGCGTCGACCAGTTCGCCGGCACGCTGTTCACCGACGCCTGGTACTGGAACATGGACGCGCAGGCGCGGGCGTGGGCGGACCGGTTCCACGACGAGACCGGGACCCGCCCGACGTTCGAACATGCCGGCAACTACTCCGCGGCGCTGCAGTACCTGGAGGCGGTCCAGGAGGCCGGCACCGACAACGCCGACGCGGTCGTCGGCAAGCTCGAGGGCAAGAAGATCAACGACGTGTTCCTCCGCAACGGCGAGGTCCGCGCCAAGGACCACCTCGTCATCCACGACGCGTACCTGGCCCGGGTCAAGGAGCCGTCGGAGGTGAGGGAGCCCTGGGACTACGAGGAGATCGTGACCACCATTCCCGCGGCGGAGGCCTTCGCTCCGGCCGAGGCGTCCACCTGCTCGCTGTGACCGGAGTGGTCCGGTTTTCCAGGGCCCCGGGCGCCGCTGCGCGCCCCGGGGCGGCACCGGGAGGGGAACCCGTGAACGCAGTGCTGCAGTACGCCGTACAGGGGCTGGCGGCCGGCAGCTTCTACGCGCTGGCCGCCCTGGGCCTGGCGGTCATCTTCGGCGTCCTGGGCGTGGTGAACTTCGCCCACGGCGCGTTCTACATGCTCGGTGCGGTCACCACGGCCGTCCTGCTCGACACCCTCGATCTCACCCTGTGGTGGTCGCTGCTGGTGGTGCCGGTGCTGATGTTCGTCTTCGGCGTCGCGGTGGAGCGGCTGCTCGTCCGGTGGCTGCTCCGGCTCGACCCGCTCTACAACTTCCTGCTCACCTTCGGCCTCACGCTGGTTCTCGTCGAGCTCGTCAAGCAGAGGTACGGCGTCTCCGGGCTGCCGTACCGGGCTCCGGAGGCGCTACAGGGACGGGTCGACCTGGCCGGCGTCGTGCTGCCGCGCTACCAGCTCTTCGTCTTCCTGTTCTCCGTGGCGATCTGTGTGCTCGTCTGGCTGGTGATGACACGGACCAGGGTGGGCATGATCGTCCGGGCGTCGACGGAGAAGCCCGAACTCGCCCGCGCCCTGGGGATCAACGTCGGCCGCTGGGTGACGCCGGTCTTCGGCTTCGGTGTCGCGCTCGCCGGCCTGGCCGGCGTCCTCGCCGCGCCGTTCCGCGCGATCACCGCCGACATGGGCAACAACTTCGCGATCATCCTCTTCGCCGTCGTGGTCATCGGCGGGCTCGGTTCCATCGTCGGCGCCGTCGTCGCGGGTTTCCTGGTCGGCCTGGTGGAGGCGTTCGGCCAGGCCTACGCCCCGACGTTCGCACAGATCCTGATCTTCGTCCTGATGGCCCTGATCATCCTGGTCCGCCCCGCGGGGTTGTTCGGACGCAAGGAGGCGACGGCATGACGCAGTCCGTGGTTACCCCGGCCCCGGTCGCCGAGGCACCCCCGGCCGCCGCGACGGGCGCCCCGGGGCTGCGCTGGGTGCTGCTGGCCGCCGGCCTGGTGACTGCCCTGGCGCTGCCCTGGTTCGTCTATCCGCCGGTGGCGATGGACATCGTCGCGATGGCGCTGTTCGCGATCGCGCTGGACATCCTGCTCGGCTACACGGGCCTGCTGTCCTTCGGGCACGCGGCGTTCTGGGGCAGCTCGGCCTACGTGACGGGCCTGATCGCGACGCACTACGGGGTGCCGTTTCCGGTGGCCGTCGTCGGCGGCGCACTGTTCGCGATGGTCCTGGCCCTGCCCGCCGGTTACCTGTCGGTGCGCCGGTCCGGGATCTACTTCGCGATGGTGACCCTCGCCTTCGCGCAGCTGGTCTACTTCGTCGGGTACCAGTGGAGCGACCTGACCGGTGGCGAAAACGGGCTGCAGGGCGTACCTCGGGAGTTCTTCGGCATCGAGCCGGTGGAGACCGACTCGTTCTACTTCTACTACGCGGCCCTGCCGATCCTCCTGCTCGGCATGTGGGCGGCCTGGCGGATCGTGCACTCGCCGTTCGGACGGGTCCTGGTGTCGATCCGCGACAACACCCAGCGCGCCCGGGCGCTCGGCTACGAGGTGGAGAAGTACAAGGTCATCGCCTTCGTGCTCTCCGCTGGACTGACCGGCCTGGCCGGTGGGGTGTTCGCCATCAACCACGGTTTCGTCGCGCTCACCGAGCTGCACTGGAGCACCTCCGGCGAGGTCGTGCTGATGACGGTGCTGGGCGGCATCGGCACACTCTGGGGAGGAGTCCTGGGCGCCTTCCTGGCCGTGATGCTCGCCGACTACCTCGCCTCGTCCGGCTTCGACGGTATCGACCTGGTCACCGGCTCGGTCTTCGTCCTGGTGGTGCTGCTGTTCCGCCGTGGCCTCTGGGGTACCGTCCGTCACCGGTGGCTCACCTGGCAGCGGCGCCGTACGTCGCCGGGTCGGACGTCGGCCGGTGCCGACCCGTCGAGGCGAGGACCGTGAACCATCGCGGGCAGTCCCGAAGTTCGGCAAACCTCACGATGCGCGGTAACCGCACATCGCGCAACACCAGACCAGGAGAGGGCACCTGTCGGTGACGTCGCGGAGAATACTCGAGACCAAGTACCGGATCTCGGAGACGGCGATGGCCCTGTTTCTCGAGGAGGGGTACGCGAACGTCACCGTCGAGGCCGTCGCGGAGGCGTCGAGCGTGTCTCGCCGTACCGTTTTCCGGCACTTCGAGAGCAAGGACGAACTCGCGTTCCCGGACCACACCGAACGCATCGGACTTGTCGAGCGGTGCCTCGTCGAGTCCGCCGCCGGCACGGATCCGGTGGAGGCCGTCATCGCCGCCACGGAGGAGTCCCTGCGTGACTTCCTCAGTCGGCCCGAGCTTGTCCTCCGGCGGTACAAACTGACGCGCGTCGTCCCTGAGCTGCGAAAACGTGAGGTCATCGAGCACGAGCGGTACGTGGCGCTCACCCGTTCGTTCCTGCGCGACCACCTCCCGGCCGACGCTCCGCCCTTCCAGGCGACGGCCCTGGCGGCCCTCATCGACGCGATCCACCGGTCGGCGCTCGGGAACTGGGTACGCGGCGGCGGCACGACCGACGCCGTCGGCGAGTTGACGGCGGGCATGGACTGGGTCCGCGCCCTGATGGCCCACCAGTCGACGTTCTCCACCTCCCCGCTGCTCCTCGCGTTGCTTCCGGACACGCCGCAGACCCGCCGCGTCCTGACGTCGTTGCGGGACGCGGCGGAGGAGTTGCGCTAGCCGTCGCGGGGGTCGTGCGGCCGGTACCGGGCAGCGCGCCCGGGTCGGCACTCCCCGGCGGGATCACCACGAGAAGTGTGAGGAGGAGCGGACGTTGCCGAACCTGACGTTCGACTTCGCGGGCAGGACCGCGATCGTGACCGGAGCGGCGCGCGGACTCGGACTCGAGTTCGCCCGCCTCTTCCACAAGTCCGGGGCGACGGTGTTCCTGGTCGACGCCGACGCCGACGCGGTGTTGCTGGCGGCGGACGAGGTGGGCGCGGTCGGCGTGGCCTGTGACGTCACCAGCACCGAGGCCGTCGAGTCCCTGGTGGACCAGGTGGTCGCGGCGGCCGGCCGCTTGGACATCGTCGTCAACAACGCCGGCATTCTCCGGGACCGCCGACTGTGGAAGCTTTCGGACCAGGACTGGACCGAGGTGTTGGACGTCCACGTTGGCGGAACCTTCCGGCTGACCCGCGCCGCGGTGCCGGTGTTCCGGGCACAGGGGTACGGCCGGGTCATCAACGTGACGTCGTACACGGGACTGCGCGGCAACGTCGGGCAGGCGAACTACGGCGCGGCCAAGGCGGGGATCATCGGCTTCACCAAGACCGCGGCCAAGGAACTCGCGGCGTTCGGCGTCACCGTCAACGCCATCTCACCCAACGCCGAGACGCGGATGATCGGCTCGATTCCCGAGGAGAAGCGCCAGGAGCTCGCCGCGGCCATCCCACTCGGCCGGTTCGCGGCGCCCAGTGAGATCGCCGCGGCCACGGCCTTCCTCGCCTCCGAGGAGGCCGGATACATCACCGGGGTGGTCCTTCCCGTGGACGGCGGGATCTCGATCTGAGTCTGCGGGTCCGGGCGCCAGAATCATTTACCCAATATTCACGGTGATGTCTCTTTCGGTCGCCTGTGCTCCGTGCTGTCGGCATCTAGCTTGCAGTGAGTCCATTACGGACATTCCTGGGGAGGGTGTGGGGGCCGGTGCCGAGCAGAACGACCCGGATCAGCATGTCAGGAAGGACCGGCCACAGGCTGCTCGTGGGAACAGCCCTGGGGCTGGCCGCGATGGTCACACTGACCGCGTCCGTGGCCCCTCGCCCGGCCGACGCCGGGCAGCCGCTGCCCGGCGCCCGGGTCTCCGACGCCGATGTCCGGCTGCTGACCGAGGCGGCCACGGCGTGCCCCACCCTGACTCCGGCGCGGCTGGCCGGCCAGGTGATGGCCGCCTCCCGGTTCTCCGCCACCCCGGTCGAGGCGGTGCAGGCCGTCGGAGCGCAGGGCACCGCCGGGCTCGTGCCGACCGTGTGGCAGAAATGGGCGCCGTGGGACGGCGCGCGCCCAAGCGACCGGGAGGCCAGCGTCACCGCGCTCGCCCACCACATGTGCCAACTGGTCGGCCAGATCCGGGTGCTCAAGCTCGACGGCGACCGGTGGCAGCTGGCGCTGGCGGCGCACCGGGTCGGCGTGGAGCCGGTCGTCGAGGCCGGCGACGTGCCGACTGGCGCCCTCGAGTACGTCGACACCGTGGAACGGTACGCCATCTGGTATGCGTTGCAGCCGGCCTTCGGCGGCAGCGGTGACGCCGCGCCCGAGACCACCCCGCCGCTGGTGGCGGAGCGGGTCGCCGAAGCGGCGACGCCGCTGCCGGTGCCCGACGAGTACCTGCAACTGGTCCGGGCCGCTGGGGCCGTCTGCCCGCAGCTGCCGCCGGCCCGGGTAGCCGCCCAGCTGATGGCCACCTCCGCGTTCGACCCGCAGCGGCTCGGCCCGACCGGCGAGCAGGGCATCGCGCAGTTCCTGCCCCAGGTGTGGGTGTCCTACGTGCGGCCGTCGGCGGAGGCCTCGCCGTGGACGCCCGCTTCGGCGGTGCCGGCCCTCGGCGAGACGATGTGCGCGCTGTTGGAGGCCGTACCCGGCACCGGCGCGGACGACTACCCGCTTGCGCTGGCGGCGTTCCTGCGCGGTGACCCGACGATCCGTTCGCTGGCCGACGTGCCGGGCGGCGAACGGATCAGCGCACTGACGGAGCAGGTGGGCCGCTTCGAGGCCGAGTACGCCAAGGACCCGCGGCTGACCCCGCCCGCCGGCCCGGCGAAGAGCCCGACCGCCGAGCCTGAGCGGACCCCCGGTTCGACGACCGCGCCGGCCAGGCCGCCGTCGTCGAAGCCGACGAAAGCGAGCACCCCGGCGAGTTCCGACCAGCCACCGGTCAAGGCCAGGGACGTCGCCACGGACAACCGTTCGTACGGGCCGTACTTCATCTACAACCTCGCCACCGAGATGTGCCTGGACATTCCGGGGACCGGCCCGGGGCCGCGCGACGGGACGGTCCACCAGAACCTCTGCTATCCGCACACCCCCGACAACCAGGAGTACGCCTTCGTCCCGCGTCGGGTCGACGGCGCCGGCAACCAGTTGTACTGGATCCGCAGCGTCACCTCCCAGTACTGCCTTGACCTGCCCGGCACCGGCTCGGTCTCGCCGGGGACGGGGGTGTACGAGACCGGCTGCTTCGACGACGAGAACCAGTACTGGCGGCTGCAGCCGACGGTCAAGTCCGGCAAGGGCCAGTTCTACCGGGTCATCAACACCGCCGCGAACCTCTGCCTGGACGTCACCGGCGGATACGGGACCGGTGGACTGGAGGCCAGGATCGAGGTGTTCGGCTGCCGGGCCAACGACGACCACGACTGGGCGCTGATCCGAAGGGCCAACTGGTGACCGGGCCACTGGCGCGGGTGGCCCTGACCGGGCTGGCGGCGCTCACCGCGGTGACGGCGGCCAGCACGCTCGCGGTGACCGGGTTCCCGGCCACCCGGGCCGCCCAGGCCGCGCCGGCTGGTCCGGAGGTCGAGCCCTACGTCCTCTACTACACGGTGCCGGCGTCGTACCAGGGTAAGCCGGAGACCCTCTGGACCATCGCCGCCCGGTTCCTCGGCGATGCCGAACGGGCCGGCGAGATCCTGGAACTCAACACCGGGCGGCGACAGCCGGACGGTGGCCGACTGACCGATCCCGGGCGGCTGAAAGAGGGCTGGCACCTCGTGCTGCCCTGGGACGCGATCGGCGCCGGCCTGCGGCACGGGGTGCTGCCCGGTACGACGGTTGCGCCGTCCAGCCCGGCCACGGCGGCCGACCCGGGTGGCGGACCCGGGCGGGGCGAGGTGCCCCTCGCCCCCGCAGGTCCGCAACCGGGCGCCGGCCGGCCGACGGGTTCCGGCTCCCCGGTCTCCGACCGCTCCCGCTGCCGGCCGACCACTGTCGCCACCCCACCGGCCACCTCGACCTGGGGCCAACGCCTGGTGGCTCCGGAGCGGGTGTGGCGGACCACCACCGGTGCCGGCGTCCGGGTGGCGGTCATCGACTCAGGTGTGGCGGCGGGTCGGCCGGAACTCGGCGACCGGCTCGGACGGGGCGCGGACATCGTCTCCGGCAACGGCCTGGGCGACACCGACTGCGTCGGCTCGGGTACCGCACTGGCGGGCATCGTCGCCGCCGACGACGGGGCCGGCGGCAAACAGGTCGGGGTGGCGCCGAAGGCCGTGATCATTCCGGTGCGGCTGGTGGACCGGGGCGTCGCGGCGAGCCCACCGGCGGCCGTGACCGCCGTCCAGGTCGCGGTGGCCACCGGGGCGAAGGTGATCCTGCTCGGCGCGTCCGTCGACGTCACCGACCGCACGGTCCGCTCGGCGGTCGACGAGGCGATCGGCCGGGGTGTACTCGTGGTGGCGCCGGTCCCGACCGGGAAGTCCACCGTGGCCCCGGCGGAGGGCCTGCTCCGCGTCGGGGGCCTCCGTCGCGACCAGCGGCCGACCAGCGACTATCCGGACGGATCGGTGGACCTGCTCGCGCCGGCAACCGGTGTCCGCAGCATCGGAGCGGCCGGTACCGGGTCCTACGTCGGCACCGGTACGGAGTACGCCGCCGCCTTCGTCGCGGGCGCGGCAGCCCTGGTCCGCTCCGCCCACCCGGGACTCTCCGCAGGACAGATCGGCCGGCAGCTCGTCAGCACCGCCGCCCGGGGAGCCGACGCCGGTCAGGGGAGCGTCGGGCGGCTCGACCCGTACGCCGCGGTGACCGGCCCGCTGCTCGACGGCGGGCGGCCCGGCACGGTCGTCGATCGGAGCGGGCGGAGCCAGCCGGTCTCCTGGCCGGCGGTGCTGGCGGTGCTCGCCGCGATCGGGGCGCTGCTCGCGGCCGGGTGGCTCTGGGGCCGCTACCGGGCGGCACGCGCGCGGCGTCGGTTGGCCGTGGAACAGGCCGACGACCCGTTCGCCGGCCGCCCCGATGACGCGGACCACCTGGTACGCAGCGGGCAGCCGTGAGCACCGGACCGACGGTGCCCGCGGGGGGCGGCTGATGGTACGGGGCGTACTCGGGGGCCGACGGGCCGGCGCCGGTTCGGACGTCGTCCGGGTGTCACCCGGACAACGAGGTGCCGCGCAGAGCATCGCGGCCGGGCTGCGCGCGGCCTCGGACGGGCAGACCGTGCTGGTGGCGCCGGGTCTCTACCACGAGGAACTGCTCGTCGACAGCGCGGTGCGGTTGCGGGCCGAGCGGGGGCCGGGCAGCGTGTCGCTGGTGCCGCGCACCCCGGTGCGGATCACCGCCGCGGCGACCCTGGCCGACCTGACGCTGGCCGGTACCGACCCCGCGGAGCCGCTGCTGCGGATCGAGGACGGCGGCGCCGAACTCGTCGGCTGCGGCCTGCACGGCGGCCGGGTCGAGGTCACCGGACAGGCCCGCCCGGTGCTGCGCGACTGTCGGTTGACCGGTGCCCGGCTCGCCGGCCTGTACGCCACCGGCGACGCCGTCGTCCTGGTCGAGCGCTGTGTCGTCACCGACGTCGACGGCATCGGCGTGGTGGCCGGCGAGTCGGCGCAGGCCACGCTGCGCGACACCTGGATCGGCCCGGTCACCGGCTCCGGCGTACGGGCACGCGGTAGCGCCCGGTTCGAGCTGGCCGGCGGCACGGTCGTCGGGGCCGGCCGCAACGGGATCCTCGCCGAGGAGTCGGCGTCGGTCACCGGGCGGGACGTCGCGGTCTCCGGCAGCGGCGGCGACTCGGTCTTCGCCTCCGGTACCGCGATCGTGGACCTGACCGGCTGCCGGCTGACCGCGCCGGCCGCCGCGGGCGTCGTCGCCGCCGACCGGGCGCAGCTGGTGCTGACCCGCTGCGACGTGGACCGGGCGGGCGCGACCGGCCTGGTGTGCCGGGACGAGGCCGAGGTCAGCCTCGTCGCCGGATCGGTGCGCGGCTGCGCCGGCAACGGGGTCCTCGTCACCGACCAGGGCACGGTGACGCTCACCGACACCGTACTCGGGGACTCGACCTACAGCGTGCTGCACGTCGGCGGCGCCGGCCGGCTGACCGCCACCGGCGTCTGGCTGGGGCCGTCGGCGGAGCACGGGCTGCACGCCATCGGGGCTGGCCACGCCGAACTGGTCGGGGCCCGGGTGCACGGCTGCGGGCTGGCCGGGGTGAGTACCGCCGACAGCGCCGAGGTGACGGCCACCGGCACGGTGCTGGCAGCGAACCGCAACGGGGTGGTCGTGGGCGCGGACCGACCAGCCCGGCTGACCGGGTGCGTGGTCGACGCCAGCGGCCGGGCCGGGGTGCAGGTCGGCGTCGGCGCCACCGTCGAGCTGACCGACTGCCGGATCGACCGTGCCGGCACCGCCGGGATCGTCTTCGAGCAGGACAGCGGGGGCGTCGTCGACCGGTGTGCGGTGCGCGACGCCGAGGGCTCCGGCATCGTCGTGTGGACCGGGGCGAAACCGCGGGTGACGGCCACGTCGTGCACGGCCGGGGCGAAGAACGCGCTGTTCGTCGCCGAGGGCGGCGGCGGCCGGTACGTCGACTGTGTGTTCACCGCCAGCGCGTACCCGGCGATCCACGTCGGTGCCGGGGCGACGCCGGCCGTCGTCCGCGCCCGGATCCGGGACACCGAACTCGATGTCGACGTGGACCCGCAGGCCAAGCCGGTCTTCGAGGAGATCCGGCTGACCGGGGTGACCAGGTCGTTGCTGCCGCCGACCGCGCTCGCCGCCGGCGGCCACCCCGGTGATCCGACGGCAGCGGGTGCCGCCGCGCTGGCCGGCACCCCGCCGGCCGCGACCGGCGCGACGGCCGAGGTGGCCGTACCCACCGAGGCCGACCTGCCGGAACTGCTGGCCGAGCTGGACTCGCTGGTCGGCCTCGACCGGGTCAAGCAGGACGTGCAGGCCCAGATCAAACTCATGCGGACGGTGCGCCGCCGGCAGGAGGCCGGGCTGGCGTCGCCGCCGCTGAGCCGGCACCTGGTCTTCGCCGGCAACCCCGGCACCGGCAAGACCACCGTCGCCCGGCTCTACGGCCGGCTGCTCGCCGCGTTGGGCATGCTGGAACGTGGCCATCTCGTCGAGGCCGACCGGACCAGCATGGTCGGCGAGTACGTCGGGCACACCGGACCCCGTACCCAGGCCGTCTTCCGGCGGGCGCTCGGCGGCGTGCTCTTCATCGACGAGGCCTACTCGCTGGTCCCGCCCGGGCACACCAACGACTTCGGGCAGGAAGCCATCGCCACCCTGGTCAAGCTGATGGAGGACCACCGGGACGACGTGGTGGTGATCGTGGCCGGGTACCCGCTGGAGATGGGCCGCTTCGTCGCGTCGAACCCGGGTCTGGCCTCGCGATTCTCCCGGACGTTGACCTTCGAGGACTACGGGCCCACCGAGTTGACCGACATCGTCGAGGTTCAGTGCCGGCAGCACGAGTACCAGCTCGCCGACGATGCGCGGGCCGCCGTACACGCCCTCTTCGCCGGGATGGACCACGGCCACGGCTTCGGCAACGGTCGCGCCGCGCGGCAGGTCTTCCAGCGGATGACCGAACACCAGGCGCAGCGGGTGGCCGACCTCGCCGACCCGTCGACGGACGACCTGCTGCGGCTGACCGCGTCCGACGTGCCCGCCGCCGCCTCGGTTGCCTGAGGCGGTCCGTCCGGCCAGAGATGAGGTATCCGATGACGACCCTCGAGTGTGATCCTCAGCCGCCCCAGACCGACCTGGCCACCTGGTACGAGCGGGTGCTGGTGCCGCAGAGCCGCCCCGCGCTGCACCGGTACGTCCGGCGCCTGGTGCCCGGCGACCCGCACCGCGCCGAGGATCTGGTCCAGGAGACACTGCTGCGGGCCTGGCGCAACCTGGCCTCGGTGGCCAGCGCCCGGTCGCCGCAGGCCTGGCTCTCCCGGGTCGCCCACAACCTCTGCGTCGACCAGGCCCGGCGGACGGCGGCCCGCCCCGCCGAGGTCGCCGAGGACGTCACGGCCACGGTCTGGGAGCCGGCGGACAGCCTGTACGACGCCGCCCTGGACCGGGCCGTGTTGGGGCCGGCGCTGCGCAGCCTCTCGGCGGTGCACCGTGAGGCCCTGCTCCTGGTCTACTACCAGGACCGTACGCACCGTGAGGTGGCCGGGCTGCTCGGCGTACCGCCGGGCACGGTCAAGTCACGCACCCACAACGCCACCCGTGAGTTGCAGCGGGCGTTGGGTCGGCGCGGCGTGACCGGCAGCGCTCCGAACTGACCCCGCCGGGATGGCAGGCCCGGCCACCGGTTCAGTCGGCCGACGGTTCCGGGGTCGTCTCGGTGAACGGGACCGGGCTTCCGTCGGGGCGTACCGGATCACCCAGGACGACGCGCCAGCCAAGCCGCTCGTTGAGGTCCGCGAGATCATCCAGGAGGAGGTAGAAGGCGTTCCGGGTGATCGGCGTGTCGGTGACCGGCACCAGTCGTACCTGGACACCTCGGCCCCCGTCCGGCGTGAGCCGGGCGCGGGCCTGGTCTCCGAGGAGCGCCAGCAGCGCGGTGGGAACCTGGTCGGCGGTGTCGACCGGAGTGCTGCCGGGCGGCACCGGCTGTAGCTGGGGGCCGGCCGGGTACACCAGCACCAGATCGCCGTCGGCCGATATCGGCGCCACCTGCGGGCCGAGGCCGGCGGTGGCCCAGACACCGGCGTCGAGCCGCGCGAGCCCGTCGAGGGCGAGGCGGATCCGTGCCGCGTCCGCCTGGTTGGCGGCGGTCAGCGCAGTCATCGTGACGCCCGGCTCCCGCAACCGGTCCAACACCTGGATGAGCCGCACCGGAAGGTCGGCGGCCCAGGTGTCCACGTTGACGCCGTCGATCCAGGAGAGCAGGTCGGCCGCTGCCGTCGGTCCTGAGGGCAGGGGCCCGTCGGGCTCCAGCAGCCGCAGCGCGCGGTAGGCCGCGGTGAGTCGGCGGGGACCGAAACCACCGATCCCGTACGCCCGCGCGGCCAGGTAGCCGGCGGCGAGCAGGTTCCGCAGGGCGTCCGGGTCGGTGGAGCCGATCTTGCTGGCCAGCGCGGTCAGCGCGTCGAGGAGCACCGCGACGTCCCGTTCGGTCGGCGTCACGTCGGTCGCGTCGAGCAACGCGTCGATCAGGTGGTGCACGGTGAACGAGAGGTCCTGGCCCGGCACGACCCCGAGCGGTGGGTACGGGGTGGGGAAGGAGTACTCGTAGGCGGCGAGGGGGTCCTGTTCGCCGGTGACCAGTCGGGCCAGCTCGGCGTCCTGCTCGGTGACGGCGTGCACGAGGTTGCCGTCGAGCCGTACCGGCGGTGGCGGCTGTGTTTCGGGTCGGTGCACCCGGGCGATCGGGTCGTCCGGGGTGCCCTCCTGACCGGCCAGCATCCGGGCCAGCCACATGCCGTTCTGCCAGGCCGGCCAGGGGGTGTCCCGGGATGGCACCCCGACGACCACCCGCGGGTCGCCGTCCTCGATCACCGGTGTCGCGTCCTTCGGCCCCACCCAGACCCGGTCGCCCACCGACGTGGCCTGCCAGTCCTCGCCGAAGACCGCCCACCGGCCACGGCCGAGGTTGTTCAGGTCGCTTGCCGGGGTGGCGAGCTGCGGGTACTGCGGCGTGTGGTGCACGGTGACGTACCGGGCGAACGCCGGCAGCGTCGCGGTGTGCAACCGGCTGTACGACACGAACTGGTCGGACAGCTCCACCCCGGGCGGTTCGATCAGGTGTGGCGCCAGCGCGAGCTGCTGCTCCGGACCGAGCAGCCGGGACAGCTCCAGCGCCCTGGCCGCGCTGATCGGGGCGGGGACGACCAGTTCCACCAGCGCGCGATCGGGTAACCGCGTGCTCAACTGGTTGAGCACCTGGTCGGCCCGAGCCGGGTCGGGAAGCTCGATGACGAGCAGCGGCCGGTCCGGGTGCGCGAATCGCCGGGGCGGTTCGGTGGCCGCCCCCGTCGGGCGGAGGACACCTCCGGCCCGACCCAGGGCGACCACCTCGTAGCCGTCCGGTGGCGCCACCGCAGTGACGGGCGTACCGCTCCAGTCGCGTACCGAGCCCAGTGACGTGTACCGCAGCTGGGTCAGGAACGCCTGCATCTCGGCCGGCTGGGTGTTGTAACGCAGGGGCGCGATCTGGTTCTGCAGATCCAGCAGTTGCAGGCCGCGTCGCAGCCGGTCGAGAACCCGGGGTGCAAACCCGTAGATCCGCTCGGCGGCCGACAGTCGTTGCTGCGCGTCGCGGGTCAGCAGCTTGAACTGGACGAAGAGATCGTTGAGTTGACGGGCGGCGGGGTCCATGTGGCTGTCCCACACCTGTTGCATCGCCGGATATCTCGGATCGTCGGGCAGCCGCCGATCCCACAGTTCCCGCTGGACGTCCGGTTGACCGGTGACCATGCCGGCCGTCGCCGGATCGCCGGACCGGGTGGCCAGCAGCTGGGCGATCACCGCGAACTGTTCGAGATGTGCCAGTTCATGCACCAGGCACGTGATGACTTCGTCCACCGGACGGTCCGTCGCGAGTTCCATGATCCAGTGCTGGAGGCGGAAGGCGCCCTCGAGGCCGGCGCGGGCTCCGACGATCGCTCGAACCGGTGGGGCTTCAAGGGCCCTGGTGATGAAGCCGGCGATGTCCCACCAGACTTCGGCCGCGAGCTGTCCCTGGCCGTCGGTCTTCGTGGCGATCAGCTGCCGCACCTCGTCGTGCAGCTTCGCCAGGTGCGCCGATCCGGCGGAGCGGAGTATCCGGTAGTCCGGCCCGGGCGGCGGGATGTGCCCCATCAGTGCGGTGGGCGCCGTCGGGTCCGTTGCCGTCGGGTCCGTTGCCGTCGGGTCCGTTGCCGTCGGGTCCGTTGCTGTGGTCGTGGCTGTGGCGGTCGTGGCTGCCGTCGCCGTCGCTGTCGTGGTCGCCGTCTGGACGTTCGGCGCAGGCGCGGCGGTGCTCAGGTCAGCGGTGGCGGTCGTGGCTGGGCCAGCAGGCATGGCCTGCTGCGTCGCCAGGTCGGCGAGCATGGTGTCGCGGTCGGCAGTCAGGCCGTTGGCGAGGATCTCGGCCGCCGTCGGATCGGTGCCCTCGGCCTGCAGACGCTGTGCCGTGAACGCCACCCACCGCGCGCGCAGGTCCTCCGCTGGTGGGGCGGTGGTGGTGGCCTCGGTGGGTTTGGTGGTGTCGGCCGGGGGTTGCTGTTGGGTGGGGGCGGTTCGGGTGGTTGGTGCTGGTGGTGGGGCGGTGGTGTGTTTGTACGGCCGGGCTTCGACGGGTACGCCCATTTGTTCGCTGAGTCTCGTGGCGACACCGTCGAGCCAGCGTTTGACGTCGACGGGGTCGAGTCCGGGGCGGATTTTTTCGCTCATGTAGCGGCCGGACTTGTCGTCGACGACCCATCGGTCGGTTTCCGGGTCGCGGTGCAGCTCGCCGCTGATCCGTCCCTTACCCACGTAGGCGCGGCCGTCGGTGTCGAAGCGTACGCCGATGGTGGGGTGCCCCTGTTGGTTGATGCTGTTCCTGAGTTGGTCGAGGGTGAGGTCGGGGTTTTTGGTGTGCATGGCGACGTGGAGGTCGTCGAGTTGCTTGGCGGAGACGACGGTGAGGATCTCCTCGCTGCCGATCATGATGCCGTCCGACTCGGTGACGACGTAGTGCCAGTGGGCGTCGGGGCGGCCCGCGTAGATCTCGGGGGTGAAGTCGGACAGTGGCATCCAGGCGGGGTTGACGCGCATCTGCTGGGTTCGCAGCGCGTCTCCGCTGATGGTCTTTCCGTCGGCGGGTCCGGGCGGATCGATCTCGAACGGTTTGGCGCCCTTCGGATCGACGGCAGGACCTCTGGTGTGGTCCAACTCGGCCACCGGCTGCTCGCTCGGTGGTGCCGACTCCACCGGCGGGGGTTGTTGGTTGACCATCGCCTGGTAGTGGTCGCTGCGGCGGTACACGTCGAACAGGGGCGCGTCCTCGCGGCCGAGCATCTGGGTGTGAACGGGTGCGTGGATGCGTACCCGGGCGTCCAACGT
Source organism: Plantactinospora sp. B24E8 (assembly GCF_039871735.1). Taxonomy (NCBI): domain Bacteria; kingdom Bacillati; phylum Actinomycetota; class Actinomycetes; order Micromonosporales; family Micromonosporaceae; genus Plantactinospora; species Plantactinospora sp. B24E8. Next base: position 29,878 of record NZ_JBDPMH010000029.1, read on the forward strand.
GGCGGCCAACAGCCCCGCGAAGGCCTCGCCGACCGGGTCCTGCCAGCGGTCCGGCCAGCGTTGGACCGCCTCGGTGAGGGCGGAGAACTCGCTGGCGTCGGCCGGCCGGAGCGGGTTGAGCAGGTGCGTCATGAGCTGGTCCCGCAGCGTCTCGTCGGAGAGTGCCCGCAGGCCGACGGGATGACCGCTGGCGGTGAGGTAGTCGAACATGGCCCGCATCGAGAGTGCCTCGTTTGCCAGGTCGCGGGGCGGCGAACCGTCCGGCGTGGGTTTGAGCGGCACCCGGCTCTCCGCGTGGGCGCGGGCCACCGCCGGATCCCACCCGGCGGCGACCAGGTCGGCGGTTCGCTGGTTGAGGTAGAGCTGGCGCATGTGCAGGGCCGGTAGCAGACCGGGGTCGCGCAGCCTCGTGATGCCCGCCTCCTGTAGCCGGCCCAGCAGGGTGTCGCGGTCCATCGCATCCACCTCGGCACGCAACTGCAACACCCGGTTGTTCCGGTACCCCTCCAGTGCTGCCGTTGGCACGCCGTCCGGGCCCACCGTGCGCAGGTGTTGCTCGACCAGGCGGCGCAGCAGCTCTGCGGCCTCACCGAGCTGGGTGGTCGGCGGCACCAGCCCAGGCGCCTGGGCAGCCCAGGCGGTGATCTGGGCGCGGACCGCCTCGGGGTTGCCGAGCCACGCGTGCAGGGCCGGCGTGCCGAGTCCTGCGGCGGCCAGCCTAGCGCTCACCAGCTCAGGTGCGCTGCCGACGGCGGCGTAGAGCTGACAGAGCCCACCACCCGGCGTCGGCAGCACCTGCGACGTCCCGGTCGACAACGTGGGCACTGTGCTGGTGCCTTGTTGGACCGGTGGTGCGGTGGTGGTGTGTGGTGTTGGCTTGGTGGTTTGTTCCTGAATGTGCTTGGCGAGGTTCGCCGCGTCGGTGTCCGTCGCGCCCTCGGCCACGCCGAGGTAGCGGTGCCGAAAGTCGTCGAGCAGTTGGTGGTGCCGTTGCAGCAGGTCCCACCAGGCCTGCCCGGCCTGATCCCACTCCTGGTGCAACCCGGGCAGTTCGGCCTCGGCGGCGACGCGTTCGGTGCTGCCCTCCGGGATCGCGTACGCGTCGTAGCGGGCCTGGTCGAGCCGGTCGGCGGCGGAGACGAAACGCTCCGCCGCCGTGGCCAGCTTCGCCTCGTGATCGACGATCTCGTCGAACGCGGCCACCCGGCCGGGCGAGTCCTTGGCTATCGCCGTGGTGTCCTTCGGGATGTGCAGCGCCGTCCGCGCGTCGTGCAGGCCCATCCGCAACGACACGTTCACCAGTTCGTCCGGCTGGCTGGCGTTCGTCACCGTCCTGGCTGGCCGCAGCGAGTACGACAGCGAGACGGTGACCTCGACCCGGCTCAGGTAGTCGACGGCGGCCGAGCGGCTCTCCGGCTTGACGTTGCCCATGTCTCCGGTGGCGTTGCTGCCGCTCTCGGCGGCGGCCTGGGTGTCACCGGCGGCGACGCCGGGCCCACCGGCCTCCAACGCCTGGTACGGGTCGTCGGCGAAGCCCCGCCCGATCAGTGGGATGCGGGGGATCCGCAGGTTCTGGGTCACCACGCTGGTGCCGGTGCTGTAGCCACCGCTCTGCTGCGGCGCGTGTTCGCGGAAGACGCCGGAGCTGACGCCGCCGAGCGACGCACTCTCGGGCCGCAGCCTGATGGTGATCGCGGCCTTCTGCCCGAAGATCTGGGCGCTGACCGCCGGCGGCAGGTCGAAACCCCCAGCGGTGATCAGCTTTGACATACCGGGAAGCAGGATCTCCGGGGTGAGGCTCTGGTGGATCTGGTGCGCCCCCGCGTACCCCGTCGTCCCCAGCCGTTTGGCGGAGTCGCTCAGCAGGCTCGCGACGACGCGTTGCACCTTCGCAACCTGGCTGAGGTCCTCGGCGCTGAAGCGCGGCGGCAGCGGCATTCCGTTGACCGTCCGCCAGCCGGGTGCCAACGTCTCCGGCGGGACGATCCGGTAGGGCGTGGGCCGGTCCGCCGGTGTGGACCGCGGCGGCCGGAGGTCGTCGGCCCACCTGTCCTGGACCACCTTGTCGTGTACGACCAGCAGGTCGCCGTCGACGCGCTCGCCCTTGTCGAAGATGGCCAGGGTGTACTTGACGCGCGTCTCCAGCTTGGCCTTGACGCCCCGACCGGAGCTCAGGTTCGTGTCGACCGTGGTGAACCCGTCGTTCTGCGCGTTCAGTACCTGCGACACCCGCCCGACGGTGTCTCCCATGCCGACCGCGAGGTTCTCACCGTGGTGGTTGGAGACGCCGGTGCCGGCGACCCCGGCGGTCACGGTACCGCCGTGCATCCGCTGCCTGGTGACGCCCTGCTCGCTGGTGTGGGTGGTCTTGATGTCCAGGTCGTTGTGGTCGGCGACGAACCCGAGGACCTTCGGTTCGCCGATGGGCTCGGCGAGCAGACGTACGTCCCGGGAGTGTTGTGTCATCCGGCCGGGCTTCGTGTGCAGCACCGAGACCCCGCCGTCGACCATCGCGGGCCAGTGCTGCGCCTGTCCCTCGCGGGTGAACAGGTAGAGCAGGCGGCGGCGGTTCAGCATCGGGTCGTCGAGCCCGGGGCCGGAGAGCGAGTCGGAGACCTTGCCGATCGACCGGTTCACGATCCGGCCCTGCACCGCGTCGAGGAGGCTCTTGACCATTCCCCGGTCCGGGCCGAGCTTGGCGGCCTCGGCCCGGAGCACGGCGGTCATCGGCTCGGTCAGGGTCGGGGTCTCGTCGAAGGTGTAGAGGCCCAGACCGGGGCTGCGCCCGGGCGGCAGGCCCAGGGCCGGCGGCACCGCCGGCAGCCACGGTGCCCCGATCATGCCGGGGTCCCCGGCCAGCTTCGACAGCAGGCCGAGCTTGACCATGGTTGCGGCGGACAGCCGCAGGAATATCGCGTTGGTGATGGTGCCGTGCCGGGCCACCGACTTGTGGTGGTGCAGCCACTCGCCGGTGCGCAGCGACTGCGGGATGGCCGCGTACCGGTCCGGGTCGGTGGTGATCTCCGCGGCCACCGACACCCGCATGTCGAAGACCACCAGGAAGGACCGCTGCCTGCCCTTGCGGTTGTTGGCGTTGCGTTCGATCGCGCCGCTGACGCTCTCGGTGTTCCGCGTGGCTCCGGCGTAGAGCACCTTCTCGTAGCTGACCGGGAAGACGGCACCACCGCCGTGGGTGGTCTCGTTGCTGGTCCCGGCGCGGCGGACGTTCGCCGAGAAGTTGGCCCGCAGCGCGAGCTGCTTCTCGACGGTCTTCGCGGCATCGATCTCCACCGACCCCACCGAGGCGGACTCGTTGGTGATGGTGGCGTACGCCGGCAGCACCGTCGGATTGGTCAACGCGACCGCGATGGCCAGGTCGGTGGCCGCGCCGTCCTCGGCGGAGGTGAGCCGGTCCACGTGCCACACGCCGTCGAGCATCGAGGCGAGGCCGTGGATCTGGCGCGACTCGCCCAGCCGGTCGATGATGTTGGCCCAGACCGGCATTCCCTCGGCCAACCCGTCGACGCCGCGTAGGCCGCCCAACTTGGTACGGGAGACCGTGTCGGGGTATTCCTGGGCGGCTCGGAGGGCGTCGTCGGCGAGTACGACGATGGCGCTGCTACCCGGGAAGTCCTCTACCGACAGCCACCGGTTGACGGTCGACTTCGGCCCCGCGTCGACCCACTCACGCAGCGCGGTCGGCTCGAGCTGGGTCCGCCGCGCGATCGCCAGCGGATCGGGCCGCGGCGTCATCGTGGTCGGCAGGTTGATCGGTTGGGCCAGCACCGAGGCGTTGTCGAACTGCACGGTGACCGGGCGGGTCTGGACCAGCCGGAATCGGGTGAACTCCTTTCCGTTGACCAGGGCCGCCGGCTCGCGGGTGGCTTTCACCACCCGGGTGGCCGAGTCGGTGACCGGCCGGGGGGAGCGCTGGTGCATCACCCGACCGAACCTGACGCGGGACTTCGGGTCCGGACCGAGGCGCTTCGTGTACGCGTACACCTGCACGGTGATCCGAAGGTCGTTGCCGAAGGCCTGGGAGTCCGGCGTACCGCCGCTGAGCCGGCTCTCCTGGCCGCCGAGCTGCGCGCCGCTCTGCCGGTCGAACCGACCACGCAGTTCCACCGCGCCTCCGGGTACGAACGCGCCAGCCGTGCTCCCGGTCAGCCGGAACACGCCGCCGCCCTCGAACGCCACGGCACCTCGCCACTGGCTGCCAGCGCTGATCTTCTCCTGGAAGGTGTCGGCGTGGGTGGTCCGCACCGCGTCGCCCCGGCTGGTGCCGAGGTGCCGGAAGGCATCGGTGTAGCTGGCCGTGACGTGCACGACAACGTGCCGGGTGCCGAACTTCTTGGTACGACTGAGCTTGGCGATCAGGCCGGTCTTGAGCAGACTGCTGCGGCCCTGACGCAACCCGGCCGCGGACAGCACCCGGTCCAGCGCGTCCTGGTTGGCCTGCCGTTCGATCGCCGCGCGGCTGGTGGCCATCCGGCCGACCTTGCCGGACGTGCCGAACCTGGGCAGGAAGCCGCCCTCGATGTTCCGGATCAGCCCGGTCACGTCCAGGTAGAGCTGCTGGAACCCGCTGAGTCCGTAGGTCACGGACCGTCCGCCGCCGAGCGCGTACGGCGGCACGTACCACTGCCTCGGGGAGGGGACGAGCACGCTGCTGTCGCTGAGCAGTTGGGCCACCCGGGCCGCCGGCAGGTGACCGAGCACCACCACATCGACGGTGATCGGTTCGACCGTGCCCTCGCCGAACAACCGGCTGCCCGGCACCTCGCGTAGCCCGGCATTGACGGTGACCCGGAAGTGCGCCTCCACCAGGACATTGGCAATGTCCTTGAACTCGGTGCCGATCCGGGACGTGCCGCCCTGGGTGGCGGAGGCGGTCATCGAGCGCAGGAAGCCCCAGAAGAGCCGCGCCTGCACGTATCCGGGGCCGAACGCCCAGCGGGCGGGGATCAGGGAGAGACCGGTGCCGACCCGGCTCGAGTGGGACAGCTTCGTCGTTTCGCTCTGCCCCGGCTGCCAGCGGAAGGAGGTCTTGGCGACGTCGGCCAGGATGGACAGCTTCGGCATGGTCGCGGTGAGTTCCAGCGACAGCGCGTGCGCGCCGTGCGTGCTGGTGATCGTCGGTGGGTGGACCACCGTGTCCAGGGCCGGCATGAGGTTGCCGATCATGGAAGGCTCCTCGAACAGGCTGCGGGCCTGTCCTGCCCCCAGCGTGCCCGGCCCGACGGTCTTGGTGGGCCGGAGCAGGACGAGTGCGTCCTCGACCACGTCGTTCCAGGTACCGACCGGGTCGGTGCCGTGGGCGAGACCGATGCCGGCGCGCAGAATGCGTACCGGCGTGAAGTTCTCCACCAGCATCGACGTGTGCCTGCTCGGGTCGACCGTGAGCCAGTCGGGTTCGCGGGGTCCGGCGTTGGCGATGTCGTCGACAGTCCGGAACGTCACGTCGGCCGGAACGGACTCGCCGAGAGTCCGTACGGCCGCCTTCGGGCCGGTGAGCGGAGCGGTCGGGTCTGTCACGACGACCCCGAAACTGACCGGCGCGGACACCAGGTGAGAACCGGACCCGCTGCGTACGTTGTGCGAGTCGGTCAGCTTGACGCCGTCCTCGAGCGACTCCAGCGGCCGGGAGAGGGCGAGGTCGACGGCGCCGCCGGCACCGTAGCCGACCCGCTGGGGGAACATCGTGCCGGCGCCGAGCGAACCGGAGCCGCCGGTGGTGGCGGCATGCTTGACCCCGGCGGACTGGTCACTGCGGGTGTCGAACTTCGCGTTGTCCACGGACTGGTCGATGACCTGGGCCGCGGCCGGCGACCAGGTCGGCGCGACGGTGACCCGGTGCCAACCGAACAGCCCGTCCCGAACGGAGAAACTGCGTCCACCGGTGACGAAGAAGGACTTCGGATCATCGCGTAGCGCCTGCCCGATCTCGCCGGTCTGCACCGAGAGGTTGGACAGCCCCGGCACCAGCGGCAGGTTCTCCGCCACCCGGGTGCGTACCGCGTCGGCGACGCTCTGCTCGACGCCGCGAATCAGGCTGTCGAGGTCGTCGATGGAGTCGGGTGTGTACAGCAGGTCGGGCCGGGTTTTGTAGAGGCCGGGCAACGGGCTGTCGACCGTCGTCGTCGCTTCCAGGACCGTCATCTGGATGGTCTCACCCGGCGCGGTCACCGTGATCGTGGGTGTCGTGCCGCTTCCGATGACGGTCGGTAGCGGGGCCGGCGCGGTGGCCGACGGCGTCGACACCGTCCCGGCCGGGGCGGGCACCGTGGCTTCGCCGGTGGTGACCGGGGGAGCGATGTCCAGGCCGGAGGCCCAGAACTCCTCGGCGACGTTGCCGGCGAGCGCTGCCGGCACCGGACGCGGTGCGGTGGAACCCGAGAAGTACGGCGACAGCACCTCGGCGATCTGGCGGAGCGCCCGAGGAGTCAGCACAAAATCCTCGACGTCGTGCGGGTGGCTGCCCATCAGGTCGCCGTGCTCTGCCTGGTGGGTGCTGCGCAGCAGGGCGTTCGAGGGTGAGCCGGTGTCCGTCACGCCGAGTTGGTGCACGATCTCGTGGGCGTACTTGGCGGGCGACGCGCCGGCCGCCCAGGTCTGCTGGGACATCTGGGCGCCGGCAGGGGCAACCGTGATGACGCCCCGCGCATGGACCGGGTCGTCGAAGTCCACGGTCACCCGGATCGGGACATCCCACCCGGGCAGCTGTTGCCGGGGCGCGTTGACGTAGCGCCGCAACCCTTCGACGGTGCGGGCTTTCACCTCGGCGATTTCCTGCGCCGTGACGCCGGGCGCGGCGTCGAGGCGCAGCTTCAGCTCGAAGTGCATGTCCTGCTCGGTGACGGTGAGTCGATAGCCGACGCCGACCCGCTCGCCGCTGGCCGGCGGTCGGGTGACCTTTGGTGGCTGGCCGCCGGTGGTCGGTGGTTCGATGCGGAACGCGTCCTTCAGCGGCCTCCACCGCTCGGTGTCCACCTCGACCACCCGGGTCGGGCCGCCGGGTCTGCCGTCGCCGAGCAGGTCACGCGGCGGCATTGTCATCTTCTCGGCGGGCGGCGCGGTGGCCGCGTCGTCGGCAGGGCGGCGGGGCGCCGGTAGTTCGAGAACCTCGCCGCCGCCGGTCGGTGTCGGCCGTACCGAGGGGCCGTCCGCCGGTTTCGCCGAGGTCGGCCGCGTCACGGTGGGCCGGTCGACCGGCGTGGTCCCGGTCGGGGAGTCCGCCGGTTTCGTGACCGGCGACGTCGCCGCCGGTTTTGTCGGCGACTGGGTGTCCGCCGGTCCGGTGACAGTCGTCGTGTCCGACCTGGACGCACCGGGGCGGGTCGACGCGGACGGGTCGGTCCGGGCCGGTGCGGTGCCGGCGGAGTCGGTGCGGGTCGTCGGCAGGTCGCGGGGCACGCTCGGCAGCTGATCGAGCTGGTGGCTGATCGTCGGGTCCCCGGCCCGCGGCCCGGACGTCGGTAGGTTGTCGGCGGCCCGCCCGGGTACCGACGCGCCGTCCGGTCCCCGCAGCTGCGCCAACCGGTCCCCGAGGGTGGTGTGCCGCGCCGCGGTCGTGTCCCGCAGGCTCTCAGACAGACCGCCGAGTGCCTCGTCGAGCCGGGAGTCGAGCGGGCGGAGATGGTCGGGGGAGGTGAGCGCCGCGTTGATCTGGGCGGTGCTGTCCAGCCGGTGCTCGTCCAACCGGGTGACGTACCGGGACAGCACATCGTCGACGGCGGCCGGATTGTCGCCGGCCCGGGTGAGCGCGTCCTGCCAACTCCGGTACTCGTCGGCGGAGAGCGGACCGCTGCCGCCCCGCAGCTCCGCGAGGCGGGCCTCCCGCTCCAGGGCCGCGACGCGCGCCTCGTACCGGGCCAACACGTCCGCGTCGGCGGCTGCGTCGCCGGCCCGGGCGAACTCGGCGTTCCACCCGGCACGCTCGGCCGCCGGCATGCCGATCAACTCGTCCCGATGGGTGCGCAGGGCGTCGAGCCGGTCGGTCAGGTCGTCGAGCGCGCCGGGCGGCAGCGTCGGTGCGTCGGGCAGCTGGGGGAGCGGCCCATCGGGGCCGTCGGCGCCGCGCAGGCCGGCGAAGCGTAGCTCCAGCTCCAGACCGGCGAGTCGCGGGTCGGGAACACGGTCGCCACGGAGCACGTCGAGCCGGGCCAGCAATCCGTCCAGGTCGCCCGCGGACCCGGCTCCGTCGGAGGCACGGCCGGGAGTGACATCGGGTACGACCTGGTCGTTCAGCTTCTGCTCGGCCAGCTTGCCGGCGAGGCCGTTCTCGTAGGCGTTGAGCAGCCGGTGCAGTTCGTCGGTGTGCCCGGCCGCGGTCGCGCGCTCGATGTCGATGGCGTGGCGCAACCAGGTCGACTTGTCCATGCCCAGCTGCGCTGCGCGGTGGTGCCCGGCGTCGACATGCGCCCGGTACGAGTCGAGCCGCTGGAACAGTGCCTGTCGGTCGATCCGGTCGTGCAGCGTGTTCAGTCCTCGGGCCGCGTCGCCGTGCCGCCCCTGCTCGATCGCGGTACGGACCTCGGTGCTGAGCACCCTCAGTTCCTGCTCGGGTAGCTTGACACCGCGGGCGTCGGCGGTGAGTTCGGTCAACCGTCGGCTGAGTGCCTCCGGGCCTGGAGTGGCCGCCGGGTCGGTCCGCGGCACGCTGGGCAGGTCGAGCACTCCGTCGCCGCCGATGCCCCCCTCCGTTCGCCCTGGCGTACCCACCTGGTCAGGGGTTTCCGACCGACCCGGGATGTCGGCGCGCGGTGTGGCCGGTGCCCCGGCGTCGTCGAACCGCCCCGGCCCGGCGCCGGAGGAGACCTCCTCGGCGCGGACGTCGGCCAACTGCGTTTCCAGGTCGGTGAGGCGTTCGGCGGCGGTGGCCCGGGCGGTGGCCTCCATCGGGGAGATGGACGGGACGTCCGGGAACATCGCCGGATCGACCGGGCGGTTCTCGGCCGCCCCGCCCGGACGGAGCTGGTTGAGGCGGTGTTCCCACTCCAGTTGGCGGGCTGCGGGGGCGGATACGTCGGTGCCGCGTAGTCCGGCCAGCCGGCTCTCCAGTTCGGCGATGCTGGTGCCGGGCTGGTGGGTGGGCACCGCAGGCAGGTCGGCGAGGTCGGCCGAGGTCGACGGGCGCAGCTGCGCGAACCGGGCCTCCAGCTCCAGCGCGGCCAGGTCGGCGCGGGGGGCGTCGGGTCCGCGCAGGTTGTCCAAGCGGATCTGCAGAGCCCGTATCGCTTCGTCCGCCGCCGCAGCGGGACTGGCCGCCGCAAGGTCGGGGGCCGTCGCTGCCTTGGCCGCCGCGAGGTCTGGCGCGACCACACCGGTCGGGTGGGTCGGTGGGGGGTCGACACTGAGGGAGAGTTCCCGGGCTTCGATTTTGAGCCCACTCTCGGCCCGACGCACCAGCGCCTCGGCGACTCGGACGTCCTTCTCGGCGCGGGCCACCGCCAGCGCGTCCCCGGAGGCGTTGGCCAGCGCGTGATGTGCCTGCTTCAGCTGTGCGAGCGCGTGCAGGTGACTGAGCTGCTGCGGTGACGGGCCGCCGACCGACTCCACGCGGGGCGGTGCGGGCACCGAAAGATCACGGCTCAGACCGGTGGGCGCGGTGGACGACGGCGGATCCAACCGGGTCAGGGCGGTGAGTGCGCTCGGTTTCGGCCCGTCGAGCAGATTCAGTGCCTGGTGGACGGTGGTCGGGTCGGCGATCTTACCGAGCTGCGTGGGTGCCGGTGCGACGACGTCCGGCCCTGCGGCGCTCGTCGGCGCCGGCTGGGAGACGGAGACCGACGGCGCGGACGTAAGGGTGGGGGTGGGGGTGGCCAGGGGGGCGGCGCCGAACGCCTTCTCCGGGGCCCCCAGGTTGAACGCCACCCCGGTCTCCGAGACCCGGACCGCACTGACCTCACCCATGTGCAGGTTGCGCAGCTCGGCATGACCGAAGTTCGCCAGCCCGTCCACGCCGCCGACGGTCCGCTGCAGCGTGGTGCTGAGGTTGCCGATCTGCATGTTCGGCAGGGTCACCGAGCCGGGCATGCCCACTGTGGGCATGGTGACCTGGTTCAGTGCCGCCGTCGGGTTGCCTGTCGGTACGTCGAGCCGAGCGAGCGCGCCGAGGTCGACCGCGTGCGCGGCACCGCGCAGCCCCGCCAGGTCGTGCGCGCCGAGCACACCACGCGTCGCGGACAGGTCGATACCGCGGGCCGAGAAGCTGAGTTCCGGCATCGACGGCGCACCGATCAGTGGTTTCTCGACCAGGTCGGGCAGGTGCAGCCCGCCCGGGCTGAAGTTGATTCCGCCGGCGGGCGGCGGGCTCCCGGGCTTGACGACATTCACCGTGGTGAGGCCGTCGGCGAGCCGGACGCCACCGCCGAGCGCGGCCAGTCCGTCGAATCGGGTCATCCCGAGCCCGCGACCCAGCACGCCGAGTTTGAACGCCCCGGAAACGCCGACGGCGCCGATCTCGTGACCGGCCAGCGGCAGGAAGATCCGCAGCCACTTCCAGCCGCCGAACTCCCGCACCATCAGGTTGCCGAACCTGACGGCGTTGGCGGCGACGAACCGGCCGGCGTCGACCGTCAGACCGGCGAGTCTGGTCAGGCCCTGATTGGCGATGTTGCCCAGCCTGGTGACCGCCGTCGGAACGGTGACCAGGGTGAACTTCTCCAGAGTCACGAACCCCCGGACGGCCAGGCCATCGAGGGAACCGACGATCCGCGGGATCGACAGCACGCCGACCTTCACCGAGTTGGCCACGGTGACGCCGAGGTCCCCGATGCCGCGCATGATGCCGCTGATGCTCAGCGTCGACACGGTCCGCCAGAAGTCGTTGATGCCGGTCCGGGCCAGGGTGAAGCTGTTTCGGCTGATCTGGGTGATGCTGCGCCAGGCGCTGCCGGCCAGCTTGGTCAGGTCGCCGAGGGCGATCAGTGGCCGGGTACTGGGGCCGAGCAGACCGAGCAGGCCGAGCGCCAGACCCAGTGCGTTCGTCTTGCCCGTCGCGAAGTCCAGGGTCGCCTTCACCGCCAGGGCGGCGTTCATCGCGAAGGCGAGCAGGCCGAGCGGCCCGCCGACGAAGATGGCGACCACGGTGATGACGAGGGTCAGCCAGGTGAAGATCTCCCAGAAGATCTCGCAGGCGGACTTGGGCGTCACCGGGGACCTGATGTGTCCGGTGGCGTCGAGAATGGCCTGCCGGGCCGTACCCGCCGCGGTTGTCACGTCCGCCGCGGCGTTCTCCGCCTCCGTCCTGAGGGCTTTGATTCGTTCCTCGTCGTCGCCGGCCCCGGCCGCTTCACTCAGTGCCCGGTCCGCCTTGGCCTGCGCCTCGCGCAACGCCTCGGCGTACGTGCGGATGGCCGGCCCGGCGGCGGAGAAGGCGGTACGGACCCCGGCGATGAAGCCGCTCATCTCCTTGCTGACCTGCTCGCGCAGCCAGTCCGCGGTTTTGCCGACGAACGCACCCTCACCGCTCTGCCGCAACACCGCGGCGAGCCCGTCGTCGGCGGTCTGGGCATGGCCGGCCATGACGTCCAGGTAGCCGGCGACCCGCAGCAGCACGTCCGGATCGCCGGGTGTGGGGTCACCGGACAGCGTGAGTGCCGACCAGTCACCGGGCCGTACCGCCACCGCACCCCTCCCGCCGCCCCGGACACCTCGTCCTGTTCGACGCGACGCACCCGCGCGGAGGTTCACGGTGAACCGCTCACCGCCCCGGCCGCGTCGAACCTCACAGACGGCACATGTCGACGAGCTGGCGGAGGGGTGCACGATGGCCGACCTGGTGCTCGACTACGCGTTGCTGCACAAGCTCGCGGGCAGCCTGCGCGAGCTGAAGGGAAAGATCCAGTTTGACGTGGAGACCGGCTCGCGTCGGGCGATCGTCACCTCCGACGGGGCCGTCGTCGACTCCAGCCAGGTCGGCAACTCGACGTTGTACGCGACGCTGAGTGCCTTCTTCTCCGCCTGCCACACCCCGTTCAAGGACTCCATGGAGTTGCTCGACGAGCTGGCCAACACCTTCGACGGCATCGCCAAGGCCTACTTCGACCTGGACGCCGACATCGCCGGCAAGGTCAACCTGGACCGGCTGCGGGCGAACATCAGCGGCTGGCAGGCCGACACCGCCGCGTACGAGCGATACCTCGACCTGAAGGACCGGGAGATCACCTTCCAGTACTACGACAAGGACGGCAACCTGGTCGACGGTTCGGTGCCGGTGTGGAGCGGAGACCCGGTGCCAGAACCGGGAGACGCACCCACCTCCGTCGACGGCACCTCACCGGTGGGCAGCAACACCACCACGGCGGTCCTGGACGACGACGGCAACGTCATCTCCGAAACCACCACGGTCACCTCAGGTGACGGGCTGACCTACACCGAGAAGACCGAGTTCACGTACCGCGACACCGACGGCGACGGGCGGACCGACGTCATCGACTACACCTCCACCATCACCCATGCCGACGGAACCGAGGAAAAGATCGAGAAGAAGACCAACGACGACGGCTCGTTCGTGGTGACCTCCACCACCAGCGAGGGCACCACCACGAGCACCGTCACCCCGGGGGCCGACGGCGGATCGCATCAGGTCACCGTCGACCACGAGGGTGGGACCACCACGACCGACATCGTGGTGACCGGGCCGGACAGCGGCACCAAGACGGTGGTGGGCCCGGACGGCACCAAGGTCTACCACGGCAACCCGAAGACCGGGGAGTGGAGCCTCGTGTCGGAGGAGGCACCCGAGGACGACTCCATGCCGTACACCACCGTCACCATCTGACCAACCTCGTCTGGAGCAGCGCCATGCCCAACATCACCGTCGACTTCGCCAAGGTGCAGACGGTCAACGAACAGCTCAACCTGGCCGTCACGCAGACCGTGCCCCGGTTGGAGGATCTGCTCGCCGCGGTGTCCCAGTTGCTCACCAGCGACGGTGGCCTGTGGTTGCAGAAGTCCAGCCCCACGCTCAGTGGGCAGTACCAGACCTTCAACACCGAGTTGACCGCGGCGATCGAGAGCATCCGGTCGTTCGCCCAGCAGTTCCACAACATCACCGTTCAGCTGCGCACCATGGACGAGCAGATCACCGCGTCCAGCAGCTCCGCCTGATCCGCCGAACCGGAGGCATCCGATGGCAGAAGTCAACGTCGATTACGACCGGATCCACACCGTCTCCGGGCGGCTGACCACCGAGGGCGCGGAGATCGCCGACGTGCTCAAGGGCTTGAACACCAGCGTCACCGAGCTGCTGACCAGCCAGGGCGGCCTCTGGATGCAGCAGTCCAGCCCGGTTATGAGCAGCCAGTACACCGAGTTCACCGCCTCGCTGACCAAGGCGGTCAGCAACCTGGAGACCTTCGCGGCGAGCTTCGCGGCGATCGTGAAGAACCTCAGCGACATGGACCAGGCGCTGTCCACGCCGCCGCCCGCACAGTGACCACGCGGCCCGGGGGCCGTGACCGGCACCCGGGCCGCGCCCAGCGTCGAGTGCCGGTGAGTCGAGCTTCCTTCCGGCATCGATCAGGAGGTGGGCGGCGGATGTCGATCTCCGAACGGCGGCTACCTCATGATCGACGGACCGGAAAGGTGGGGCGTCAGCGGAGGGCGGTGTGCGGGATGGTGACCGTGGTCAGTGCGGCGGTTGCCGGGTCCGGCAGATAGCCGCGTCCGGGGCGGCTGCCGGCGCGCAGCAGGCCGGGCGGCACCCGGGCACCGACCAGGTCACCCTCGATCGCCGACTGTGGTGCGAGCAGCACACCCTGCCGGGAGCGCCGGGCCTCGGCGATCCACCCGCCCAACGACTGGGTCAGGGTCTCGGCCGTCCCCGCGTACGCCAGACCGAGAGCACGATCCCGGCCGGTGGCCACCACCTGGCGCAGCACCGCCTCCACCGGGTTGGCGAAGCCGAACAGGTCGACGTCGTCGACCAGCACCACCAACGGGCCCCCCAGTTCCTCGACCGCGGCGGTCAGGTGCGTCGGGTCCGGGGCCGCTCCCTCGATCGCGCGTACCCGGCCGTGTACCGCCAGCCGGCGCAACACCGACTCGCGGGGGGTCAGGATCACCAGGGCACTGCCCCCCGCCAGCAGCGACACCGCCAGCGTGGCCAGGGTGTTGCTGCGGCCCGAACCGGGCGGACCGGCGACCAGGAAGGTCGCCTGCTGACCGGCGAAGTCCACGTAAACCGGTGCGGCGGCGTCACCACCGATCCCGAGCAGCGCCCGTAGTGGCCGCCGCTGCTCCTCCGGGACCTGCGCGAACGCCTCGGCGAAGGTGACCGACGCGGGGAGTCCGGCGACCGGGAACGGTCGGCGCTGCGTCGGCACCCCGGTGTCCCGGGCCGTGGCCCGGGCGGCGATCCGGCGGATCGCCTCGACCTGCGCCGCACCGGACGGGTCCGGATCCAGCAGAGCGATCTGGATCTCCGCCTGGTCCGCCGAACGCCAGCCACGTCCGGGCGGCACCACCTCCGGTATCCGGCGGTGGTTGACGCCGATCGCCGAGTAGTCGGTGCGGTCGGTCATCCGCAGCATGATCCGGTGATCGTTGAGGTTCGCCACCCGTCCGGTCAACAGCGACCGCTCGGAGGACATCACCAGGTGCAGCCCGGCGGCCGGCCCCTCCCGCAGCAGGCCGAGGAACTGGTCCAGCAGCCGGCCGCCGTCGTGGTCGGCCAGGACGGCAGCCAGCGAATCCCAGCCGTCCACCAGCAGCATCAGGTGCGCCGGACGCTCCGCCGGCGGCAGCGCCGCCCGTAACTCGTCGAGCCCGGCGCAGGAGTGCCGGGCCAGCAGTTCGTGCCGCCGGGCCAGCTCGCCCTGCAGCCGGCCAACCAGCCGCTCCAGTCGCTCCAGGTCGGCTCGGGGCACCACCGCGCCGCAGTGCGGAAGCTCTGACAACACCACCATCGACCCGCCGGCCGCATCGACCGCGTACAGGTGCACGTCGGCGCAGGACAGCGACCGGGCCAGTGACGCGGCCAGCGTACGCAGCAGCTGTGACCGGCCGGTACGGGAGGCGCCCAGCACGTAGAGATGTCCGAGCGCGGACAGGTCACAGGTCAGCACCGGCTGGCTCTGCTGATCCGGCAGGTCAGCCAGTGCGTACGGCACCGGCGGCAGACCGGGGCCGGCTCCGGGCTTCGGCGGGGTCAGGTCGTCCAGCAGCACGACCGGTGGCAGCGGCGGCAGCCACGGACTCGGCTGTCGCGCGCAGCCCACCTCCCGGGCGGCCGCGTCGATGGCGTCCACCAGTACGTCCAGGTCGGTGGCGGCCAACTCGTCCGGCGCGGCGCTCCCGTGTGTCGGTTCCACCGGCGGCGGCAGCGCCCGGCCCAGCCGGGACCAGGGCAACTCGGTACCGTGCACCGGCGAGGTCGGCCGGGGTTGCGCCGCATCGGCGTCGGCACCCCGGAACACGGCACCGACGTACCCGGTCTGGAAGGGCAGGGTGGACCGGTGGGCGAGCCGGGCGAGTGCGCGTCCGGGGGTGGCCACCGGGATCATCGCGGCATCCGGCACGTCGATCACGTCGGAGCTTTCCATCGGATCGGTGACCCGCAGCGCGATGCGAAGGTTGGTGTTGGCGCGGATGTCGGTGGTCACCACGCCGGCCGGGCGCTGGGTGGCCAGGATCAGATGGATGCCCAGCGACCGGCCCCGCTGGGCGATGCTGACCAGGCCGGGGATGAAGTCCGGGACCTCTCGGGCGAGCGTGGCGAACTCGTCGATGACCAGCACCAGTCGGGGCACCGCCGGCAGCGAGGGGTCGCGGCCCCGCATCGTCCGGTACTGGACGAGGTCCTTGGCGGCGACCTCGGCAAGGATCTCCTCGCGGCGGCGCAGCTCCGCGGCGAGCGACTCCAACGCCCGGACCACCAGCGCGCTGTCCAGGTCGGTGACCATGCCGAGGGTGTGCGGCAACCGTACGCAACTGTGGAACGCGCTGCCGCCCTTGTAGTCGACCAGCACGAAGGTCAACTCGTCCGGGCGGTTGACCGCCGCCAGCGACACCACCATGCTCTGCAGCAGCTCGGACTTGCCGGCGCCGGTGGTGCCCGCGATCAAGGCGTGCGGCCCGTCGCGGACCAGGTCGAGCGCGACCGTCCCGTCGAAGCCACTGCCGATGACAAAGCTCGTGGACGCGGGTTGTCGGGACCAGCGCTCGGCCAGTTCGGTGCCGTCCGGTGGGACGGTGTCCAGCAGTTCCAGCAGCCGGCTGCGGTCGGGCAGCCCGGCCGTCTCGTCCGGGGTGACGTCCCGCAGTGGTGCCATCGCCCGGGCCACCCCGTCACACCACCGTGGGGTGACGGTGTCGGGGCGTACTCCGGTGGCCTCGGGTATGCCGGTCTGCCGTACGGTCAGCCCGTCCGCGTCGGCGCGCAGCACCGCGGTGCACTCCTCCGGCAGCAACCGTTCCTCGGCGTCGATGCAGATCGCGAAGACCCGCACCGCCGGTCCCTCGGTGAGCACCTGCACCATGCCGGGCACGTCGCGCAGCCGGCGCGCCCCGTCGACGACCAGCACCACGTCGGGTTCGCTGAACAGGACCTGACCGAGCTGCGAGCCGCGGGCCCTGGTCCGCGCGGTGACCAGTGACACCAGCTCGCCGACCCGGTTCGCCACGGTCTCCGGGTCGTTGCCGACCAGCGTGTAGGGCCGTCCGGGCGGGACGCCGTCCTCGGGCGGCCGGGTGTGCGGCAGCCACCGGACCCAGCTCCACCGATCCTTCCCGTTCGGCTCGGTCAACACGTGGATGCGCAGGTCGCGGGGGCTGTGCAGGGCGGCGGCCTGGAGGACGAGCCAGCGTGCCGTCGCGTACCTGGTCTCCGCCGCGCCGGCCAGACCGACCACCAGACGGTCGACCAGGTCCACGGTGACCGGCACGTCCGGCACGATCCACCGCAGCTGGCGGTCCACCTCGCTGCGGGCCGGATCCTCCACCTCGATCAGTGACGGCTGGTCCATGGTGCCGACCCGCAACACGAGGTGGTCGGGATCGCGGCGGCGCCGTTCCCAGAGCCGTCGACCCGGACCGACCGCGGTGTGCAGCACGGTCGCCGGATCGGGGGACGCCTCGCACCGAGCCAGCCGTTCCTCGGCTACCGCCGCGGTCAGCTCCCGCATCATCCGGGTGTGTTTGCGGCGGTACTCGGCGAGATCCTTGCGGTACCGCTTGCGGCCGCTGCGCCGGTCGGTGAACCAGTTCGCCAAGGCCAGCACCGGACTGAGCACCATGATCAGCAGAAAGAAGTACGACTTGAAGAGGAAGACGAACGCCAGGCCCAGCACCATCGGCGCGAGGATCATCAACAGCGGGATCGGGCGGCGGGTCGGCCGGGTCGGTGGGGTCGGCAGCCGTCGCCGGGCGAAGAGCAGCGGCGGCACGATCCGCGGCGGCCGGTTGAAGTCCAGCATCGGCACATCCACGGCCGGGGTCACCGCGGCGTCCGGTGCCGGGCGCGACACCAGCCGCAGCAGGCTCCCACCTACCGCCAGATCCACCCCGGGCGGCCAGCGGCGGGAACCGTCCCGCTGTTGCTCCCAGGGCTCCGGCCCGCCGTGCTGTCCGGCGGGAGGATCCGACGCGCGTGGTTGCTCCGGATAATCCGGGTAGCCGGGTGGATCCACCGGATCGGTCTGCGGCGGTAGTTGCGGCAGCGCCAGGCGTACCGCCCCCTCACCGGCGGCGACCCAGGCGCGGCCCTGCTCGTCGACGGTGAGCCGGGCGGCGTGCGCGGGCACCCTGGTGCCGCCCGGGTCGATCGCGGACCCCGCTGCCGAGCCGATGTCGTGACAGCCCAGGCCGACCGGCCAGATCCGTCCGGCGCCGGGACCGCCGACGCCGTGCACCTCCAGCCAGTGGGTCCGCCGGTCGCCCGGCAGGTCCCGTACGCCGCCGGTCGGCACCGACGTACCGGCACCGAGCCGGACCCCGGAGACCAGCCCGGCACGGCTCACCGTCCAGGTCGGATCCAGGCGTGCCCCGTCGAGATACCAGTCACCAGGGGCGCCGTCCTGCTCGGCGAGCGCACCCACCGGCGTGTCCACCCCGACGTCCATCGCGACGTCCCGCTCGGCTCCGGCGGAGACGAGGGTCAGCAGCAGGCGCATCAGCGGTCTCCGGTTCGTTCGGCAGGCTCGACACCGGAGTGGACCATCGCTCGCCGCTCGTCGTGTGCCTGCTCGATCAGGTCGTCGTTGGCGACGGGTGGGACCGGCGGGACGGGCCGTGGCGGGACGGCCGGCAGCGTGGCGGGTGACGGCACACGGGTCGGCCGGGCACGACCGGGCACCGCCGGTTCCGCCGGAACGGAGGAGGCGGCGCCGAGGGCTGTGGACCCGGAGGGGGCCTCCTCGGCCCAGGCCGGTGCCGGTGTGACGACGGGCGCGGACCGGTGGGCGGGTCGCAGGCGGCGGGTCAGCGGCGCGGAATCCGCGTCGAGTCGCAGTTCCGGCGCGATCACCCGACCCGCCAGGTCGACCCGCAGTCGCCAGCGTGAGCCCGGCAGGTAGCCGTCGACCAGCACCAGCAGCCCGGGATCGTCGGCGACCAGCGTGGCGAGTTGCGCCGCCGTCTGCGGATCAGGCCGCCGGCAGACCAGGACGGTACGGCCGGCCGGCTCTTCCGCACGCCGTGCGAGAGTCGTCAGCGCCTCGGCCAGCGGCATCCGGTCGGCGTCGGTCGCCTCGAGACCGTCGCCGGGTTCCGTCGCGACGATCAGACGCTGCACGCCGTGCCCGTCGAGCAGGGCGGCCAGCTGGACGACCAACGCGGACACCAGCCGCTCCGCCGGCGTCGGGGCACCGTGCACCGACACGATGCCGGGGCAGCGGGCGAAATCCAGCAGAACCAGCGTGCTGGCCCGGACGCCCACGGCGAGCGGCAACAGGTCGCCGGTCACCGGTCCGTGGGCCGGGGGCAGCGGCACGTGGGCCCGCCAACTGCGCGGTGTGGTGGCCTGCCAGGGCGATTCCGCTGCCGGTGGTGGCACGTCCGCCTCCGCCCCCGGACCGGCGAGTCGTACGCTGATCTCGCCCGGGCCCAACAGCACCAGGTACGGCCAGAAGTCGTCCCGTTCGGCCAGCGCCGATCGGGCCGACACGATCCCGGCCCGGGCCGCCGGCACCGGCCCCGATCCGGCGAGGTGTCGGCCGACCACCCGCATCCCTCGCCGACGGCGCAGGAAACCGACGACCGGCGCCACCAGATCCCTGGCCGCGCCGACGATGGCTCGCCGGACACGCCGTCCGGTGCCCCACAGGCCATACCGGCGGTCGAACCACCGCAGCAGCACCACCAGCAGGATCAGCAGCTCCAGTACCGTGAGTACGGCCAGCAGCGTCTGCCGGTTGGTGTCCAGGAAGCGGCCGAGGCCGCTGAAGGACGGCGGATTCAACCGTGGTTCTCCTTCGCCCGTAGCGCGCCCAGGTGCGGCACAGCCGTGCCCCGATGGTAACCACGGGCCGATGGCCGTTCTGGCTGCCGACGTCCGGCCGGGGACAGCAGATCCGCAGTTCAAGCCGCCCGACCGGGGCCTGTCCCCGGCAGGTCGTCCAGTCGATGAACTCCTGGTGACATTCGCCCGACCGGCGAGCTCTCGACGGTCCGCCAGGTGCGGATAGCGAGCCCGCAGCCGGCTCAGCGGCGGGGGGTACGGATCAGCAGGGTCGCCCGGACCTCGTCCGGCCCGGCCGCGGCGTAGAGGTGGGGGGTGTCGGCGGCCCAGGAGACGTGCTCACCCGGGCCCACCGGGACGGGCGCGTCGACCGGCCCGACCCGGGCGTGGCCGCTGAAGACGGTGAGGTGCTCGGTCACGCCGGCCGGGTGGGCGGGCGAGACCTGCTCGACGCCGTCGACGATGCGCAGGGCGAACAACTCGTAGGTGGCGGCCGGCTCCTCGAAGACCTCCAGCAACGTCGACACCACCGCCTCGCCCCGTACCGGTGCGGCGGTGGAGACCGGGGCGCCGCGGTCCAACGTCAGCGCGCTCATCGGCACGCCGAGCGCGGCGGCGATCGCGTAGAGGGTTTCGAGCCGGGGATCGCGGCTGCCGTTCTCCAGCCCCGAGAGGGTCGCCTTTCCCACGCCGGCCATCCGGGCCAGTTCGGAGAGGGTGAGGCCACGCGCCTCACGCAACTCGCGCAGCCGCCGACCGACTGCCGACCCGTGGTGGTGAGGGCTTGTCTGGTGCGCGGTCATCTGCGTATCGTGCCACCCGGCGTCCGTTCCGTTTACGGAACGCTGGGAGGAGTGCTGATGGGTTGGGCACGACCGGTCGTCGCCGGCCTGCTGAGCGCGATCGTGGGTTACGCGAGTTCGTTCACGCTGGTGCTCGCCGGGTTGCAGGCCGTGGGCGCCAGCCCGGCCCAGGCCGCCTCGGGCCTGCTCGCCACCTGCCTCGGCATCGGAGTCGCGGGTGCGGTGTTGGCCGTGCGCCACCGGATGCCCATCGCCATCGCGTGGTCCACGCCGGGCGCGGCCCTGCTGGTCGGGGCCGGACCGGTGGCGGGCGGCTTCTCCTCGGCCGTCGGCGCCTTCCTCGTCTGCGCGGCGCTGACCGTGGTCGCGGGCCTGGTGCCGTGGCTGGCCCGGGCGATCGCCGCCATCCCGCGACCGGTGGCCGGCGCGATGCTCGCGGGCATCCTCGTGCCGCTGTGCACGGCTCCGGTCCGGGCCCTGGTGGACGTCCCGGCGCTGGCCCTGCCGGTGGTCGTGACGTGGGCGGTGCTGCTGCGCTTCGCCCGCGGCTGGGCGGTGCCGGGCGCGCTGGTCGCGGCCGTGGCGGCGATCGCCCTGACCGGGCCGGACAGCGCGCTGGCCGATGCCACGCTGCGACCCGCCCTGGCCTGGACCGTGCCGACCGCCGACCTCGGCGCCGTGGTGGGCATCGCGCTCCCGTTGTTCCTGGTCACCATGGCCGGCCAGAACGTCCCGGGTGCCGCCGTCCTGTCCAGCTACGGGTACGAGGCGCCACTGCGGCCCGCACTGGTCACGACCGGGCTGGTCAGTGCGGCGGCGGCCCCGTTCGGCGGCCACCAGGTCAACCTCGCCGCCATCACCGCCGCCCTGACCGCGGGCCCCGAGGCACACCCCGACCCGGGCCGGCGCTGGCTCGCCACCCTGGCCCTGGCGGGTGGCCAGGTGCTGCTCGGGCTCGGGGCGGGCCTCGCCACCGCGCTCGTACTGCTCTCCCCGCCGGTGCTGGTGATCGCCGTCGCCGGCCTGGCGCTGCTGCCGGCACTCGGCACGGCACTGGGTAACGCCGTCTCCGACCCGGCCGGGCTGCTGCCCGCCGTGGTGACGTTTGTCGTCACCGCGTCGGGGATCGCCGTGCTCGGCGTCGGCGCCGCGTTCTGGGGTCTGCTCGCCGGGCTGGCCACCCTACTGGTGACGCCCCGCCGTCCCGCCACGATGAACGCCGCCGCCCTCCCGGGTGACTGACCCCGACCGGCCGACGGGGGGCTGTTCCGGCCTCGGGCGGTGCGGGGGCGGGCGACGAGAAGACCGATTCGATCAGTTCAGCTCGTGGACCCGTGCCACCAGACGCCGTCGGGGCTGACGAACAGCCCGGTGTCACCGTCGTAGCGGCGTACCCGGATCTCCATCTCCCGGTTTTCCGGCAGGTCCTTGTTGCAGACGCCCACCTTCCCGGCGCCGAGGCTGATTCGGCAACGGCCCCGGCGGTAGACGCTGCCGTCGACGTACACCCGCCACTCGGCGACCACCGACGCACCGTCGGCCAGCCCGTCCTGGACGTAGAACTGGTCGCCGTAGGGAAGGAAGCACGCCGTGCCGTAGTCGATCTGTGAGCACAACAGGTCCGGGGCGCCGGGGAAACCGCCGACCTGGACCGCGTCGTTCCATTCCCACTCCAGCGGCGGTGGCGCCGCTGCCGCCGGCGTCGCCACGGGCAGACCGGCGACACCCATGAGTACGGCCGCCGCCAGCACCACGCCCCGCCTACGAGCGAATACCCGCATCCGTGTTCCCCCTGTTCCCCGTTGCCGATGACTGTCGATCCCAAGGATTCGGGTCGGGGTCGGATGCCGGCAAGGCGTACGGCGTTCGGTCGTGTTCCGAACTGTTCGCCGTGCCGACGGCGGTCCCTACGCGAGCGTCCCGACCGGCGAGGCCGGTCGGGACGCTGCCGACCCGGAGCTTCAGACGGCCGTCAGAGGGTCAGCTTCCAGCCCTCGATCACACCCTCGTTGCCTCCGTACTGGTCCTGGACCCGCAGCCGCCAGACGCCCTGGGTCCGCTTCGCCGACAGGTCCAGGATGAAGGTCTGGTAGACGTTCGACACCCCCATCCCGTTGGAGTTCTGGAGCACGAACTCCTGTCCGTCCGGTGCGAGCAGGGAGACGCGGAGCTCCCAGGCCCACGGGTGACGGACCTTGACCTCGACGTAGCTGGTGGCCGACGGTGCCCGGCCACAGGCGGCCACGTTCATCGGTGAATCGGCCCTGCCCTCGTCCGGAATCCGCACGTCGGCGGTGGCGAGGCCGCCGCACGCCGGTGCCGGCAGGTCGGCACCGGCCAGGTTGAGCTTCCACGAGTCGAGGAAACCGGAACCCATCGGTCCGGAGTCGTTGACCCACAGCAGCCAGGTGCCGTTCGCCGTCTCGGACGACAGGTCGTAGGTGAACGTGTAGTCGACGTCGTCGGTCGTGCCGCCGGTACGGAAGAACAGGTAGTACCAGGTGCCGTCGGGCGCGATCAGCCGGACGTCGAGGTCCTCGATGGCGTTGTGGTCGATGTGCACCTCCACCGTGCTGTTGCGGGCGGCGGCGCCGGCGCAGCCGCTGATCGTGATCGGGACCTCGGCGGCCCAGTTCCCGGACAGTGTCGTGTCGGTGCCGTTCGCGGCGACACAGCCGGGGACGCCGTCGACGCGCAGCCGGAACAGCGTCGGACGGGTCGCGCCGGTACCCGTTCCGATCACCGTGACGGTGTAGTCGCCGGCCATCGTTTCCGGACCCGTGCTGATCGTGAGTGTGGTCGTCCCGTCCGAGGAGATGGTCGCCGGCCGGAACGTCGCCGTGACGCCGTCGGGCAGGCCGGTGGCGACCAGGGAGACCGGCTGCGTCGACCCCCGCGTGACGGTGCCGGTGATCGTGGTGGAGACGGTGCCACCGGCCGTCACCGTGCCGCTCGCCGGGGTGGCCGCCAGTGCGAAGTCGTCGGCCGGGGTGACGTGGTCGACGTGGAGCAGTCGGTTCGGCGAGCCGGCGCCCGCGTCGGTCACCACGCCCGGCGTGGCGTCGGCCAGGAGTTCCGCGGTCACCTGCGCGGGCGGGTAGGTCGGGTGGTCGGCCAGGATCAACGCGGCCGCCCCGGCCACGTGCGGGGTGGCCATCGACGTCCCGGAGGCCGTGCGGGTGGCCGTGTCGCCGCCGACGTACGCCGACGTGATGCCGACACCCGGCGCGAACAGGTCCACGCAGGTACCGACGTTCGAGAACGGCGCGCGGGCGTCGTCGGGACCGGTGGCGGCCACCGTGATCGCGGCCGGGACGGCGGCCGGGGTGGTCTGGCACGCGTCGGCGCCGTTGTCGTTGCCCGCGGCCACCGCGTACGTGACACCGTCGGCGATGGACCGCGTCACGGCCTCGATGACGGGCGGGTACGACGGGCCGCCGAGGCTGACGTTCGCGACCGCCAGCTCGCCGGGGTCGTGGTCGGCGGTCACCCAGTCGATACCGGCGATCACCTGCCCGATGTGCCCGCGTCCGGCACAGTCGAGCACGCGTACCGCCACCAGCTGCACGTTCTTGGCCACTCCGAAGGAGGAGCCGCCCAGCGTGCCGGCGACGTGGGTACCGTGGCCCTCGCAGTCGGTGGCGTCGGCGTCGTTGTCGACGAAGTCCCAGCCGGACACCGCCCGACCGGCGAAGTCGGTGTGGGTCAGGTTGATCCCGGTGTCGATGACGTACGCCCGGACCGCCGGCGAGACGTCCGGGTAAGTGAACGAGTTGTCGACCGGCAGCGTGCGCTGGTCGACCCGGTCGAGGCCCCAGGACGGCACCGGGCTCTGGGTGTCCGCGGTGGACACGAAGTGGTTCTGCGTCACCGAGGCCACCGCCGGGTTGGCCGCCAGCCGGCGGGCGCCGCGTTCGGAGAGCCGGGCCTCGAAGCCGCGTAGGGCGTGCCGGTAGACCAGACCGACGCCGCCGCCCTGCCGCGACGCGAGGGACCGTGCCGTGCCGTCCACGGCGTCGGCCGTGACGGCGGAGTCCCGCAGGACGACGATGTAGGAGCCGGCCACGGCGGTCGGACCGCCGGCGGCGTGAACCACCCCCTCGGCCGGGGCGGCCATCACGGGCGTGGCGGTCGTGACGAGGGCCAGCAGGGTCGCCGCGGCCAGGATGCCGGACCGGGGTAAGGAGGTCCTGCGATGTCCTGTCGATGCCATGGTCGCCTCCCCGGAACGTGGGTGACGCGTCGGGGGCCCGGACGCGTCCGGCGGTACGGTGGGTTGGATCTCCCGACAGCCGTACCACCGACACCATGGGTCATCGATCTCAATGGATTCTTAGAGTTCCGGACTGACGGATATCCGGCGACGTCGTATTGATAGGGGAGAATGCCGACTACCCTCCGGATGTCAGTGCCCGGAGGTGCCGGGCGGCCAGCAGGCGGAGGCCGTATGACCGAGCGGAGCGAGGTCATCATCCAGCACAGGCGACCAGGTCATGGCCTCGACGAGCGCAGCGAGGAGAGGTCATGACCGACCAACGCGTCCGTCCGGACACCCGACGAACGTTCCATCCGGCACCCGGGACGAACCGTTCCGAGGTCGCGGTCGTGCCCGGGGCCGCCGAGGTGCGGACGACAAAGGAACTGGCCCTGCTGCTGCGTCAGCTACGACGCCGCCATGCCCGCCAGCGGGGCGACACGCCGCTGACGTACCGGCAGTTGGCGGCGAGGACGGGCTGGTCGCACGGGGTCATCGGGGAGTACTTCGCGGGGAACATCCTGCCGTCGACCGAGCGGTTCGACGTCCTGATCCGGCTGCTCGGGGCCACCGGCGCCGAGCAGGGGGCGCTGGCCACCGCGCGGGACCGGGTCGAGGAGCGTCGCCGTCAGCTGGAGCCCGCCGACGAGGCCACCGGGGACGCCGGGTCCGCCGTCGCGCCGGCTCCGGACCGCGCCCCGGGCGCCGATGCGGTCCGGACCTGGATTCCCGTGCCGCACCAGCTACCGCCGGCGCTGACCGGCTTTGTCGGCCGTGCCGCGCAGCTCGCCCAGCTCGACGCCGCCTGCGGCGGCCCGTCCACCGCCGACGGGGCGGACGGCCCGGGTGAGCCGGCCGCGACCCCGGTGGTGCTGTCGGGCACCGCCGGGGTCGGCAAGACGACCCTGGCCGTGTACTGGGCGCACCGGGCCACCGACCGGTACCCGGACGGCCAGCTCTACGTCAACCTGCGGGGATTCGACCCCACCGGTTCGACGGTGACCCCCTCCGAGGCGGTACGGGGCTTCCTGGAGGCCCTCGACGTACCACCCGACCGCATCCCCACCCACCTGCCCGCCCAGGTGGGGCTCTACCGGAGCCTGCTCGCCGGCCGTCGGATGCTGATCGTGCTGGACAACGCCCGTGACGTCGAACAGGTCCGTCCGCTGCTGCCCGGCAGCCCGAGTTGTCTGGTGCTGGTGACCAGTCGCAACCGCCTTGCCGGCCTGGTCGCCACCGAGGGCGCCCGACCGCTCACCGTCGACCTGCTCAGCCCCGACGAGGCGTGGCAGCTGCTGGCCCGGCGCCTCGGCGCGGACCGGTTGACGGGCGAACCACAGGCCGTACACGAGATGATCGAGCGGTGCGCCCGGCTGCCGCTGGCGCTGGCCGTGGTCGCCGCCCGGGGCATGACACATCCCACGTTTCCGCTCGCCACCCTCGCCGCCGAACTGCGGAGGACGCCCCGGCTGCTCGACGCCTTCGACGGCGGTGACGCCGGCACCGACGTACAGGCGGTCTTCTCCTGGTCCTACCAGAGTCTGACCCCGCCGGCCGCACGCCTGTTTCGGCTCCTCGGCTGTCATCCGGGGCCGGAGATCGGCATCCCCGCCGCGGCCAGCCTGGCCGGGCTGCCCCGCGACCAGGTACGCCGGCTGCTCGCCGAGCTGGCGCACGCCCACCTGATCAGCGAACCGGCACCGGGCCGGTTCGGGGCCCACGACCTGCTGCGCGGGTACGCGGCCGAGCTGGCCGAGAGCGTCGAGGCGGCGGAGACCCGACGAGCGGCGATCCGGCGCGGTCTGGACCACTACCTGCACACGGCCAACGCGGCCGCACTGCTGTTGCAGCCCGGCTGGGACCCGATCGCCCTGTCCGACGTGCCACCCGGGGTCGAACCGGAGGAGATCGCCGACCACGGTCACGCGCTGGCCTGGTTCGACGCCGAGCACCGGGTGCTGCTCGCGGCGATCGCCCACGCCGAGCGCTCCGGGTTCGAGGGACACACCTGGCGGCTGGCCCGGACCCTGGTGGATTTCCTCCAACGTCGGGGCCACTGGCCGGACCTGGGCGACGCCCAGCGGACCGCCCTGGCCGCGGCCCGGCGGACGGACGACCGGACCGGGCAGGCGAACGCGCACCGCGATCTCGCCCGGGTGCTGGTCCGGCTGGGACGTCCGGACGAGGCGGAGGGCCACTACCACGCGGCGCTCGCGCTCTTCGGCGAACTCGGTGACCACACCGGGCAGGCGCGGACCCACCGGGCGTTCGGCGCGTTGCTGGACCGACTGGGCCGGCACACCGAGGTGCTGCACCACGCGACGCGGGCCCTCGAGCTGTACCGGACCGCCGGTCACCTGGCCGGGGAGGCCAGCGCGCGTAACGGGGTGGGCTGGGCACACGCCCAGCTCGGCCAGTACGGGCCGGCGCTCGACCACTGCCGGCAGGCGCTGGCGCTGCTGCGCCGGACCGACGACCGGCACGGCGAGGCGAACACCTGGGACAGTCTCGGCTTCATCCACGACCGGCTCGGCCAGCACGGTCGGGCGGCTTTCTGCTACCACCGGGCGCTGGGCCTGTTCGCGCAGATCGGCGACCGGTTCGACGAGGCCGACACCCTGACCCGGCTCGGTGACAGCCGGTCCTCCTCCGGAGACCGGGCGGGCGCCGTGCGTACCTGGCGGCGGGCCCTGCACATCCTCGACGATCTCGGCCATCCCGACGCGGACCGGGCCCGGGACCGGCTGGTCCGTGCCACCGGGCGCGCGGCGGGTACGGAGGGCGCCGGCCACAGGCGGTGGCACCGCTGATCGCGGTTCGTGGTCGCACCGGCGACCGGGCGGTGAAGGAGCTGATGCCGGATCGGCCGCGTCCGCCCGGCCGCGTGACAACCGGGTGACCCAGACGGCCTACATCTGGAGCCGCCCGACCGGGGCATCCGGGTGTTCGGCGGTCCAGACCCGGGTCGGGGACGTCCGGACGGCCGACCCGATGACCGACGTGTGCCGGGTCACCGTCGCCGGCGTCGCCACGGCCACCAGGAGCCAACAGTTGCGGGAGTTCTGCTCGGTCGAGACTGAGACGTGCCGAGCCCGACCGGACCGGTTGAACCGGGGAAGGCGCGGTACGGACACCCGGCGGCCGGCGAACGGCCGGGTCCGGCGGGCTGCCGACCCGGCCAGCGCGAAAGTCCTGCCGGGCGCCGGCCGACTCCCGGTGGCTCAGGTGCAGCCGATGCCGTTGAGGGTGAAGTCACGGGGTGCGGCGTTGTTGCCGCTGTGGCTGGCCTGGAAGCCGATGGTGGTGGAGCGCCCCGGCGGTATGGCGGCGTTGTGGCCCACGTTTGTCGCGGTCACCTGACCACTGGCAGGTGCGTACGTGGCGTTCCAGCCGGAGGTGATGGTCTGCCCGGAGCCGAGCGTGAAGCTCAGCGACCAGCCGTCGATCGCGCCCGTGCCGGTGTTGGTGACGGTGATGTTGCTGACCAGACCGGTGTTCCAGGCGTTCACCGACGTGGTCACCTGACAGGCGCCGGGACCCGGCGGGGCGGTGGTGGGCGGGGCACTGGTCGGCGGGGTGGTGGGCGGGTTGCTGGTCGGCGGGGTGGTGGGGCCCCCGTCGACGGTGATCGTGGAGATGCTCCGCGCGGGGACGGTGACGGTCACCTGGCCGCCGTTCACGGTCGCCGGCTGTGCCGCCGCGCCCAGGGTCTGTGAGGTCACGGAGTATCCGGCGGTCGAGACGCCTCCGGGGACCTCGACGACGGCGTTGCTGACCGCGCTGCTCGAACGGTTGAGGATCACCAGTGTGGTCTTGCCCCTGCCCTGGTAGGCGGTGACCTCCAGCGCGGCGGCCCGGGAGCTCTTCGAGACGGCGACCCGCCGGTCGCCGGGGCGGACGTACTTCGAGTACTGCGCGAACGCCTGGCCACGCCGGAGGACCGCGCCCTTCGTGGTCCCGTACTGCGGGTCGCCGTCACCGATGAAGGAGTAGAAGCGGCGGCCGTACCACCAGACGTACGCGCTCCAGCCGGACTCCATCGACCTGTGCACCGTCCGCATGATGTCGTCGAGGGTCTCGTTCCAGACGGCCGCGTTGCTCGGGTTCCCCCAGATGTTCGCCCCGTTGCCGTCGGCCGCGTGCAGGTTCCACTCGGTCATCCACTGGTTCTTGCCGTACTGGGCGGCGAGTGGGTAGGGGGAGAGGTTTCCGCTGTTCTCGGCGTCGTACAGGTGCCCGCCGACGTAGCCGATGGTGGCGCGCGCGGTGGCGTCCTGCAGCGTGGGGTCGGAGTACGCGCGGTTGAACCTCAGCGACTCGCCGACCATGAGTCTGGTGTCCCTGACCTTGGCACCCTGGTCGCGGACCCAGTTGCGCATCTCGGTGCCGGTCCAGTCCATCGAATCGTAGTCCGGGTGCCAGTCCGGCTCGTTCTGCACCGAGGTCACGTCGATCGTGACGCCCTGGTTCTTCATGTACTGCACGTAACTGTTCAGGTGCTCGGCATAGTCGTCGTAGTAGTCGGTCCTGAGCTTGCCGCCACCCACCCTGCTGTTGTTCGTCTTGAAGTGCGCGGGAGCCGTCCAGGGCGACGCGAGGATCCTGACATCGGAGCCGTGGGCCTTCGCCGTCCGCAGGCTGTTCGCGTACAGGCCCCATTCGCTCGACACCGGCGACACCACGGTCCGGATGATCGACAGACCCAACTCTCCCTCGCCCGTACCGACGAGGGTCCGGGTCTCGCTGTCCGTCCACGGGTTGCCGGAACCACCGAAGATCGGGGTCGCGGCCCCGAACCCGTCGATGGTCTGGTACGACGTGGCGGGGTTGACCGTGATGTCCGGCGTCGCGGCCGACAGGGGCGGGGCGGTCAGCACGCCCGCCACGCTGGCCAGCGCGGTCGACGCGGCCACCACCAGGATCCGGGACCTTCTCACGATTCACTCCACTGGCTCGGACGGCAACAGCGTCGACGGGCGGAGGGCCGAGTGGCGTTAAGAATAGACGTTATTCGATGCTCGCGCTAACGCGGATCGTTCGGCGCCGACGCCCCCGGCGCGGTGGACGGGTCAGGCTCGGCGGGATGGGCGGAACAGGTCGCGCACCTCGTCCAGCATGACGACGAGCGCGGCGGCGACCAGCGCGGCGGCGACGGCCAGGACCGCTCCGGCCGGACGCACCGGACCGACCGGGGCGAGCACACCGGCCACGGCGCAGCCGACGAGGAAGGCGTTGCGCCACACGTGGTGCCAGCCCAGCGGCTCCGCCGTACGGCCGAAACACCGGCAGGTGGCACCATCCCGCCGCAGGTTCCTGACGATGGCGAGGGTGAAGGCGAGCAGCAGCCCGGCAGCGCAGAGGAAGCCGGCCAGCGGCAGCACCGCCAACAGGACGACGGCGGTGAACTCCGCGGACACCACCGCCGCGGCGAGCGGGCCGGCCGGCCGGAAGCCCAGGTCGCGTACCGAACGGGTGAACTCGCGGTACGCGGCCCGGCCGGAGACCTTGCCGACCGCCGCCGCCAACAGGACCACGCCGAGCAGCACCCGGCACCCGATCTCGACGTACATCCGTCATCGCCTCCCTCTGGCCACGCCCAGGACCGCCTCGGGCGGCACCGCGCCGAAGTGCCGCGAGTCCTGGCTGTGCACGTTGTCCCCGCGTACCGTCACGGCGCCGTCGGGCTCGACCCGGTGCACGCGTTTCACCATCCACGGCACGTCCGTCTCCGGCACGACGTCGCGGGCCCGGAAGACGACCAGGTCACCGACGGCCGGCGCCCGGCCGACGCGGACGACGAGCCGGTCGCCGTCGTGCAGGGTCGGCGCCATGCTCTGACCACGGACGACCACCAGGCGCCAACGGCGACGCAGCCAGCCGGTCATGTCGCCGCCAACTGGTAGCCGCCGGCCTGGAGGCGGAACAGCCGGGCGTACTCGCCGTCGGCCGCCATCAGCTCGTCGTGGCTGCCCGACTCGGTGACCCGCCCGGCGTCCAGGACGACGATGCGTCGCGCGTCGCGCAGGGTGCTGAGCCGGTGGGAGATCAACAGTCCGGTACGCCCGTGACGGATCCGGGCCAGCGACGCGTGCACCCGGGTCTCGGCGTCGGCGTCCAGTCCGGAGCTCGGTTCGTCGAGGACGAGCAGGTCGGCGTCGGCGCGCATCAGGGAGCGGGCGAGCGCGACCCGCTGCCACTGCCCGCCGGAGAGCGTCACCCCCGGCTCGCCCTCCTGGTCGGCGAAGGTACGGCTGAGCAGTGTGGCGTACCCGTGCGGGAGCGCCCGGAGCCGGTCGTGGATCTCGGCGTGGATCGCCGCGTCCTCGACCTGCCCGGGGGTGTGCGGCAGCCGACCGACGCCGATGTTCTCCGCCGCGGTGAGGTCGTAGCACATGAAGTCCTGGAAAACCGCGCCGACGCGCTGTCGTAGCGTCTCGACCCGCAGCTCACGCAGATCCACCCCGTCCCAGGTGATCCGGCCGCGAACCGGGTCGTAGAAGCGGCAGAGCAGCTTCACGAGGGTGCTCTTGCCGGCGCCGTTGAGGCCGACGAGCCCGACGGCCTCACCGGCGGAGATGGTGAGGTCGACGCCCTGCAGAATCCAGGGTCCGTCCTCGTCGTAGCGGAACCACACGTCCTCGAACCTGATTTCGGTGCGCAGCGGCGGCGCCGGTAGCGAGCCGTCGGCCAGGTCGACCGGGGTGTCGAGAACGGCGACGTAGTGCCGGAACAGGCGCATCGCCGCGCCGACCTCGCCGAGCTGGCCGGCGATGCCCGCCAGACCGCTCTGCGTCGCGCCGAACGCGGCCAGCAGCAGCGTGAGGTCGCCGATGGTGAACCGGCCGCGGAGCGCGGCGTTCACCGCGATCACCGTGGCGACCAGGGTCACCGCGGCGCCGATCAGCGCCCAGCCGGCCTGCACCGTCGTGACGTGCCGCGCGGCGGTCAGTTCGAGCCGGTTGGCCGCCCGCAGGGCGCCGGTGAGCCGGTCGTGGAAGAACCGGCCGAGGTGGTAGAGGCGCACCTCGCGGGCGGCGCGCAGGTCGGTCAGCACGGTCTGGAACAGGAACCGGGCCCGGAACAGGCCGGCACTGTCCTCCACCGCCCGGGCGGTACGTCGGGACAGCCGCAGCTGGATGAGGAACTCGGGCACCGCCACGGCGAGCAGCAACAGTCCGGCCGGCGGCCAGAGGGACGCCAGGATCAACGCGAAGCCGCCGATGGTGACGACGTTCTGGGCCACCGAGACGGTGAACATGACCACCGCGTACGGCGCCTGGTCGGCGGCCTGCTGGGCCAGGGCCAGCCGGTCACGCAGCGCGGGCCGCTCGAACGGGGCCAGGCCGAGAAAGCTGTTCAGTTTCCGGTACAGCCGCACGTCGGCGGCGATCGTGATCGCGTGCTGCAACGCGGTGGTGAAGTAGCCGGAGAGCCGGTTGGCGATCGCCGCCAGGGCCACCAGGACGGCGATCGCCACCGCGTACCAGGTCGCGGTCGACGCGCTGGCCGCGCGGCCCCTGGCGACCTCGTCGAAGAGCAGCTTGGTGAACCAGGCGACGCCGATCGGCGGGGCTGCGCCGACCAGGACGAGGACGACCATGGCGGTGAGTGCCCTCGGGTCGGCGCAGCCCAGCCGTACGGCGGCTCGCAGCGTCGCCACGTCTCAGGCCAGGACCGGGAGTTGGTGGCTGGCGTCGACGACCACACCGTCGGCGACGGACAGCACCGCCGGGAAGCCCTTGACCCGCAACTCCCGCTCGGCGAGCTCCTCGGAGAGGGTCATCGTGTCGAAGCCCTCCAAGCGCGGGACCATCGACGCGGTCTCCGCAGGGGTGCCGATCATGACGACGAGGGCGTCGTGCCGGTAGCGTCCGGCGTCGGCGGTGAGAGTGTCCAGGATGGTCTGGCACGGCGGGCAGGTCGGGGTCAGCATCACCACGGTGCGCCGCCCGGCGGCCAGGTCGGCGTACGGGAAGCCGCTGACGTCCAGACCCGGGGCGGGCAGCACCTCGGGGACGGGCTCGCCGTCGTGGACGTGTCCGGCCCGCACCTCGCGCAGCCGTCGGGCCAGGGCCAGGGTCAGGACGAGGTTGAGCGCGGCGACCGCGCCGATGACGATGAGGGCGGCGTTGGCGAGAGCCGGCATGGGAACTCCTCGGCGAGTCGGGGGTGGGGGCGCGCCCCCCCGCGCCGCCCCCC
Source organism: Plantactinospora sp. B24E8 (assembly GCF_039871735.1). Taxonomy (NCBI): domain Bacteria; kingdom Bacillati; phylum Actinomycetota; class Actinomycetes; order Micromonosporales; family Micromonosporaceae; genus Plantactinospora; species Plantactinospora sp. B24E8. The sequence continues at coordinate 62,537 of NZ_JBDPMH010000029.1, forward strand.
CGACGGGGCGTCAGGTCAGCAGACGCCGGCCTTCTTGACATAGCAGACCGACCGCGACGTGCTGGTCACGCACGCGCCGTTGCAGTTGAAGTAGCCCTGCCGGTAGTAGCGGAAATAGACGCCGCCCGAGCAGTAGCCGTTGGACGCGACGCACGCACACGCCTGACCGTTCTCCGGCACACAGGCGCCGGCCTCCGTACGGCCGAGCACCTTGCCGAGGACCGCGTCGCCGACGCGGGTGATGATCCTGGTCATGGCAGACCTCCTTTGTGGGTGGTTGCCGACCACTCTGCGGGTCGCCGCTGCGCGCGCCCTGCGCGTCTACTGCGGATGCGCTGCGCTCCGCCAGTGCGCGAGCCGTTCGTGCAGGTCGTCGACGTACTGGGCGGCGTGGAAGTGTTCGAAGATCCGCAGCGCCTCCTCGCCGAGGGGGACGGCCAGGTCGTACCGCCCCAGGGCGGCCTGCGCCCGCGCCAGCAGGCTCAGCGAGTTCGCCAGCGGGTACGGCTGTCCGATGCCGCGCAGCATCACCACCGAACGGTCCAGCTCGGCCACGGCCCGGTCCGCGTCGCCGTCCTCGAGGTACGCCTTGCCGAGCAGTCGGCGGGAGATCGCCTCGCCCCACTCGTAGCGCAGCTCCCGGAACGCCGGCACCGTGCGGGCCAGTAGTCGGCGCGCCGAGACGAGGTCCCCGGCGGCGAGGTACGTCGCGGCCAGCGCCTGCTCGCCGGTGGTCACGCTCAGCCGGTCCCCGAGTCGCCGGGCGGTGGCCACCGCCCTCCCGAGGTGCTCCAGGGCCTGCGGCCACTGCTCGGCGTGCCGGTACAGCAGCCCGAGGCCCTCCCGGGCGAGCGCCTCGCCCCACAGGTCGCCGTCCTCCTCGAAGTACCGTAGGGCCGCGGCGAAGGCGTGCACGGCGAACGGTGAGGTGAGCTGGTACTGCCCGTGCTGCTCGCCGAGGGTCAGCAGCACGTGCCCGCCGACCGGGCCGACCGGCCAGTGCGCGGCGCACAGCCGCACCATCCGCAGCAGCGCGGCGTCCGCCTCCCGTACCCGGCCCAGGGCGCGGCAGCACAGGGAGTAGCCGTGCAGCACGGCGAGCCGATGGGCCACCATCGACGCCGGGCTGTCCCGGTAGGCCGTGCGCAACAGCGGTACGGCGTCGGCGTGTCGGTTCACCATCCGGTAGGCGGTGCCGAGGCACAGCCGCACCGAGGTCCGGGTCGGCGGGCACAGCTCGGTCTCCCGGTCGAGCACGTCGCGCAGGCAGTCGGCGAGCTCGGGCAGGTGCTGACTGCGCATGATCGCGAAGTTGCCCAGCGTGCGGGCCAGCCGCCCGGCCAGGTCGACCGCGTCCCACCCCAGCAGGTCGTGTACCGCCGCCACCAGGTTCTCCCGCTCCGCCTCGAACCAGTCGACGGCGTCCCAGGTGTCGAGCGACGCCGACACGTCCGCGGTCGGCAGGGCCTTGCAGGGCAGCGACGCGTCGGCGCGTTCGGCGTACCCGAGCAGCCGGGTGTACCAGTCGAGCAGCTGGTCGGTGGCGACGGTGGTGCGCTCCCGGGCGTGCAGCCGGATCAGGTCGTGCATCCGGACCCGGCCGTCGGGTTCGGGTGTCAGCAGGTGGGCCCGGCACAGCTGTTCCAGCAGCGGCTCGGTGGTCTCGTCCCACATCCCGAAGGTGCGCAGCGACGTACGGCTCAACACCGCGAGCAGCCGCGCGGCGGGCGGCGGCAACCGCTCGAACCCGACCGTGAAACTGCTGCGTACGTCGAGGTCGCCGAGGGACAGTTCGTCGAGGCGGCGCCGCTCGTCGCGCAGCCGGTCGCGGAGCCGGGCGACGGTCATCGCCTCCCGTTCGGCGAGCCGTACGCCGGCGATCCGCAACGCCAGCGGCAGCCGTCCGCACAACTCGACAACCTCGGCGGCCGCCGGGGCCTCCCGGTTGATCCGCTCCACACCGGCGAGGTTGGCCAGCAGGTCCAGCCCGTCGCCGACCGGCAGGACGTCGAGCGGGACGACCTCGGTGCCCGGCAGCTCGGGCAGCGTCGCCGTACTGGTGATCAGCGCGCTGCTCCGGGCGGGCGGCAGCAGGGGGCGTACCTGCGCGGCGTCCGCCGCGCTGTCCAGCATCACCAGCATCGGCTGTTCGGAGAGTACGGACCGGTAGAGCGCGGCGCGTTCCTCGGCCTCGGTCGGGATGGCCTCCCCGGCCACGCCGAGGGCGCGCAGGAAGGCGCCGAGCACCACGCCGGGTCGGGCCGGGTCGGCGCTGTTGCCGCGCAGGTCCGCGTAGAGGCACCCGGCGGGGAAACGGTGCCGGCTCTCGTGCGCCGCGCGCAACGCCAGCGTCGTCTTGCCGGCACCCGAGAGCCCGGTCACGACGACCACCTGGGCGGCCCCGGTGGCCGCCGGGGTGCGGCCCAGCAGCGACAGCAGCAGGCCGAGTTCCTTGTCCCGTCCGACGAAGTCACCGGGGACGCCGGGTAGCTGGTCGGGCCGCACCCACGGCCGGGGTGCGGTCTCCTGCTCGCTGCGCTCGCTGGCGAGGATCTCCCGGTGCAGTCGCCGCAGTTCCGGCCCCGGGTCGATGCCGTGCTCCTCGGCGAGCAGCCGGGCCCCGTCCCGGTACACCGCGAGCGCCTCCGCCTGCCGGCCGGCACGGTGCAGGGCCGTCATCAGCTGGCCGCGCAGCCGTTCGCGCAGGGGCCGGTCCCGGACCAGCGTGGTCAGTTCCGGTACGAGTTCCCGGTGCAGGCCGAGCGAGAGCAGTGCCTCGACCCGCAGCTCGGTCGCGTGTCCGCGCAGCTCGTGCAGCCGGTCGCGATCGACCTCGACCAGCGTCGCCCCGACGTCGACGTACGCGTCGTCGCGCCAGCGGGCCAGCGCCCGGTCGAGCAGCTCCACGGCGGCCCGGGCGTCGGTGGTGGCCGCGGCGGCCCGCACCTCGGCGGCGAACTCCGCCGCGTCCACGGTCACCTCGGCGTTCAACTGGTAGCCGGGGGACCGGGTGAGGACCAGTTCCGGTGCCGTACCGCGCCGAACCGAGGCGACAATCGCCTGGACCCGGTTGCGTGCCCCGGCGGGCGGGTGATCCGGCCAGAGGCCGTCGATCAGACGGTCGACGGAGACGACCCGTCCACGGTGGGCCGTCAGGCTCGCGACGAGTGCCCGTTCCAACGGGGCGAGCGGCACCGCCGTCCCGTCGACCTCCACCTCGATCCGTCCGAGGACGCCGACCCGATACCCCTGCACCGCGCAAAGCTAGCGCGCGCCCGTGAGCTGCGTACCTCCGGCCGGCCCGATGGTCGTGGCCCCGACCGAAGACGGTCGAACCGGGAGCGACCGTCCGGCGGAGACCTGCGTCTCGTAAGCCGGAGGAGGACTTGGCGGCCGTCGTACAGTGCGACGGCGACACCGACGACCGGTGGTGCCACCGTGGGCACCGCCGAACCGCGGAGCTCGGGAACGGACGGGGTGGTGGACCAGACGTGATCGACAGTGGAGCCGTGGGAACCGAGCGGAGCGCGGGCCGGCGTTACCGCCTGTTGGGGCCGGTGGCGGCCGACGAGGGCGGCGAACCGCTGCCGTTGGGCGGTCCCAAGCCGCGCACGATCCTGGCCGCGTTGCTGCTGCAGGCGGGCCGGGTGGTGCCGGAGGAGCGGCTGATCGACCTCACCTGGGGCGAGACGTGGCCGGCCACGGTCCGCGGCCAGCTCCACACGTACGTCTCGGGCCTGCGTCGCCGACTCGGCGCCGGGACGGTGGTCCGCCGTCCACCGGGCTACCTGATCAACGTCGGGCCCGGCGAGCTGGACCTGCACGAGTTCGAGGCGGCCGTCGCCCGGGCGCGGGGCGAAACCGACGCGGCCGTCCGGGCCGACCTGCTGGGCCGGGCCCTCACGTACTGGTCCGGCCCGGAACTGTCCGGCACCACCACCTGGCTGCGCGGCACCTACGGGCCCGCCCTGCGGGAGCGGCATCTCGTCGTGTGGGAGGACCGGTACGACGCCGAGCTGGCCGCCGGCCGGTGTGCCGAGGTGGTCGGCGCGCTGCGGCAGGCCGTCCAGACGGAGCCGCTCCGGGAACGGCTGCACGCCCAGCTGATGCGCGCCCTGCACGGCTGTGGTCGAACCGCCGAAGCCCTTGACGTCTACGCGGCCGTCCGGGCCCGGCTCGCCGACGACCTCGGTGTGGACCCGGGTGAGCTGTTGCGCGACGCGTACCGGCTGGTGCTCGGCGCAGACGAGCCTCGGTTCAGTGGGCCGGGCTTCAGCGTGCCCCGGCAACTGCCCACCCCGCCGTCCGGCTTCGTTGGCCGGACCCGACAGCTCGAGCAACTGGACGCGGCTGTGCGGCCCGGCTCCGACGCGCGTATCGTCGTGCTCACCGGCACCGCCGGCGTGGGTAAGACCACACTGGCGGTGCGCTGGGCGCACACGGTGCGGGCCCGGTTCCCGGACGGGCAGCTCTATCTCGACCTGCGCGGCTTCGACCCCACCGGTGCGGCGGCGAGCCCGGCGGAGGCGGTTCGCTGCCTGCTCGACGCGATGCAGGTGCCCGCCGACCGGATCCCACCCGGCCTCGACGCCCAGGTCGGCCTCTACCGCAGCCTGCTGGCCGACCGGCGGATTCTGGTGGTGCTGGACAACGCCCGCGACGCCGACCAGGTGCGTCCGCTGCTGCCCGGCACCGCCTCCGGCTTCACGGTGGTGACCAGCCGAGCCGACCTGGCCAGCATCGTGGCGGCGGAGGGGGCGGTACCGGTACCGCTGGACCTGCTCACCACCGACGAGGCCCGACGTCTGCTGGCCGGCCGGATCGGCGCGGACCGGGTACGGCGGGAGCCGGCGGCGGCGGACGAGATAGTCGCCGCCTCGGCCCGGCTGCCCCTCGCCCTCGCCGTCGTCGCGGCGCGGGCCGCCGGACGTCCCGCTTTCCCCCTGGCCGCGATCGCCGCCGAACTGCGGGACCACGACCGGCTCGACCCGTTCGACGGGGGTGCGCCCCGCAGCGACGTCCGGACGGTCCTCGCCGCCTCCTACCGCACCCTCGACGCCGCCGCGGCGACGATGTTCCGGCTGCTCGGCCTGCACCCGGGGCCGACGATCCCGGTGCCCGCCGCGGCGAGCCTGGCCGGCGTGGACGTCGAGGCGGCCCGCCGCGCACTGGTCGCCCTCACCCGCGCCCACCTCGCCGACGAGCCGGCCCCGGGCCGCTACGGCATGCACGACCTGCTCCGCGAGTACGCCGCCGAGCTGGCCCGGCACCACGACGACCGGGCGTGGCGGCGGGCGGCCACCCGGCGGCTGCTCGATCACCACCTGCACACGGCCATCGCGGCGGACCGGTGGCTGAACCCGCACCGGGACGCCATCACACCCGGGCCGCCGTGTGCCGGCGTACGCCCCGAGCCGATCGCCGACGCCCACCGGGCGATGGAGTGGTTCACCGTGGAGCATCCGGTGCTGGTGGCGTTGGTCCTGTCCACGTCGGCCGGCTTCGACGCGCAGCGGTGGCAGCTGGCCTGGGCGCTGGGCACGTACTTCGACCGGCAGGGCCACTGGGACGACTACGTCGCCGTCCAGCACGCGGCGCTCGGCGCGGCCGAGCGCGACGCGGGGCCGCTGGGCAGCGCGCACACCCACCGCAATCTGGGTCGTGCGTACAGCCGGCTGCAGATGCTGTCGGAGGCGGACACGCACCTGCGGCGGGCGCTGGAGCTGTACGACCAGGGCGGCGAGGAGACCGGTGCGGCACATGTGCACGGCAACCTGTCCTGGGTACTGGAGCGGAGTGGTCGTCACCTCGACGCCCTGCACCACGCGCGGCAGGCGATGCTGCGGTACGAGCGGCTGGGCGACCGGGCGATGACCGCCAACGCCCGCAACACGGTCGGCTGGCAGCACGCGCAGCTCGGTGAGTTGGACGAGGCCTTCGCGCACTGCCGGGCGGCGCTGACCCTGCTGCGGGAGACGGGGGACCGGTTCGGGGAGGCGGTCACCTGGGACAGTCTCGGTTACATCCACCAGCGGCGGGGCGAGCCGATGGAGGCGGTGGCGTGCTATCGGCGGGCGCTGGAACTGTTCCGCGAGGTGGGGGACCTCAGCAACGAGGGACAGACGTTGCGCAAACTCGCCTCCGCGTACGAGGTGGCGGGAAACCACGCCGCGGCGGGCGACTCGCGGCGTGCGGCGCTGCGCATCCTCGACAGGCTCGGGCACCCGGACGCGGAGCAGCTCCGCGCCTCGGACGAGCCGGCCGCAGGTGAACAGGACTGACTGAGCCCCTCCCTCGGTCGAGGCCCCGCGGCCGGACGGTCGGGCCGGAGCCGCCCCGCGGCGTTCCGACCGGCTGCGCCCGCGACTCGATGGCGTCGCGATAGCCGACCTCGTCATGCTGCCGTCACCTGCCGTCGAAAGGTGACTTCCTCATGCCCGCCCGCAGCACATTGATGCCGGCCGTCGCCGTCCGAGGCGTTGATCCGCCCCGCCGGGTGCGTACCGCCATGCTCGCGTCCCTGACCAGCGCGGTCGTGGCGGCGACGCTGCTGGTCGCACCCGTGCCCCCGGTCGTGGCCGCCGTGGGGTCGACCACCCCGGTGCTCGGCGAGGTCGCCGCCGGGGCGGCGGCCGTCTCCTCGGGACGGCGGGTGGAGGCGACCGCCCTGCGTACCGAGCGGCAGCAGGTGTTCGCCAACCCGGACGGGACGTTCACCCTGGAGCAGTCGGTGCAGCCGGTACGGGTGCGGCGCGGGTCGGGATGGGTGCCGGTCGACACCACGCTGCGGGTCGCCGCGGACGGCACGGTGGCCCCGGCGGCGAGCGTGCTGGACATGGCGTTCTCCGGAGGCGGGGAGACGCCGCTGGTACGGATGCGCCGGAGCGGGTCGGAGCTGGTGCTGCGCTGGCCGGGCCGGTTGCCCGCGCCGGTGCTCTCGGACGCCACGGCCACCTACCCCGAGGTGCTGCCCGGCGTCGACCTGGCGGTGCGTGCCGACGCGGAGGGCTTCTCCCAGGTGCTGGTGGTCAAGTCGGCGCGGGCGGCGGCGAATCCGGCGCTCGGTCGGCTGCGGCTGTTGACGAGCGCCGAGGGCCTGGCGGTGCGGGCGGCGAGTGACGGCAGCCTGGCCGCGACGGACCCGGCCGGTGCGGTGGTGTTCCAGGCGCCGCCGCCGTACATGTGGGATTCCAGCGGCAGCGGCTCCCGGACGGTGCCGGGCGGGCGGGTCCGCCCGATGCGGGTGGAGATCGGCGCGGGCGAGCTGGCGCTGACGCCGGACCGCGAGCTGCTCAGCGGCCCGAACACCCGCTACCCGGTCTACCTCGACCCGTCCTGGTCGGGCTCGCGCACGGCCTGGACACAGGTGTGGAGCAACCTACCGGGGACGTCGTTCTACAACGGCGCCAACGACGCGGAGAAGGAGGCACGGGTCGGCTACGACGCGAACGACGGCAAGCTGACGCGCTCGTTCTTCCGCTTCGACGTCAGTGGTGTGAAGGGCAAGCACATCCTGTCGGCGACCCTGCAGACGTACGAGGTGTGGTCGTACTCGTGCACCGCCCGGGAGGTGCAGGTCTGGGAGACCAGCGGCATCTCGTCGTCGACGACCTGGCGGAACCAGCCGAGCTGGATCAGCAGGTTGGCGGCGAAGAGCTTCGCGAAGGGCTGGTCGTCGTCGAGCTGCCCGGCCGGCGGCGCGGAGTTCAGCGTCACCGCACACGTGGCGAAGGCGGCGAAGAACGGCTGGGACGCCATCACCCAGGGCCTGCGCGCGTCGAGCACGGCGGAGTCGAACCGGGATCCGCACTCGTGGAAGCGGTTCCGGAACAATCCGTCGATCACCATCACCTACAACACGGTGCCGAAGCTGCCCACGAACCTGACCACCGACGGATCGGCGACGTGTACGACCGGCTCCGGCCGGCTGGTGATCGGCACCGGCACCCCGACGCTGCGGGCCACGGTGAGCGACGCCGACAACGCGGTGAAGGCGCACTTCCAGTGGTGGCGGGTCGACGGGACGGCTCCGGTCGGGGAGTGGACGTCGGCGTCGGTGGCCGGCAAGACCCCGACCGTGGTGGCGAAGCAGATCCCGTCCGGCGCCTTCGGCAACGGCGTGAACGCCAGGTGGCGGGTACGCGCCGAGGACGGCACGGACAACAGCGCGTGGAGTTCGTGGTGCGAGTTCCGGGTCGACACGAGCCGCCCGCCGATCCCGACGGTGACCTCGACCGCGTTCCCGGACAATGCCGAGGGTGACGCGGTGATGGGCCGCAGTTCGTCGGTGACGTTCGCGGCGAACGGTGGCACCGACACCGCCTCGTACGAGTACGCGCTCAACGGCGACGCCACGGCGCTGAGCAAGAAGGCCACCCCGTCGACCGCGGGCGGGTCGGTGACCGTGACCGTCACCCCGGACCGCTTCGTCAACTGGCTGCACGTGCGGTCCGTCGACAAGGCGGCGAACCGGTCCGAGGTCGCGACCGTGGTGTTCTACGCCGCCGCGCCGCCCGGCCCGCTCGGCAACTGGTCCCTGGACGAGTCCGGTGACGGCACGGTCGCCGTGGACGGATCCGGCAACGGGCGCGACGCCACCCTGCACGGCGGTGCCACCTGGGGTGACGGCGTGTCCGGCGGTGCGTTGCACCTCGACGGCACGGACGGCTACGCCGCGACCAGCGGCGCCGTGCTCGACACGTCGAAGTCGTTCTCGGTGTCGGCGTGGACACGTCTCACCACCTCGTCGGGCAACCGGGGCGTGCTCAGCCAGGACGGCACCCACCGCAGTTCCTTCTACCTTCAGTACCTGGCGAGCAGCGACAAGTTCCGGTGGTCGTTCCCCGTCGCCGACAGCGTCGAACGGCCGGCCTACGTGACCGTCGACTCCCTGTCGACCGTGACGCAGGGCGAATGGGTGCACCTGGCCGGTGTCTACGACAAGTCCGCGGGCCAGATCCGGCTCTACGTCAACGGCGTCCTACAGGGCTCGGCGAGCTACAGCGCGGCCTGGACCGGGACGGGTCCGCTCACCATCGGCCGGGCGCTCACCAACGACACCCTCGTCGACTTCTGGGCCGGCGACATCGACGACGTCCGCGTCTACGACCGGGTGCTGCTCGCCGGCGAACTGCAGCAGGTGCCGAGGCTGACCGGGCACTGGAAACTCAACGAGATTTCCGGAACCACCGCCGCCGACTCCGCCGGTACGCGGCCGGCCACCTGGTCCGCCAGTGGCGTGGCCCGGGTCGCCGGGGTCGAGGGCAACGCGGTCGCGGTCAACGGCACCACCGGCGTGCTCACCACCGGCGGCCCGGCGGTACGCACCGACGGCAGCTACACGGTCAGCGCGTGGGTGCGTCCTGACGCGCTGGGCAAGAACGGCATCGCGGTCAGTCAGCTCGGCGGCAAGGTCGGCGGATTCAACCTCGGCTGGTCGTGGAGCGACGACTACCACGCGTACCTCTGGTCGGTGCGCAGCTCCGACCAGGACACGACCGGTTCACCGCTGCGCGAGGCGGTGGACCTGTTCGACGGCCCCACCGTCGGGGTGTGGACCCACCTGACCGCGGTGTACGACGCCCGGGCCCACCGGCTGCGCCTCTACGTCAACGGGCAGACCGTGGACGAGACCTACCATGCCAGCGCCTGGAACGCGGGCGGTGCCCTGGTCCTGGGTCGGGGGCAGGTCTCGAACGTCAGCTTCTCGCAGTGGTTGACCGGTGGGATCGACGACGTGCGGGTGTACTCCGGGGTGCTCAGCGACCAGGAGATCTTCGATGTCTACAGCGCCATCGCCAACCCGTAGTCAGCCATTGAGCATCCGGAGACCAACCGTGCGGAGACAGGGGATCATGAGGCGTCGGACCGTTGCCGGCGCAGTGGCGCTCGCGGTGCTGGCTGCTGGTCTGGCGGCCACGCCGGCGCCTGCGGCGGCTGCCCCGGCATGGCAGCGGCCCGACGTGCCGTCAGAGCGTTCGGTGCCGGGCCGCGACTTTGTGTCGCGGGCCAAGCGGGCCGACCCGGGGGCGGCCACGGTGCAGCGTGGCCCGGCGTCCGTCGGATGGCCGGCCGCCGGCGCCGCGGAGGTGACCGTGCCGGCGGCCGGTTCGGCGCGGGTCCGGGCCGGCGCCCTGCCGGTCTGGGTCGGGCGAAGCGGCGGCGGGTCGGCGGCGGTCCGGGCGGCGGCGCCGCGGACGGCCCGGGTGCGGGTGCTGGACCGTGCGGCCGCCGACCGCGCCGGCGTGTCGGGCCCGCTGGTGACGGTTTCACCCGGCGTGATCGACAACGCCGCGGCAACCACCGCCGTCCCGGCCGAGGGCCGGCTGTCCGTGCAGGTCGACTACTCCTCGTTCCGCCACGCCTACGGCGGGGACTGGGCATCCCGGCTGCGGCTGGTACAGCTGCCCGCCTGTGCCGTGTCGACGCCGGAGCGGGCGGAGTGCCGCTCGGGTACCGCGCTGCCGACCAGCAACGCGGTCAGGGAGGGACGCCTCACCGCCGACGTGACGATGGCGGCGGGAGAGGCGACCGTGCTTGCGGCGACGGCGGGGGCGGCCGGTAGCGCCGGTGACTACCAGGCGACCAAGCTGTCGGCGTCGTCGTCGTGGGAGGCCGGCGGTCCGTCCGGGGACTTCACCTGGACGTATCCCATGGACGGGGTGCCCGGCCTCGGCGGCCCGGAGCCGGACCTCGAACTCGGCTACTCGTCCGGCAGCGTGGACGGGCGCACCGCGTCGACCAACAACCAGACGTCCTGGGTGGGCGAGGGATGGGAGCTCAGCGAGGGCTTCGTCGAGCGGCGCTACAAGTCCTGCTCCGACGACGTGACGTCCACGCCCAAGCCGTACGACCTGTGCTGGGAGACCGACAACGCCTTCCTGTCGATGAACGGGCAGACGGTGGAGTTGGTCAAGGACGCCACCACGGGGGCCTGGCACCCGCGTAACGATGACGGATCCAGGGTCGAGCGGCTGACCGGCGCGACGAACGGCGACAACGACGGCGAGCACTGGAAGATCACCAGCCGCGACGGCACCCAGTACTTCTACGGGCTCAACCGGCTGCCGGGCTGGGCCAGTGGCAAGGAGGTGACGAACTCCGCGTGGACGGTGCCCGTGTTCGGCAACGACGCCGGCGAGCCGTGCCACGCGAACACCTTCGCCACGTCGTACTGCAACCAGGCGTGGCGGTGGAGCCTCGACTACGTCGTCGATCCCAACGGCAACGCGATGTCGTACTTCTACACCACCGAGACCAACTACTACGGCCGGAACCGGACCGCCACCGCCGGCACCGTCTACCACCGGGCCGGCTACCTGAGCCGGATCGACTACGGGCAGCGTGCGGACACCATGTACTCGGCGCCCGCGCCGATGCGGGTGGTGTTCGGCGTGGCGGAGCGGTGCGCGGCCGGAGCAACCTGCGGCACCGGGACGATCACGAAGGACACCGCCAAGAACTGGCCGGACGTGCCGTACGACCAGAACTGTGCCGCCGGGGCGACCTGCACCGACCTGTACGCGCCGACGTTCTGGACCCGTAAGCGGCTGGCGAGCGTGACCACACAGGTGTGGGTTTCCGGCACCACCTACCGGGACGTCGACGTCTGGGCCCTCGGCTACCAGTTCCGGGAGCCCGGGGACGGCACCTCACCGGCACTGTGGCTGGCCTCGATCACCCGGACCGGGAAGGTGGGCGGCAGCCTGACGCTGCCGGCGGTGACCTTCGAGGGTGTCCAGTTGGAGAACCGGGTCGATGCGATGGAGGGCATCCCGCCGATGTACCGGTGGCGGCTGACCGACGTCTACGACGAGTCCGGCGGCCACGTCCGGGTGAACTACTCCGGCAGGGACTGCACCCGAGCCGCCACGCCGGCCCCGGATTCGAACACCAGGCGGTGTTTCCCGCAGTACTGGACGCCGGAGGGGGCCACCGCGCCGACCCTCGACTGGTTCCACAAGTACGTGGCCGTGCAGGTGCTGGAAGACGACGTGTCGGGTGTGGCCGGCATCGAGCAGACCGACTTCGAGTACCTCGGCGGCGGCGCCTGGCACTACGACGACAACGAGCTGACCCCGGCGAAGTATCGCACCTGGAGCCAGTGGCGCGGATTCGCCAGGGTCCGCACCACGAAGGGTGCGTCGGGTGAGGTGCGCTCGCAGTCCGAGCAGCTGTTCCTGCGCGGCATGGACGGGGACCGGACCTCCGGCGGCACCCGCGGCGTCACGGTGACCGACTCCGAGGGACGCGCGATCACGGACCACCCGGCGTTGGCCGGCTTCGCCCGCGAGGCGATCACCTACCACGGCGTCGGTGGCAGCGCGCTCGACGGGGAGATCAACGACCCGTGGATCTCCGCGGCCACAGCGACCCGCGGCACCACCAGGGCGTACCTGATCGGTGTGGCGAGCCGGCGCAGCCGGCTGGCGCTCTCCTCCGGCGGCTGGCGGCGCACCGAGGTGCAGACGACGTACGACTCCTACGGGTTGCCGACGCAGGTGAACGATCTCGGTGACACGTCCACCACCGACGACGACGAGTGCAACCGCACGACATACGCCCGCAACACGGCCAAGTGGATGATCGACTACCCGGTTCGCGACGAGCGGGTCTCCGTGCCGTGCGGCGCGACACCGTCGTACCCGGCCGACGTGATCTCCGACGTGCGTACCCTCTACGACGGGTCGACCACCTTCGGCACTGCCCCCAGCAGGGGCGACGTCACGCTGACCCAGGAGCTGGCCTCGTACTCGAACGGCACCCCGACGTACGTGCAGTCGACCCGGGCCGAGTTCGACAGCTACGGCCGCACCGTGGCCACCTACGACGCGCTGAACCAGAAGACCACCACCGCGTTCACTCCGGTGACCGGCGGGCCGGTCACCAGCAGCACCGTGACCAACCCGATGGGGCACGCGGTCACCAGGACGCTGGACCCGGCGTGGGGTCGGGAGACGGCGGTCGTCGACCCGAACGGCCGACGCACCGACATCACCTACGACCCGCTCGGCCGGGTCACCGCGGTCTGGCTGCCGGACCGCTCGAAGGCGGGCAGCGAGACGCCGAGCGCGAAGTTCTCCTACCTCGTGCGCAAGGACGCGCCGAACGTGGTGACGACCCAGAACATCCGCGACGACGCGACGTACGACGCGCAGTACGACTTCTTCGACGGCCGGCTGCGTCCGCGCCAGACCCAGAAGCCCGCGCCCGATGGCGGCCGGGTGGTGACCGACACCTTCTACGACTCCCGCGGCCTGACCGTGAAGCAGAACGAGGCCTACTGGAACGACCAGCCGGCGGGGACCACGCTGCTGACGGTCACCGACAACACCGTCCCGGCGCAGACCCGGACGGTGTTCGACGGCGACGAGCGGGAGACCGCCCGGATCACGTTGTCGTTCGGCACGGAGAAGTGGCGTACCACCACCAGCTACGGCGGCGACCGGGTCACCGTGGATCCGCCGGCCGGCGAGACCCCGACGACCACGGTCACCGACGCCGACGGGCAGACCGTGGAGTTGCGGCAGTACCTGGGGGACTCGCCGAGCGGGGCGTACGACACGACCAGGTACACCTACACTCCGGCCGGGGACGTGGCGACCGTCACCGACCCGGACGGCAACGTCTGGCGGAATCACTACGACCTGCGCGGCCGCAAGGTCACGGAGGAGGACCCGGACAAGGGCAGCACGACCTACACGTACGACAACGCCGACCAGGTGAGCACCACCACCGACGCGCGCGGTGTCACGCTCGCCTACAGCTACGACGTGTTGGGCCGCAAGACCGGCGTGTACGACGGCTCGACGGCGGGTCCGAAGCGGATCGGCTGGACGTACGACACGCTGGCCAACGGCGTCGTGGTGAAGGGACAGCCGGCCACCACCACCCGCTACGTGGGCGGCACCGCCTACCGGATGTCGGTGGACGGCTACGACGTGCGCTACCGGTCGCTGGGCACCACGCTCACGGTTCCGTCGGCCGAGGGCGCGCTGGCCGGTACGTACCGGATCAGCACCGGCTACACCGACACCGGCCTGCCGCTGCTGACCACGTATCCGGCGGTCGGCGGCCTGAGCGCGGAGACGCTGCGCTACGCCTACGACGCCGACGGCCGGCTGACGAGTGCGCAGACCAACCTGGGCACGCTGCTCACCGACGCGCTGTACACCCCGTACGACGAGCCGGCGCAGTACACCCTGGAGGCGGTCAGGGGTAAGCAGTTGGTGCAGACCTTCAGCTACGACGACGCCACCCGACGGATGACCGGGGCCCTGGTGGACCGGAACGTCTCGTCGACGCACCTGGCGAACGTCACCTACACCTACGACGCCTCGGGCAACGTCACCCGCATCGCCGACAAGCCGGCCGGCGGTTCGGCGGACACCCAGTGTTTCCGGTACGACCACCTGCAGCGCCTCACGAGCGCCTGGACGGCGACGGACGGTTGCGCCGCCGCGCCGAGCCCGTCGGTGATCGGTGGGCCGGCACCGTACTGGCAGGACTGGACGTACGACAAGATCGGCAACCGGCTCACCGAGACGAACCACAACCCGCTCACCGGCGTCGGCACCACCAGCACGTCGGCGTACCCGGCCGCCGGGCACGGTCCGCATGCGCTCGGGTCGGTGACCACCGGCGGCACCGTTAACAGCTACGACTACGACGCGGTGGGCAACACCACCGTCCGTACCGTGGCCGGCTCGACCCAGCGGCTGACCTGGGACGCCGAGGCCCATCTGGCCACGGTGACCGAGGGCGGCAAGGTCACCGAGTATCTCTACGACGGCGACGGCAACCGCCTGATCCGCCGCGACCCGGACGCGGTCACTCTCTACCTCGGCAACAGCGAGGTGAAACTGACCCGGTCCAGCGGCGTGGTGTCGGCGACCCGCTACTACCAGCTCGGCACCGTCACCGCCGTACGGACCTCCGCGAACGGGTTGTCCTTCGAGGCCGCCGACCAGGTCGGCACCGCGCAGCTCTCGGTGGACGCCGACGACCTGGCCGTGACCCAACGCCGGTATCTGCCCTTCGGCGAGCAGCGTGGCGCGCAGGGGAGCTGGCCGACGGAGAAGGGCTTCGTCGGCGGCACCGTCGACACGTCCACCGGGCTGACCCATCTCGGCGCCCGCGAGTACGACCCGGACATCGGGCGGTTCGTCTCCGTCGACCCGCTGATCGACTACAGCGATCCGCAGCAGATGAACGGGTACGCGTACGCCAACAACACGCCGGTCACGCTGAGTGACCCGGACGGCCGGTGGCGGATTCTCCCCGGCGGGCACTACTGCGACGGGTGCGGCGGTTACAACAACGAGGACAAGCCGAAAAAGAAGAAGAAGGCCAAGAAGAAGTCGGGCGGCAGCGGGAAGTCCTCCTCCGGCGGCGGCGCCCGTCACTACTGCGACGGCTGCGACTACTCCAAGCGGGCGTCGTCCTCGTCGACCACCACCCGCCACTACTGCGACGGTTGTGACTACATGCGGAGGCAGGCCGAGGCGCGGCGGCTGGCCCGGGAGTACGCGGCCAAGCAGGCCAAGGCGGCGGCCGAGCGCAAGGCGCGGGAGGCGGCGCGGGCGGCGAAGCAGAAGAAGTGGAACGACTGCGTCGCGGTGTACGGTCAGGCCCGCAACGCGAAGTGCGGCCCCAATCCGGCCAACGCCGGAAAGAAGTCCAAGGGGAGCATATTCTCGTACCTCAAGCCTCGGGTGTTCGCTGAGTGGCAGGTGTGCCTGGGGCACCACTGCGGCAAGGTGAAGATCCAGAACGGCAAGACCAAGATCGGGTACGCGTACCAGACCTCGTTCTCCAAGCCCTCGGTCGACACTCTGCTCAACGGCCTGTTCCCCCGTCTCGGGTACTCGAACCTGCCCGGCGACCGTCGCGAGAAGCAGAGCACGAGCGTGTCGGTCGGGCGGTACGCGGCGGGCTGGGGCATCCGGGAGAACGGCACTCCGAACCTCGACGACTGGGAGATCAAGATCAGTACGAACCCGAGGGGTGGCTGGATCGGAACGGGAGGGTTCAACGTCTCCTCCACCCGGTCACTGTTCACGCTGCGCTGACCCGGTCCGTGGGAACGGTGGATGGCCTCG
The DNA here is from genome assembly GCF_039871735.1 of Plantactinospora sp. B24E8. NCBI lineage: Bacteria > Bacillati > Actinomycetota > Actinomycetes > Micromonosporales > Micromonosporaceae > Plantactinospora > Plantactinospora sp. B24E8. The sequence goes on from NZ_JBDPMH010000029.1 coordinate 78,637, forward strand.
GCGTGAACGGTCGAGGTCATCCACCTCCGGTTCCGGCCCGTGCTCTTCCGCGGTGTCGTCGACCGGGACATGATCGTCCGGTGCGACCGCGGCCAGACCCCCGATTCGCCCTGCTGGGCCCGCTGCTGCTGCGTGGTGCCGCCGGCCCGGTGGCCATGCCCGGCGTCCGGCGCCGCGTGGCCCTCGTCACGCTGCTGCTGCGCGCCAACCAGGTGGTGCCCCTCGACGACCTGATCGACAACCTGTGGCCGGACCGACCGCCCGCCACCGCCCGGGACCAGGTGGTCAACGTGATGTCCGCGCTGCGGCGCCTGCTCGGCACCGCGGCCGGCCCCGCCGGATCCGCGGCACTGGTCACCCGGCCCACCGGTTACCTGCTCCGGGTCGAGGCGGACGACCTGGACGTCGAGCGCTACCAGCGGCTGACCCGCGACGCCGACGCTCATGCGGCGGCGGGCCGCCTTCCGCAGGTCGTGACGGCGCTGCGGACGGCCCTGGCGCTGTACCGTGGTCCGGCCCTGGCCGACGTGCCCGGCCGATTCGCCGTCGCCGAGGCGCGCCGGCTGGAGGAGCTGCGGCTGGTCGCGGTGGAGAGACTGGTGGAGGCCGAGTTCGCGCTCGGCCGCCATCGCGACGTCGTGCCGGAACTCGGCAGGCTGGTCGGGGAGCACCCGCTGCGGGAACGGCTGCGCGGGCAGCTCATGGTGGCGCTGCACGCGGTCGGGCGGACGGCCGACGCCCTGGAGGTCTACCGGGCCGGCCGTCGGCTGATGGTGCGGGAGCTGGGGCTGGACCCGAGTGCCGAGCTACGCCGGCTCGAACAGACCATCCGCGCCGACGCCGACGCCGACGCCGACGCCGACGCCGACCGGACCGGCGTGGCGCCGGACGGGTCCCGGCGGGTCGAGGTCCCCGCCCAGCTGCCGCCGGACATCGCCGACTTCACCGGCCGCACCGGCGAGGTCACGACGATCCGTCGGTGGCTCAACCGGAACGGCCCGGGACGGACCGGCACCGCCGTCCCGGTCGTCGTGGTCACCGGGCCCGCCGGCATCGGCAAGAGCGCGTTGGTCACCCGGGTGGGACACCTCGTCCGTGCGGACTTTCCGGACGGGCAGCTCCACGTCGCAGTCGGCCGCGCCGACACCACCACCGTCCTGGCCCGGATGTTCACGGCGCTTAACCTGCCGCCCGGTGCGGTGCCGGACGACCTCGACGGTCAGGTACGGCTCTGGCGGTCGGTGACCTCGGCGCGCCGGCTCCTCGTTGTCGTGGAGGACGTCGCGGCGGCGGCGCACGTCCGCCCACTGCTGCCCGGCGGCGCCGGCTGCGCGGTCCTGATCACCAGCCGGCGACACCTGGCCGGGCTGGACGGTGTGCACCGGATCCGACTGGACGTGCTCTCTGCCGCCGACTCACTCGGCCTGCTGGGCGCCGTCACCGGCCGGGAACGGGCCACCGCCGAACCGGCGGCGGCCCGGCGGATCGTCGACCTGTGCGGGCGGCTGCCCCTCGCGCTGCGTGCCGCGGCGACGAACGCGGCCTCGGGTGAGCGCCGGCTGGCCGAGCTCGCGGACCGGTTGGCCGACCCGTGGCGACGCCTCGACGAGCTGCGGGCCGGCGCGGTCGACGTTCGCGCCGCGCTCGGGTCGGCCCTGGCCGACCTGCCGCCCGGACTGGCACGGGCCGCGCGGTCCCTCGTCGAGCTGGACCCGGCGCCCTTCCCGCCACGGTCCGCCGCCGAGATGCTCGGGGTGGGCCGGGCACGTGCGGAGGACCTGACGGACCAGCTTGTCGAGTGGGGAATCCTGGAGTACGTCCCGCCGCGGCCACCGCTACCGCCCCGTTACCGGTTTCCTGACCTGGTCCGGTTGTGTCTGCGGGAGCAGTCCAGGGCCGGCGGTGCTTCCCGCCACGTCGCCCGGAACGGGCCGGCTGTTCACACCTCCGGCGCCTGACCGGCCGCCAGACTCCGGGGCGACCGCTCGCGCAGATACAGACGGGTCAGCGTGGGCAGCCGGTACCGCGTCGAGGCGGCGTCGTGGGCCGGTACCAGGACGTGGTGGCGTACCAGCGGGTCAAGCAGCTCCTCGGCGGTCTCGACCGAGCTGCCGAGCACCGCCGCGGCCGCCCGGGACGAGACGTCGGGGCCGCCCCGCTGGGCGAGTCGCCGGGCGAGCAGCTCCACCCGGGGCGGCAGACACCGTACCGCCGACTCCAGCGTCGCCCGTACGTCGAGGTCCTCGACGCGCAGTTCGTCGAGGCGGCGCCGCGCGGGGGCGAGTCGTCGCGCCAGCGTCGTCAGCGACCAGTGCGGCCGGGTGGCGAGCCTGGCGCCGGCGATCCGCACCGCCAGCGGCAGCCGCCCGCAACAGTCGACGATGCGCGCGGCTGCCTGGGACTCGGCGGCCACCCGGTCCGGGCCCACGATGCGGGCCAGCAGTGCCAGTGCCTCGTCGGCGGGGGGCGCGTCGATCGGCACGTGTCGGACGCCGGCCGACCCGGGCGGGCGAAACCGGCTGGTGACCAGCACCGCGCAGCCCGGTCCGCCCGGGTGGAACAGCCACCCGTCGCCCGGGTCCGCCGCGTCGTCCACCACCACCAGTACGCGCCTGCCGGCCGTGACGGCGCGGAACATCCGTACCTGCTCGGCGATATCGGCAGGGATCGTGGCGGGCGGCACCCCGAAGGAGGCGACCAGGCTCGCCAACGACCGCGCTATCTCCCCGGGGCCGCCGCCGTGCAGCGCGACGTGCAGCTGACCGTCCGGAAAACGGTCCCGCAGCAGGTGTCCCAGGTGCGTCGCGAGCACACTCTTGCCCACTCCGGGCGGGCCGGTGACGGCCACCAACGGCGTGCCGGGACCCGCCTCGTCGATGGCCCGCCGCACACCGTCGATCTCCGGACCGCGACCGGTGAAGTCGCGCAGGTCGGCCGGCAGTTGTGCCGGCTGGGCGGGCAGTGCCGGCGGGGGTGGCACCGGCCACGCCGACGGCAGCGCGGTCCGGTGTCGGGCCGCGGGCTCCCGGGTGGTGGTCACCGGCGACGTGTCGTTCACCTCGGCGATCGAGTGGACCACGGTGTCGGCCAGTAGCGCCTGTTCGATCCGCCTCAGCTCCGTACCCGGCTCCAGACCGAGCTCGGCGACCGTCAACCGGCGACCGACCCGGTACGTCTCCAGCGCCTCGGCCCGGCGCCCCACCGCGTGCAGCGCGATCATCAACTGTCCGCGCAGCCGTTCCCGTAGCGGATGTGCGGCGACCAACTGGCTCAGCCGAGGTACGAGCTGCCGGTGCCGCCCCGACGCGAGCTGCGCGTCGAAGAGCTTCTCCATGGCCCGCAGCCGAAGCTCCGTCAGACGTTGCGCTTCGATGGACGCCTGCCCGCTCGGCACCCCGGTCAGCGGGTGCCCCCGCCACAGCGACAACGCCGACTCCAGCAACCCGATCGCGTCCTCGCGGCGGTCGACGGCCAACGCCCGGTCCGCCTCCCCGAGCAGCGACTCGAAGCGGTGCGCGTCGAGCTGCGCGGGAGCCAGCCGTATCAGGTAACCCGGCCGTCGGGTGAGCAGCACCTCAGTGGCCCGCGGCGTTCCCGCGTCCCGCAGCAGCCGGCGCAGGCCGGCGACCACGATCGGGACCTGTTCCCGGGCGGTGGGTGGAACGTGGTGCGGCCACACCTGGTGGATGATCTTCTCCATCGGCACCACCGTGTTCGCCCGCAACAGCAGGGTGGCCAGGACGACGCGTTGCCGCGCCCCGGGCGGTGTCACCGGGCTCGCGCGACCCTGGATCTCCAGCGGGCCGAGAATGCGGAACGCCACCGTCGTACCGCCGGCGCCGTCGTCGCTGGCGGGCGGCGAGGGTACGCCTGCCGTCTTCGTGTTGATGCCGACCACCCTGTACCGATCCGGAACGACCGTCCGAGTGACCGGACTGCCGTCGGCCGATCAGGACGCGGTCACGGTAGGGGCCGCCGCTCCGAAGACTCTCCGATGTGCACACCACACCCGGGCCAGGGGTGAACGGATACCGACGTGCGGCTTACCACCAGGTGTCGGCGGGGTTGGCTGTCGCACCGGTGACGTCCGCGACCACCGGTGCTGGGCGACTCCGGCCGGGGCCGGGCCGACAGATGTTCACGGTGTAACGGTGTGCTCCGAGATTTCTCCTGGTAACGCGGGGCTTTCCGGGTCGCCGGGTTTCCCGGGGCCGCCGTGGGGTCGTTGCCGGCGGGTCGCCCCGGCGTCACTTCCCCGCGCCGTGCGAGAATTCCGGCATGAAGCCTCAGGCTGTCACCACGCCGGAGATTCCGACCGGCAATTCATATGTGCCCGCGATTCAGATTTCCACGCCGGGTCGTCTGGTATTCGTCAGTGGTCAGGTCCCGGAACGGGCCGACGGCTACGTTCCCGCGGATTTCGCCAGCCAGTGCCGTCTGGCCTGGGAGAACGTGCTGACCACGCTGCGCAGCGCAGACATGGACGCGCACAACCTGGTCAAGGTCACCACATTTCTTAGCGACCGACGGTACCGCGAGGAGAACAGTCGCATCCGGGACGAGTTCCTGAAGGACCACCAGGTCGCCCTGACGATCATCATTACCGGCATCTACGACCGACGTTGGCTGTTGGAGATCGAGGCGGTCGCCGCCGGCTGACCCGCGTGGGGGTGTCTCCACCGCCGGTGGAGACACGCCCACGGTCGCGGTCGGTCCGTTACCGGAGATAATCCCCGAAGCGCAGGAAATAGTCGACGGCGCGTACGGGTGGTGCGCCGTCGGCCTGGACCTGGAGCAGGATCACCCCACGTGCGTCCGGATCGCCCGGCTGCCCGCAGGCGACCGCCACACCGTCCTCCGCGGCCTTGATGATCCGCCCCGGCGTGCCGCCGTGGGCCCGTTGTGGCTGGCTGGCCGCCTTGATCCAGAGCCGTAGCCCGTCGTGTGTCGTCCAGGCGTTCACGAACGGGTCGGACTGGCCCCGGATCAGGTTGTAGACGCTGGTGGTGCTCGCCCCCCAGTCGATCCGGGTGTCCGCCTCGCCGATGCGGTGGTAGAACGACCCGCCGGTCTGCGGCTGCGGCTCACCAGGATGCCCCTGTTCGACCAGTTCCAGCGCGCGCAGCGTGACGGGTACGTACTCGGCGAGGAGATTGTTCAGCACATACCCGGCCGAGTCGTGCGGACCGATCTTCACCACCTTGCGGGTGATGACCGGCCCGGTGTCGAGTTCCCGGTCCATGTAGTGCACGGTCAGCCCGGTCTCCGTCTCACCGTTGCGGATCGCCCAGTTCACCGCGCCGAAGCCGGCGTACCGGGGGAGCAGGGCGTCGTGCACGTTGATCGCGCCCCGGTGCGGGATCGACAGCACCTCCGCGGGTACCCGGGTCCGCCAGTTGGTCGAGAGGATCACGTCGGGTCGCGCCTCGCGCAGCCGCTCGTGCAGCTCCGGCTCGCGGGCGTGGGCGGAATACCACACCGGGACGCCGAGCTCACCCGCGACCAGCTCGACGTCCGGTTCACCGAGCCCGGAGAAGTCGGCCCGGTGGGTCACCACCAGCACGACCTCGTGTTCGGCCAGCACGCCCCGCAGGACGTTCGCGCCGAGTTCGCCGTACCCCAGAAACGCGATCCTCACGGGGCCGGTACCTCGCTCGCCATGGCCTGCACGGTGTCGTCACCGGCCGGCCGGGGACGACGGCCGGCACGGAACCGGACCGTGTTCACCCGCAGCCATCCGGTGGCGTCGTGCTGGTCGAAGACATCGTCCGCCTCGAAGGTGGCGAAGGCGGCGTCGTAGCGGCTGTGTGGCGAGCTGCGTCCGACCACCTGGACGTTGCCCCGGTAGAGCAGCAACGACGCCTCCCCGGTCACCGACTGCTGGCTCCAGTCGATGGCGGTCTGCAGCATCAGCCGCTCCGGGGCGAACCAGAGACCGCGGTAGACGAGGCTGGCGTACCTCGGCATCAGCTCGTCCTTCAGATGCAGCACCTCGGGGTCGAGTACCAGCGACTGCACCGCCCGGTGCGCCTGCCAGAGCAGTGTGCCGGAGGGCGCCTCGTAGATGTTGCGGGTCTTCATGCCGAAGATCCGGTTCTCCACGATGTCGAGGCGCCCGATGCCGTGCCGTTGGCCGATCTCGTCCAGGCGCTGCAGCACGCCGGCCGGCCCGAGCTTGACCCCGTCGACGGCGACCGGATTGCCGGCCTCGAATGCGATCCGGACGGTTTCCGGCTCGGCCTGCGCGTCGACCAGGTCACGGACCCGGGTCAGCAGGCCGGGCGGGGCGGCCTGGGCCGGGTCCTCCAACGCCTCCCCCTCGTACGAGGTGTGCAGCAGGTTGGAGTCGATCGAGTAGGGTCGTTCCCCGCTGCTCAGGTCGACCTCGATGCCGTGCTTCTCGGCGAAGGCCAGCAGGTCGCTGCGGGACTCCAGTTCCCACTCCCGCCACGGGGCGATCACCCGGATGTCGGGTCGCAGCGCACCGTAGGTGAGTTCGAAGCGGACCTGGTCGTTGCCCTTGCCGGTGGCGCCGTGCGCCACCGCGTCGGCACCGACCTCCTCGGCCAGCCGCAGCTGTGCCGCGGCGATCAACGGACGGCCGATGGAGGAGCCCATCAGGTACTGACCCTCGTAGAGGGCGTCGGCGCGGTACATCGGGAAGGCGTAGTCCCCGGCGAACTCGTCCCGCAGGTCGACCACCCGGATGTCGTCGGCGCCGAGCCGCTCGGCCTTGCGCGCCGCCGTGTCCAGCTCCGCACCCTGGCCGAGGTCGGCGATGAACGCGGTGATCGGGCACTGGTAGCGCTCGCGGAGCCAGACCAGGACGACGGAGGTGTCCAGTCCGCCGGAGAACGCGAGCACGATCCGGCGTGGATTGGGTCGTTGCCTTCCGGACACCTCGATCACTCTCCCGTCAGAGCCGGGTCGGCCCACAGATTGTCCATGGTCTCGTGCGACATCGGACGGCGTAGGTCGGCGGCCGACGCGTAGCCCATGTTGATTATCTTCCGTTGTCCATTCTGTACCGGGTAGACGCGGTGCAGGGTGGTGTCGGTCCGCATCAGGTAGAGGTCGCCCGGGAAGAGTTCAATGGAATAGATGGGGCGGGATACGAGCGTCTTGTTGATCTGTGGGTCGTTCTTGTTCCAGGTGGTTCCCGGTACGCACTGGACGAACCCGCCGTCCTGTACGGGTGGGCATTCGAGCACCCATACGAGAGCGAAGCTGTAATCGTCCCAGTGCCAGCCGTGGGTGTCCCCGTCACGTTCCAGGTAGGTGATCACGAACTGTTCCGGCTCGTAGGGGCAGAGCAGGACCTGTTCGCCGGCGACCTGACTCATCGCGCGCAGCAGCGGTTCGGCGGAGTAGAGCCGCTTGATCACGTTGCCGTACTCGGCGATCTCGGCGCGGCGGACGTTCCGCATCCGGCGAGGGCTGTAGTCCGTCTCCTTGAACTCCAGGTCACGCCGTACGCTGGCCCCCTCGATGAGCCGGTTGACCTCGTCGGCGACGGCGTCCTTGACTGTCTGTGGCGCCAGGAACGGCACCTTGGCGTAGCCAAGGTAGGAGAAGTTCCGGCGGGCCTGCGCGACGGCGTCCGCAGAGATCCGTGTCTCGACGTGCTGGTCCAGTTCCTTGATCAGATAATCCGGATCGTGCACAGACTTCCCCCTCGTCCGGTGGTCGGCGGACATGCGTAATGGAAAAGCTGGGGTAGGAATTGATGGGCAGCCTTCATCTGCCGCCGCCAGCTGGGCTGCCGGGCGGGTCCAGATCGTTGTTCCGCCCCGGTGGAATAATAACCGTCACCAAGATTGTTTTCAATGGGTATCTGGCTCGTAAATATTGTGTCCGGATGCTGCGGTAATGTCTGATGGGCCGGTGGCGCCGAGTTGTTACCGAAAGACGTCGAGATTATTGTGGAAAGGAAGCGAAAAACGCCCGGACGTCGACGTGGCCGGCGACGGGGTAGATGCGGGGTCTGATGGCGGGCGTCCATTCGCGTACACCATCAGGAAATGTTTGTGGCGTCGGTGTCGCGTGCCCGGCGGTCCACGTCCCGCAACGGGGCGAAGTGCCTGCCCGGGTGAGCCCGTGATCATCAGGTGGGTCGACCACCGGTCCTGCGGGTGAGCGTGGGCCGGGCCGCCGCGGAACCACTGCGTCGCCGGACCACCGCGGCCACCTCGGCCACGGTCTGCGCGGTGTACAGGTCCGCCACCCTGACCTCGGCCGCGAACCGACGGCTCAGCCGGTTCGCCACCTGGATAGCAGCGAGAGAACCACCTCCCAGGTCGAGAAAGGACGACTGTGCTGTCGGCCGCTCGGGCAGGCCGAGGACGTCGGCCCAGACCTGCGCCACGACGTCGGTCACCTCGTCGGCGGCCCCCGGACCGCCGCTGACGGCCCCGGCGTCGCCAGCGGCGTCCGGCCCCGGTCGTCCGGCGACGCCCGGTTCCGACACCGACACCGCCGCCTCCAGAGCCCGACGGTCCACCTTGCCGTTGACGTTCACCGGCAGCGCGTCCAACACGGTGAGTTGCGCCGGCACCATCGTCGCCGGCAGCCGTTCCACCAGGTGTCCACGCAGCCGGTCGGTCAGGCCGTCGAGGTCGACTCCGGGCCGGGCGACGACAAAACCGGCGAGCGACCGGGCCCGACCGTCGGCAGCCCTCCGGGGCACCACCACCGTGTCGGCGACAGCCGGATGCTCCCGCAGCACGGCCTGGATCTCGCCCAGCTCGATCCGCACACCGCCGATCTTCACCTGCTGGTCGAGTCGGCCCAGCAGCTCGACGTCGCCGTCCGGACGCAGCCGGGCGGCGTCACCGGTGCGGTAGAGCCGGCCACCCGGTGGTCCGAACGGGTCCGGGACGAAACGCTCGGCGGTGAACCCTGCACGGCCGTCGTACCCCCAGCCGACACCGACACCGCCGAGTACCAGCTCACCGACCTGGTCCACCCCGGCCAGCCCGCCGAACCCGTCGACGACGTAGGCGGTCTGATTGGCCAGCGGGTGGCCGTACGGCACCGACCGCCAGCCGTCGCAGGCGTCGGTGACCTCGTAGACCACACTGTCCACCGACACCTCGGTGGCGCCACCGAGACTGACCACCCGGCAGTCGGGGAAGAGCCGCCGCAGCCGGGCCGGCTGGTCCACCGGAATCCAGTCGCCGCCCAGCAGGAAGAGGCGGAAGCGCCCCATCGCGCGGTCGCCGACCGTCCGCAGGTAGATCTCCATCGAGGACGGGACCGAGTGCCAGACCGTCGCACCCTCCCGGTCGGCCAACTCGGCCCAGTGCCGGACGTCGTACTCCAGGTCGCGGTCGGGCAGCAGCACGGTCGCACCGGCGGCGAGGGTGCCGAGGATGTCGTAGACCGACATGTCGAAACTCGGGGACGAGACGACCAGGCTGCGGTCGCCGGGACCGAGGGCGAACCGGGAGTTCAGGTCCTCGATCATGTTCACCCGGCCACGGTGGTCCAGGAGCGCGGCCTTCGGCTCTCCGGAGGAGCCGGAGGTGAAGATGACGTAGGCCAGGTCGTCCGGGGCGACCGCGGCCGGGGCGGCGGCCGGGGTTCCGTCGACCGGATCCGACACGCCCAGCACGAGCGGGTCGGCCCCGAGCCCACGGGCCCGGTCGGCGTGCCGCTCCTCCGCGACCAGGTCGACGACCGCGCCGAGGCGGTGCAGCGTGGCCAGACGCGCCGGGGGCAGCCCCGGGTCGAGCGGAACGTACGCGGCACCGGCCTTCAGCACGCCGAGCACCGCGACCACGAACTCGGCGCCACGGGTGGCGAGCACCCCGACCCGCCGGTTGGGGCCGGCTCCCCGCGCGACGAGCGCCGCGGCCAGGGCGGCGGCCCGGGCGTCCAACTCGGCGAAGGTGAGTCGGACCTCGCCGTGCACGACCGCGGTCTCCGTGGGGTACCGGGCGGCGGCCTCCTCGACGAGGCGGTGCAGCAGCGGTGTCGGATGCTCCGGGCGCCCGGTGGCGTTCACCCGCGCGATCAGGTCCCGTTCACCCGGTGTCAGGATCGGTACCAGGCCGACCGGCGTCTCCGCCGCCGTCCGGGCGGCGTGTACGAACGCGAGGAGATGGGCGAGCACCCGGTCCGGGCCCTGGGGGTCGACCGGGGAGTCCGGGCCCTCCCAACGCAGCGAACCGTCGGTCAGGACGAGCCAGGGCTGGCGTTCGTCGTCGGGCTCGTCGGTTTGCGGGCGTAGTCGCAATGTCCCCTGGATGTCGCCGCCGCCGGCGGCTCGGCGGGTCGTCCGGACCGCCTGTCGGATGGCGGACAGCGTGGGACCGAGCGCCGAGTCGACGGGTCCGAGGGCGGAATAGGGCAGGCGGAGGTCCTCGCGTCGGTCCTCCCCGCGCAGGGTGAGGTGCAGATCCCGCGCCGTGCCGTAACGCAACAGCAGCGCCGCCAGGGCGGTCACCAGTTCCTCGCCGGGATCGCCAGCCTCGGGGGCGGGCATCGGCCGGGGTGCGCCACGGAAACCACCACCGGGCCACCAGAGCAGCGGGAGGAAGGGATCGGAGCGCTGCCCGGCCAGGGGGGGAGCGGTGTCCGGCCCGGTGGTACGGGCCGGCTCCGGGCCGTCCGGCCGGGCCATGGCCGGGAGATCGGGGTGTCCGGGCTCCGCCGGTGCCGTGGGGGGGAGGGGCGTCAGATCGGTCCAGGCGCGTTCGACGTACGCGAGTGCCGCGGCGAAATCCGTCGGCTCGCCCTCGGCGGACCAGCCCGCCGGCAGTTGCCGGCCGAGTGGCCACACCGAACGCTGGCCCCGGGCGTTGAGTACGACCTGAAACGTGCCGGAACCGTCGCCGAACAAAACGCCTCCCCCGTGCGAGCCGAACCCCGCTGTCCCCGCGCGACGAACCCGCCCGTGCCGACCGCCGCCGCGCCGGGTCCGAAACGACCCGGGACCTCCGCCGCCCCCGCCTGGCCCGACGGGGCCGACGACCGGCCCGCGACACGTGTCTGACGGGCCGCGTCTGCGCCGCGGGCAGGGAGTGCACCGGATTCCGGCGACCACCCGGACCGAGTGCTCCGACGCGGACCGGCGTCCGTGCCGTGACGAGTATCGCCGAAGGGCAGTATGGTGTCAGCCGCGATTCGCGTCAATACGGATGTCGCATTCCCGGGGGCCCTCGCGTGCTGTCCGGCCAGCCATGGAAGATCAGCTGGGGACAGCATGTCGTACCCACCCTCCGGATGCCGTCGATGATCTTTCTTATTGCTGTTCCGCGCGGACCGAGATGATCAGGTAATCGACTCCGGACGTTGTCCGCGGGGCCTCGGGTGGCTGTCGCGGGTCGTGCGAGGTGGTTGCGGAATACCGAAAAACCGCAGGTCGCAGCCGTGGTCGCGGCCTTTGTGACCAGATTTGTGCCGGATGGGAACCGACGGTGGGTCAGTTGTTGATCCGATCTTGCCGTAACTGTCGTATGTCTGCTGGTCGCCGTTCTGTCGGAGGTCCGAGTGATGACGGGACGGGGGACTATGCCCGAATATCGCGGAACCGATCCGTCGCTTCGTGCCTATAGACTCTCGCTCGGCTATCGCGCAGAATGGGGGGCCGATGACTCTGGACGGCGTGCGCTCAAATAGCGCTTCACCTGGCAGTCTGAAGGATTTCCAGCACCTCGCGTTCGAGGAGTTGGCACAGCGCGATCCGGAGCTCTTCACGCTGCTCGAACAAGATCTGCACCGGCAGAGCAACACCCTCATGATGGTCGCGGCCTCCAGCGTCGCACCGCCTCCCGTACTGGCCAGCGCCGGTACGGCGCTGGGCAACATCACCGCCGAGGGATACCCCGGGGCCCGGTACCACGCGGGTTGCGAGGTCGCCGACGAGGTCGAACGGATCGCGGTCCGACGCGCCCGCGCCGCGTTCGGCGCCCACCACGCGAACGTGCAGCCGCACTCCGGCAGCTCCGCCAACCTCGCCGTGCTGTTCAGCCTGATGCGGCCCGGCGAGACGATGCTCGCGCTCGACCTCGACGCCGGCGGGCACCTCACCCACGGGGCCGCCGCGAGCGTCACCGGGCGCTACTTCGACGCCGTCCACTACGGACTCGACGAACACGGCCGGATAGACCTGCCGGCCGTACGCGAACTGGCCGAGCGGCACCGTCCCCGGGTGATCGTCTGCGGCGCCAGCGCCTACCCACGTACGCTCGACTTCGCCGCGTTCCGCCAGATCGCCGACGCCGTCGGCGCCTGGCTGGTCGCGGACGTGTCGCACATCGCCGGCCTGGTCGTCGCAGGACTCCACCCCAGCCCGATCGACCACGCGCACGTCACCACGACCAGCACCTACAAGCAGCTCTACGGCCCCCGGGGCGGTCTCATCCTGCTGGGCGCCGACCACGACACCCCGGTCCGCCCCGGTGGACCGACCCTGGCCCAGGCCCTCAACCGCGCCATCTTCCCACTCAGCCAGGGGACCCCCAACCTCGCCGCGGTCGCGGCCAAGGCGCACGCCCTCGGACTCGTCACCACACCGCAGTTCCGGGAACTCGCCGAGTTGATCGTGGCGGATGCCGCCGCCCTGGCCGACAGCATGTCCGCCGAGGGCTTCGCGGTGCTCTTCGGCGGCACCGACAACCACATGGTCCTGGTCGACCTGGTCAGTCACGGGCTGACCGGCACCGTCGCCGAATCCGCCCTGGAGAGCTGCGGCATCGTCGTCAACAAGAACCGGATCCCCGGCGACACCCGCCCGCCCACGGTGGCCAGCGGGATGCGTCTCGGCACCAACACCCTCGCCCAGCGTGGGATGGGACCGGACCAGATGCCGGTGCTCGCCCGGCTCCTCGACCACATCCTGTGCCACGTCAAGCCGACCAGTGACGAGTCGTACCAACTCGACCCCGACGTCCGGGCCGAGGTCCGGCGGACGGTGGCCGAGCTGTGCCGACGGTACCCGCTGCCGGGTTATCCCCTGGCGTCCTGACTGTCCGCCCGGCCGCCGTGGCCACGACCGATCCCTTGTACGACGAAGGTGGGGGAATGGACCAACTGACGAATTCGCCGTTGTCCTTCGGACAGGAGGCGCTCTGGTTCATCGAGCAGTTGAGCCCGGGCGGCTCGTCGTACAACGTGCCCCGGGTCTACCGGCTACGCGGCGCGGTCGACCTGGCCGCGCTGCGGGCGGCGCTCACCGTCGTCGTACGTCGGCACGAGGTCCTGCGAACCGTCTACCGGGCCACGGACGGCGTGCCGCACCAGGTCGTCCTCCCGGCCGGGGTCGAGCTGCCGGTCACCGACCTCGCCGACCTGCCGGCGGCCCAGGCCGCCGAGCGGGCCATGCGGGAGGCGGCGGAGGAGGCGCGACGGCCGTTCGACCTGGCGGCCGGTCCGCTGTTCCGGGCCCGGGTGGTGCGGCTCGCCGAGGCGGAGTACCTGCTCTGCCTCACCATGCACCACATCTGCACCGACGGCTGGTCTCTCGGGGTTATCGCCGAGGAACTCTCCGAGGCGTACGCCGCCCTGGCGGCCGGTCGGGAGCCGGCGCTGCCCGAACTGCCGGTGCAGTTCGGCGACTTCGCCGTCTGGCAGCGGGAGTGGCTGCGGGGGGACGCCCTCGAACGCCGACTTGGGTACTGGCAGGAGCGGCTGGCCGGGGTGCCCGCCCTCGAACTGCCCGCCGACCGGCCCCGCCCGCCGGTGCCGTCGTTCTCGGCGGAGGCGTTCACCGACCGCCGGGACGCGCGGTTCTGCGCCCGGCTACGCGCCTTCGCCCAGGAACACGGGGTGTCGCTCTTCGTGGTGTTGGCGGCGGCGGTGAAGGTGGTGTTGTCGCGGTATTCGGGTCAGGACGACGTGGCGGTCGGTGCCACGGTGCTCGGCCGGGACGAACCCGAACTGGAACGTCTGGTCGGTTATTTTACGAATCTGGTGGTGTTGCGGACTGATCTTTCGGGGGATCCGTCGTTTGTGGAGTTGTTGGGGCGGGTTCGTGATGTGACGTTGGGTGCGTATGACAATGAGGTGCCGTTCGAGAAGGTGGTTGATCGGGTGGCGCCGGTTCGTGATGCGA